>CANQBS010000013.1 GCA_947589075.1 uncultured Acetatifactor sp.
CCCTCTGCGTGGCGTAAGCCGTCATCAGGACCAGCTTTACAAGGGCAATGCCCTGACCCGCGAGGATCATTACAAGGATGCTCAGATCATCAAGGAGTTGGGCGCCAACACCATTCGTCTGGCTCATTATCAGCATTCCCAGGATTTCTATGACGCCTGCGATGAACTGGGCTTTGTGGTATGGGCTGAGATTCCTTTCATCAGTGTATTCAATAAGGATCCGGATGCCCATCAGAATTGTATCAGCCAGATGAAGGAGCTGATCATTCAGAATTATAACCATCCTTCCATCTGTTTCTGGGGCGTGTCCAATGAAATCTTGATCGGCGGTATTTCCGAGAAGCTGGTGGAGAATCATAAGGAGCTGAACGCTCTGGCCAAGAGCCTGGATCCCACCAGACTGACCACCATCGCCCATGTATCCATGACGCCGGTGGAGAGTCCCATGCACCATATTACGGATACCGAGAGCTATAACCATTACTTCGGCTGGTACGGCGGAAAGATGGAAGACAACGGTCCATGGCTGGATATGTTCCATCAGGCACATCCGGACATCTGCCTCGGCGTATCGGAGTACGGCTGTGAAGGGATCATCACCTATCACGGACCGAATCCTGCCTGCAAGGATTACAGCGAGGAATATCAGGCCCTTTATCATGAGCATATGGCGAAAGTTCTGGCAGATCGTCCCTGGATCTGGTCCAGCCACGTCTGGAATATGTTTGACTTTGGCTGTGCCGCCAGAAATGAGGGCGGTGTGGCAGGACGCAACAATAAGGGTCTCGTGACCATCGACCGCAAGACCAAGAAGGACAGCTACTATGTCTATAAGGCATACTGGAACAAGGAGCCCATGGTGCATCTGTGCGGCAAGAGATACGTCCAGCGTGCCGGAGAGACCACCCAGATCCGTGTTTACTCCAACCAGCCTGTGGTTACCCTTTACTTAAACGGTGAGGTGGTGGAGGCCAAGGCGGCGGATAAGGTCTTTGTATTTACCGTGGCGTTAAAGGACGGCTTCAACATGATCAAGGCCGTGGCAGGAGATCTGGTGGATACTATGACCTTAGAGAAGGTGGAGAAAGAGCCTTCCATTTATGTGCTTCCTGAAGTGAACGAGCGCGCGGAGGGCGTTGCCAACTGGTTCAAGACCGTAGGCGACCTGGATCTGAAGGCGCCCATGGAATTCCCGGAGGGATATTATAATATCAATATTCCCATGGAAGAGATCGCCAAGAATGAAGAGGCTATGGAGATCGTGGCCAAGGCGGTCAAGATGGCGACCAACATGGATGTGAAGCCCGGCGTAGGCATGTGGGACATGATGAAGACCATGGCTCCCAAGGGCATGATCGATATGGCAGGTTCCCTGATGCCGGAAGGCTTTGCGGAGAGCCTGAACGCGAAGTTAATCAAGATCAAGAGGGGTTGAAAAGGTGAGCAAACTATCTGAATACAAAAAGCAGAAGGATTTTCTGGTCTGTGTGGACAGCGACGGCTGCGCCATGGACACCATGGACATCAAGCATATCCGTTGTTTCGGACCCTGTATGGTGGAAGAATGGGGATTGAATGAATGGAAACAGGAGATCCTGGACCGCTGGAACGACATTAATCTCTATACCATGACCAGGGGGATCAACCGTTTTAAAGGACTGTCCCAGGCGCTGCAGGAGATCCATGGAAAGTATACCCCGATCGAAGATCTGGACACCCTGGTGGACTGGGTGGAGAACAGCCCAGAGCTTTCCAACAACGCCTTGCAGAAAGCCATTGAGGCAGATCCCGACAGCGTGATCCTGAGGAAGGCCTTATCCTGGAGCAAGGCAGTGAACGCTTCCATTACGGAGCTTCCGGACGAGGTGAAGCAGCCCTTTGAAGGAGTAAAGGAAGCCCTGGCGTTCGCCCATGAAGCGGCGGATGTGGCCATCGTTTCCAGCGCCAATATCGATGCAGTCATGGAAGAATGGGAAAAGTACGGTCTGCTTCCCCATACGGATATCGTGCTGGCACAGGATGCAGGCAGCAAAGCCTTTTGCATCGGGGAACTGTTAAAGGCAGGTTATTCCCCCGATCATGTGGTGATGTGCGGCGACGCGCCCGGGGATCTGGATGCGGCGAAGAAGAACGGAGTTTTCTATTATCCCATCCTCGTGAAAAAAGAGAAGGAGAGCTGGGAGGAATTCATTGCCGAAGGCAGAAATCATTTGCTGGATGGAACCTTCGCAGGAGACTACCAGGAGAAAAAGATCGCAGAATTTTTAAAGAATCTGGGAGGCTGACGGGACACTTGGTCACTTATGTTTCCCATCGTGAAAAAACAGCAGGAACAAGGTTCTAAGCTGTCCCCATTTTGTCATATAATGAGACAACTATATTGAGACAGATCCAGGAAAAAGGTTGAAAACAGCCGTAAGGCTGTTTTCAACCTCGGGGTTTGTGCTTGTCGCACAAAATCCACTTGAATCAAATGCCGCCTGACCGGCGGCGGAATGTGAGGAAAATGGGGAATTATACAATGGAACAGAAGCTGCGGCTTGTGAATCAGGTACGGTCCAGGTATGACCAGGATCAGAGCGACCTGCTTCGCAGGGAGCAGCTTTTATATGGAAAGACGTCCAACAGGACTTTTGACCTTGAACCGGAGGGGGCATTTCCGGAAGCCGAAACCGAAAATCCGGCCGGAGTCAGTTTTTTTCGGCTGAGGCTTTTGGCAGCTCTGGTCGTGTTCGTTTTGATCCTGACATTGGACAGAAACGGAAAGGATCTGTTCGGCATGAGTACAGAGCAGATCTTTCAATCTATTGCAAAGGATTATGTGACGGAACTCGGGAATGGCATTCCTTGATGAATAAATATGCCAAAGCGCTGCTGACAGAGGGTGAAAAATATGAATTCAAATCCTGAAAAGAATACGGCAAACGATACAGATATTGAAAATGTTCTGGAGATTTTGGAGCAATTTGGAAAATCCGACACCTCCCGTTTGAGGATCGATGCCACTGCGTCCAGGGAGCAGGGCAGCAGTGAGAAACAATATCATCTGGGCCGCTGCGATATCGGAAGTCCCTGGGCCTGCGGAACGCCTTTTGACGTGCTGGAGGATGATTGAAAAGATAGAGATGATAAATTGTTGATAAATATATCTTTTAGCAGTATAATGAATGGCAGGAACAGAACCCTGATAGCAGGAAAAATCCTTAAAGGAAGGATCAGATCGCATGAATAAGCTCGCCTTATCAGACGATATTTTAATGAAAATAGAAAAACCGGCCAGGTACATCGGGCATGAGTTCAATGCGGTGGTGAAGAACAAGTCCAGAGTATCTGTCCGGTTTGCCATGTGTTTTCCGGATGTATATGAGATCGGTATGTCCCATCTGGGGATCCAGATTTTGTACGATATGTTCAATACCATGGAGGATGTATGGTGTGAGCGGGTTTATTCGCCCTGGCTGGACCTGGACGCCATTATGCGCAGGGAGCATATCCCTCTTTTTGCCCTGGAATCCCAGGATCCCATTAAAGACTTCGACTTTTTGGGGATCACCATTCAATATGAAATGTGTTATACCAACATTCTGCAGGTTCTGGATCTGGCTCAGATCCCCCTGTGCGCTGCAGACCGGGGGGAGGATGTGCCCATTGTCATCGGAGGCGGACCCTGCACCTATAATCCGGAGCCCATCGCCGAGTTTTTTGACCTGTTTTATATTGGGGAAGGGGAGACACGATACAGGGATCTGCTGGATCTTTATAAGGATTGTAAGGAAAAGGGACTGGGACGGGTGGAGTTCCTGCGCAGGGCGGCAAAGCTTCCGGGAATGTATGTGCCCCGTTTTTATGAGGCGGTCTATCAGGAAGACGGCACCCTCGTTTCCTTTGCCCCTGCCGAAGAGGGAATCCCTGCTGCAGTATTAAAAGAGATTGAAATGGATGTGACGAACACCTATTATCCTTTGAAACCTGTGGTGCCTTATATTAAGGTGACTCAGGATCGGGTGGTGCTGGAGATCCAGCGTGGCTGTATCAGGGGCTGCAGGTTCTGTCAGGCTGGGCAGCTTTACCGTCCGGTGAGAGAGCGGGATGTGGAGACCATGAAGCGGTACGCCCTGGAGATGTTGAAAAATACCGGCCATGAGGAGATTTCCTTAAGCTCTTTAAGCTCCAGCGATTATTCGAAGCTTCCGGAGCTGGTGGACTATCTCATGGACGAGTGCGATAAAAGACATGTCAATATTTCCCTGCCATCCCTGCGGATCGATGCTTTTTCCCTGGACGTGATGAGCAAGGTACAGGATGTGCGCAAGTCCAGCCTGACCTTTGCCCCGGAGGCGGGAAGCCAGCGGCTTCGGGACGTGATCAATAAGGGGCTGACGGAGGAAGTGATCTTAAAGGGCGCCGCCATGGCCTTTCATGGAGGCTGGACCAGGGTAAAGCTTTATTTTATGCTGGGGCTTCCCACGGAAACCCAGGAGGATATCCGGGGCATCGCGGAGCTTTCCAACAAGATCGCCGCCACCTTTTTTGAAGAGATTCCCAAGGAAGAGCGGAAGAATGGGAGAGTACAGATCGTTGCCAGCACCTCCTTCTTTGTGCCAAAGCCCTTTACGCCTTTCCAGTGGGCGCGACAATGCACGAAAGAAGAATTTTTGGACAAGGCCTATTTTACCAAGCGTTGTATCACGGAACAGCTGAACCAGAAGAGCATCAAATACAACTGGCATGAAGCGGATGTCAGCGTCATGGAGGGGGTTCTGGCCAGAGGGGACAGGAGATTATCCAAGGTGCTTTTGAAGGTATATGAAAAGGGCTGCTTTTATGATGCCTGGGGAGAGTATTATCAAAATGAAAAATGGCTGGAGGCCTTTGAGGAATGCGGGCTGAATGTTGATTTCTATACCAGGGAACGCAGCCTGGATGAGCTTTTCCCCTGGGATTTTATCGACTGCGGCGTGACGAAAGATTTTTTGAAGCGGGAATGGCAAAAGGCTCTGGCAGGCAAGACTTCGCCGAACTGCAAAAAACAGTGTCAGGGCTGCGGCGCCAATCGGTTCGGGGGAGGAATCTGCTTCGAGCCCAGGGAGGCGGACAATTTCTGCTGCTAGATGATCCTGGAAATCTTGAATAGGACGGGATATGAACCCGGCCAAGAAAGCAGAAAGCCTTGAAAAAAGGCAGAACACGGAATGTAAAAAATAATAATAAAGGAAATTACAGTATAATTGGGATGAAGATCAGAGTAAAATTTAGAAAATATGGTCCGGTACGTTTTATCGGACATCTGGATGTCATGCGTTTCTTTCAAAAGGCGCTTCGCAGGGCGGAAATCGATGTGAAATACACCTCCGGCTTCAGCCCCCACCAGATCATGACCTTTGCGGCGCCTTTGGGGGTGGGACTGGAAAGCAACGGGGAATATATGGACATTGAATGCAATAGTGTGACCGCCAGCAGGGATATGATGGAACGTCTGAACCGGGCAAGCGTCCCCGGAATAGAAGTGGTTTCCGTAAGACTGCTTCCGGATTCCGCAGGTAATGCCATGGCGAGCGTCGCAGCCGCAGAATATACGGTGAGATTCCGGGAGGGAAGGGAGCCTGACTTCGACTGGACACAGGCTTTGAATGAATTCCTTAACCAGGAGAAAATTATGGTCACAAAGGAGACCAAAAAGGGGATCCAGGAGGTTGACATCAAGTCTGGGATCTATGAAATGCGGTTGGATCCTCCTGATGCCGTTCACCTGCTGTTAGATGCTTCCAGCGCAGGAAATATCAAGCCTGTCAAAGTGTTGGAGGCATTCTGCGGTGCTTTTGGAAGAGAACTGATGGAAAATGCTCTTTTCATTACCAGGGAGGATGTCTATACAAATGCCGGAACTTTGGAGGAGCCCAGGCTGATCTCCTTAAACGACGTAGGCGCGGATATAGGAACGGATGCCGATATTGTTCCAATGGATACTGTCCTGACAGATACCGTCCCAAAAATAATCATGGAGGATGACTCACACCATGAGCAGAATGATTCCCGGAAAACCTCTGCGCAATGAGGAGGATACGGCACTGCGAGATACGGCAGAGGGAAAACTTATAATAACTGATTATAAAGACCATACCTTTGTCTGTCTGTTCAGGGATAATCGACTGCTGAGAGTTTCTGTGCTTTCTGCCTCCGGCAGCAGCATTGGCTGTATATATCTCGGCAAGGTGAAAAAAATGCTTCCGAGCATAGGTTCCTGTTTCGTGGAAATCGCGGGAAAAGAGCTGGTCTATCTGTCTCTTTCCGAGTTTGAAGACGCATTTCTCGTGAATCGGCAGAAGGATGGAAGACTTTTAGAGGGAGACGAGCTTCTGGTTCAGATCGTGAGGGATGCTTCGAAAACAAAGCAGGCGGCCGCGACCACAAGGATATCCATAGCCGGAAGATATGTGGCGTTCAGCGTTGGTTCTGTAAAGGCCGGTGTTTCCGGGAAGCTGGAGGAGCCGAAAAGAAAAGAACTGCTGCGGATGCTGAAGAATCATGGACTGGCGGAACCTGACGGGAGAACCGTCATGGATCCTTCCCTTTCCGGCATCCTTTCTTATTGTGCCGTTCTCAGGACGGAAGCGGCAGGCGCTCCGGAAGAGGCTGTTCTGGAAGAGTACAGGTGCCTTCATGAAAAGTTTCTGGATCTGTTCAAGCTGGCAAGATATCGTACCTGCTTTACAAAAATATATTCCGCAGCCTCTGCCTGTGAAAACGCGGTGGCACAGATCACGGAAGCATATACGGAGGCCGTGACGGACCGAAAGGAGCTCTACGAAGAAATGGGGCCCTATTTTCAGGCCAGAAACATAGATTTTCGATTGTATAAGGATGAATCTTATCCTTTAAATCGCCTCTACAGCCTGGAGACCAGACTGGGAGATGCCATATCACGCCGTATTTGGCTCAAATCCGGCGCTTACCTTATTATCGACCATACGGAGGCAATGACTGTAATTGACGTAAATTCGGGCAAATACGACGCTAAAAAGGCAACTGAGGACGCCATATACCAGATCAACCTGGAAGCGGCTGCGGAGATCGCCCTTCAGCTGCGCCTCCGCAATTTATCCGGAATTATTGTTGTCGATCTTATCAACATGAAATCTGCCGGATATCAGGGGGAGCTCCTTCGTCGGATGCGCCAGTTCGTGAAGGATGACAGGGTTCAGACCAATATTATTGATATTACTTCTCTGGGATTAATGGAGATCACCCGCAAAAAGGTTTACAAACCTTTGGAAGAGCAATTGAAGACGATCCTGGATAAAAAACAGAAAACAGGCTGAGATGGAAACCGGCAGAGATGGAAAAGAGAAGAGGATAGGGGGCGCAAGATCATGATGCAGACAAAAGTAATCTGTTTTGCCAATAACAAGGGCGGAAGCGGCAAATCCACCAGCTGTTCCAATATCGGGGCTGCTCTGGCGGCAAAAGGGAAAAAAGTGCTGATGCTGGACGGCGATATGCAGTGTAATCTTTCCCTGTCCTTTTTGGATGAAGATGTGGTATTGGACTATGCCAGGGGAAAGCAGAATCTATATTACGCGGTCCGGGAACAGAAGGATATTAGAGGATATATCATACATACTCCATATGAAAACGTGGACCTTATTCCTTCCTCTACCTTAATGAGTTCCATAGAATTTGAATTGTTCAGCAAATGGCAGCGGGAATTTATTCTGAAAAAAATGCTCAGAGCCGTTAAGGAAAGCGGTATTTATGATTATATACTTCTGGATGCGCCGCCTACGCTTGGGGGATGGGTGATGAATCTGCTCTGCGCGTCGGATCATCTGATCATTCCTGTGGAAGCCAGTCCCTGGGGTCTGTTTGGTCTGGCCAATATGTTTGAATTCCTGCAGACGACACGGGAGATCGCTCCGGAACTGTCTCTGCTGGGGATCGTGATAACCAAAGTAGATGAACGGAAGAATTATTTCAGGCAGACCCTGGAATCTTTGGAATCTCTGGAGGATATTCATGTTTTTGAATCCCATATTCATGTGGACAGCAGCGTGGAATGGGCCCAGGATAACAGCAGGCCCGTAGTGAATTACCGCAGAACCAGCCGCAGCGCCAGAGAATTTATGCTGTTGGCGGAGGAAATCCTCCAGATAACAGAAGGGGCAGAAGGGGGCGCGTTTCATGCAGCTCATTAAGCTGGAAAAAGTTAAGGATGGAAAGTATCTTAAAAACTATGTCCTCGACTATGAAAATAAGGCTGGAAGGGAAAAGCAGTTTGAAATCGTCAGCCACAGGGACCTGGCGGACATAACGGATCTTGGACGATATAACAGCGGTGTTTCCATTGTAGCAGTGAAGGACGGGAGACTTTTGCTCCTTCGAGAGTTCCGCATGGGGATCAATCGTTTTATCTATAACATGTGCGCCGGCATGATCGAAGAGGGGGAAACAGTAGAAGAGTGTGTTCGGCGGGAATTATATGAGGAAACAGGTCTGCATGTAAAAAAGATCAGGGATATCTTACCGCCTTCTTTTTCAGCGCCGGCCATTTCCGATGTGAAGACTTCCCTTGCCTTTGTGGAAGCAGAAGGAGAGTTTGAAGACCACACTTCGGAGAATGAACTGATAGAAGCCGCTTTTTACAAAAAAGAAGAGGTAAAAGAGCTGTTAAAAACGGCGGAGTTCAGTTCCAGGGCACAAACCATTGCGTATTTTTTCGCGCATAGTTGCTTTTAAATCATCAATATAGCGTTTTTAAGGAAAGCAGCCTTCCTTCGCAAGGCTGCTTTATTAGTAACTTATTAGGAAGGCCATTTTCGGCAAAGCGTGTTTTCAGTAAAGCATCTTTTCAGTAAAGCATCTCGTCCAGAAAGGGGCATGTTTCCGGCGCATTGGGATCCATACAGAATTCACCGTCGCAGGATACATGGCGCACATTGCGGCAATAGGTATCACAATGCCACATTCTTGGCTGCTGATCCGGATTCTGTACCGCGGCTGCGATTAAAATACGGAGAGCATGTGCCTCTTCCTCGTTCATCAAATGGCGGTTCTTTTTCAAATAAACATTAGCAATTTCTGCTGCCTGTCTGGTTCCATTTTCCATTGATTCCTGCCTCCGTTTTTTTTAGCTTTAGCCTTATATGAGAGAGTCCCTTCATAGCTGCCTGCAATTATGCGCAAAAGACAACTTTAACGAATAGTTATGGGCTTTTTGCCTGACCAGCTGCCTGACCTGAAGGGTTTGCGCGCTTTATGTCGGTATGTAGGGATGATTATGTCTAATTTGCCCGGCATTTATCACATTTACCATTCCTTTGTGATCGCTCCGGCATCGACCCCGTAAAGACTTAAGAATTCATCTAAGTCATGATCGTCCCTGATCAGCATAATATCTTCAAATTTTCCTGTGGTTAAGTTCTTAAAGCCGGCGACTTTTTCTCCGGTACAAATGCTGGATCTTATGACCGGCTTTTGAATGGCGGGATCCCAGCGGTCCGCATAAATGGCTTTTTGATCCGCGTATCTGTTTTTTTTGTCCTTTGTGGGGTGATCCTTTGTGTGGTTATTCTTTTTTAAAAAAAGGTTCAAAAACATTTTTTCACATCCAATCTGAATCCAATAATATGGTAAAGGGACCGTCGTTTAATAAGGAAACCTTCATATCGGCTCCAAAGGAACCGTGTTCTACATGAGAAATTTCCTTTTTACATTGTTTTATAATATATTCATATAAATTTTCAGCCATATCCGGAGCACCTGCATTGGTAAAGGATGGGCGATTGCCTTTCCTGCAGTCTGCATAAAGTGTAAATTGTGAAATAATTAACAAGCTCCCATTTACAGCCTTGAGATCCAGGTTTATTTTCCCTGCCTCATCTTTAAAAATACGCAGGCCGGTCAGCTTTTTTACCATTTTATCGGCAATTTCCCTGGTGTCCGTACTGCTTATGCCAACAAAAACCAGAAAACCCGTGTCTATGGCGCCTATGATCTGTCCCTCTACTGTAACGCTTGCCTTTGATACCCTTTGTACTACAAATCGCATTTAATGTCTGCTCTCCTTTTTTTAGCGCTTTTCTTTTTCCTTTTTTACCTGGGGTTCTTCTTTTTCTGCCTCTCTTAATTCATTTATTTCTCCCATATGTTCCAGATCGATGCGGATATCATCTTTGCTGCTGTATACACGGTCTCCAAAACAGGCATGGTATTCTTCGTTTTCAGGCGTATCCTTTAATTCCCGGAAGCTCTTATGCGAGTCAGGAATATATTGATGAAAGCCGTTTTCATCAACATGGCCTACTTTCATATAGTCTGCCGTTTCTTCCGGCAGCTTTTTCTTCCTGAGCGCACTGTTTATAAAGGACTTGATGGAGGCATACAGGACAGCGAAAAAAGGTACTCCTATGATCATTCCCAGGACGCCAAATAAACCTCCGAAAAAGGTGATGGAAAAAATGACCCAGAATCCGGCGATTCCCGTGGAATTGCCCAGGATCCTCGGACCCAGCACATTTCCGTCAAACTGCTGGAGAATAAGGATAAAAATGATGAAATAAACGCAATTTAACGGATGGCCGGGATCTACTACAAAAATCAATATGGTGGTAGGAATTGCTCCTAAAAATGGACCAAAGAAAGGTATCACATTTGTTACTCCGATCACAACACTGACCAGAGCCGCATAGGGTGTTTTCATTAATGTGGTACAAATAAAGCATATGATTCCAATGATGATCGAATCCAGTATTTTGCCTCCCACAAAGCCGATAAAAGTCCTGTGGACAAATCGGAAATTATTGATAATAATGTTTGCGGTCTCCCGCTCGAAAACAGCATAAACGATCTTTTTGGCCTGCCCTGCAAAGCTTTCTTTGCTGGAAAGAACATAAATGGAAATGATAAATCCAAGAATGAAATTCCATAGACCTTTTACCAGATTAATAACGCTCAGGGAAACCGTTTTAATTAATTCTGTAGACTGGGAAATCACAACATCGTTCATCCATTCTTCCAATTCACCGGAATATCTGCTGACTGTTTTTATTACATAATCACGGATATCCGCATTGTCTGACAACAAATTGTTCAGCCAGGAAGTTATGTTATTCAGATAGATGTCAAAATTCACCACTATGCTCTCAATACTGGGAACGATTTGTGATAACAGCATGGAAATAAGCAGAAAGATCAGGTAAAAGAATAAAAAACATGTTAGAAGGATACTGATAATGCGCAAAATGTTTTTTCTGGTCTCTGATTCCTTGATCTTCAGTTTAGAACACAGGGGATTCAGGATACGATATTCTATAAAATTCAGTACAGGAGTAAGCAAATATCCCATGCCAAGACCAAACAGGACCGGCATCAGAATGTTGCTGAGGACGTTTAAATTAGCCCTGAAACTGGAACTGTGAAATATCAGATAATAAAAACAGATACTGGCGGCAGCTGCTAAAAATACCGTTATTCCAAATTTTACAAAATTATTATTCAATTTTTTCTTCATTCCGTCAGAGTCCCTCTCTTCTGTAGTGATATCATTGGCTCCAGCAAAGAGAAAAGTCAAATGATGCCTCTTTTATTTATCATACACTTTTTCCAGAAAGATAACAAGTAAATCTTATCTAAATTTCCGGGTTTTCATAATTTCATAATTTATATTTTTCTATTGTTTCTTATGAAAAAAAGAGATAAAATAGGAAATTAGGAAAGAAAATTTCGGCCATGGCCTATTTGGGGAGCAGTTATGAAATTACAGCAGGTAATGAGTTACGTCAGGAAAGCGATTGACGATTATCATATGATAGAGGAAGGGGACAAGATCGCTGTGGGTATTTCAGGCGGAAAAGACAGCCTGACTTTGTTATTTGCCCTCTCCGCCCTCAGACGTTTTTATCCTGTTTCCTTTGAGATCCGCGGCGTCACAGTCGACTTGGGGTTTGAGAACCTGAAGCTGGATAAGATACAGGAACTCTGCAGCCAATTACAGGTGGAATATACCATTGTAAAAACGGAAATCGCCAAAATTGTTTTTGAAGACCGGAAGGAAACCAATCCCTGTTCCCTTTGCGCAAAAATGAGAAAAGGCGCCCTGAACACGGCAATGAAAGAAATTGGATGTAACAAGGTTGCCTATGCGCATCATAAGGATGATGTGGTGGAAACCATGATGATGTCACTGATTTATGAGGGGCGTTTTCATACCTTCTCTCCTGTTACCTATCTGGACAGAATGGATCTGACGGTGATCCGGCCATTGATTTACATGAATGAGGCGGATGTGATCGGTTTTGTTCATAAGAATCAGGTTCCCGTGGTAAAGAGTCCCTGTCCCGCGGACGGCAATACGAAACGGGAATATGTAAAGCGGCTTCTGCAGCAGCTTAATCAGGAAAACCATGGAGTAAAGGAAAGAATGTTCACTGCGATTCAGGGCGGAAATCTGAAAGGATGGGAACTTTATGATAAATAATCCAAAAACAATGAATTATCACGACGAACAAAACAAACAGAATATCGTGAAACTCCGGACGGTTCTGGATACCCTTCCCAGCTTTTGCAAAACCTTTTTCCGGGGTATTGAAGAATATACTTCCACCCGGACCAGACTTGCCTATGCCTATGATATCAGACTGTTTTTTGAATTTCTCCATGACCGGAACAGCATCTGTGCCAAAATGGATATCAAGGACTATCCCCTTTCTCTTCTGGACCAGATCACCCGTGTTGATATTGAGGAATATCTGGAATATATCACATTATATCAAAAAGAAGGAAAGGATGTAACAAATGATGAACGCGGAAAGGCAAGGAAGCTTGCATCGCTGCGCAGCTTTTATAATTATTTTTTCCAGAACGAAATGATTGAAAAAAATCCGGCTGCGTTGGTTCCGCTTCCGAAGCAGCATGAAAAAGAGATCATTCGCCTGGAGCCCAATGAGGTAGCTGTTTTATTGGACCAGGTGGAGGATGGCACCAAATTGACGCAAAAAGAACTGGAATATCATAAAAAAACAAAACTGCGGGATGTGGCTCTGCTCACTCTCCTGCTTGGTACGGGAATCCGTGTATCCGAATGTGTGGGTTTGGACCTGCAGGATATTAATTTTGATATCGGCGGAATTAAAATACGCAGAAAGGGAGGCTATGAAACGGTTGTGTATTTTGGGGAAGAGGTGGAAACAGCCTTGTTGGATTATCTGGAAGAACGGGAACACATGATTCCAATGGAAGGTCATGAAAATGCACTCTTCCTTTCCCTGCAAAATCGACGCATGGCCGTCAGATCTGTGGAAAATCTTGTCAAAAAGTACGCTTCGCGGGTTACGACGCTGAAAAAGATCACGCCCCATAAGCTGCGGAGCACTTACGGCACCACCTTATATCAGGAAACTGGTGATATTTACCTGGTGGCAGATGTGTTGGGGCATAAAGACGTTAATACTACCAGAAGACATTATGCAGCCCAGGCAGAAGAACGCCGCCGAAGGGCTGCCAATGCTGTCCATCTAAGAGAGAATTAAAGGAAACACACCGGCATTCATTATTTGATATACTCGGAGGAATAATAAGGAATGATCAAATATTGTCCTGCAGTGATATCCTCTCCGTCCTTTAAATGATTGATATGGATCACCTCATCCACATAATCCTGGGTACAATCGTAATGATCATCCTGGTAGGTCCTTGCGATGGACCACAGGGACTCTCCATAGGAAACCTGGATGCTGGTATAATATTTAAAGGAGACTTCCTCTTCCTCCTGGGCTTTTGTGATCAGGACGCGGAGGGAGAAAACACAGCCAGCCATCAGTACGGCAGCCAGTACCATGCTCAGCAGATAACAGCGCACCTGTCTCTGGCGCCGCCTCTTCCACTGCAAATTCTTATCATGGCGGTCATTTATTGTTCTCTTTTGTCCCCTGATTTCTGTTCTCATCTTCCTGCCTCATTTCTGAATATATGTTCGTGAACATTTGTTCTATATTTGCATTATACAGAACAAACATTCGATTGTCAATAGATTTTTAAAAAAAATCGAACATATTTTTGGAATATATGTTTGCTTTTTTACTCAGAGTGTGTTATACTGCATAATGTAAGCAATTTGTAAGCAATTTGTACGCAAGGAGGGTTCATGATGGGCTATGGCAAGATAACTGCGAAGCAAAAGGAAATTCTAGAATATATCAAAGATGAGATTTTAAAAAAAGGCTATCCGCCTACAGTGCGTGAAATTTGCGAGACCGTTCATTTAAAATCAACATCTTCAGTACATTCTCACCTGGAATCCCTGGAGAAGAACGGTTATATCCGCCGCGACCCTACCAAGCCCCGGGCAATTGAGATTTGTGACGACAGCTTTCAAATGGTCCGCACGGAAATGGTAAGCATACCCGTAGTCGGAAATGTGGCTGCAGGCCAGCCGATCCTTGCGGAGGAGAATATTGAAGAATATTTCCCTGTTCCTGCGGATGTGGTTCCCAGAGGCGAATCTTTTATTTTAAACGTGAAAGGGGACTCTATGGTCAATGCCGGCATTTTAAACGGCGACAGGCTTTTTGTGAATATGTGCAGTACTGCCGAGAATGGCGATATCGTTGTGGCTCTGATCGATGATTCCGCCACTGTAAAGAGATTTTATAAAGAAAACGGACATATTCGCCTTCAGCCGGAAAATGATGCTATGGATCCCATCATCGTTGACGACTGCCAGATCATGGGAAAGGTGTTCGGTATTTTCCGGATCTATCATTGAGCGCTTCCGGACGCATTGCTCCGGCATGCTGCCGATTGCTGAAAGGCCGTTTTATTTACATTTTTTTCATGCATATTCCATTCTGGTTCTGGTTATTCTATGACCTATAAAGGCCATTGACTTGTGGCAGAATGGAGGCAAATATGGGAAATAAAATTATTGACGGTATCGCTTTGACCATAGCCATTATCGGTGCCATTAACTGGGGGCTGATCGGTCTTTTCCGTTTTGACCTGGTGGCATTTATCTTTGGCGAGATGTCCTGGTTTTCCAGGATCATATATACGCTTGTCGGTCTTTGCGGACTTTATCTGATCACTTTTTATATGCATCTGTCTGACAACAGGGATTGATGCGAAAGCAAAAAAGGAATGCCGCTTTTATGATTTTCTGCGGCATTCCTTTTGTTTACATATACGCCAGTCGGCGCATTTTTTTATCGGACAGACTTCTCTTAAAACGTAATTACAGATCCCCGGGGTCGATCTGGCGGCCGTCGCCCCAGATCCTTTCAAGATCATAAAGCAGGCGGTTTTCCCGGTCGAAAATGTGCACGATCACATCTTTAAAGTCCATCAGGATCCAGTTGGCAGTTTGATAGCCTTCTATCTGCTTTACGGGATAGCCTGCCCTGCCCAGCTTCTCTTCCACGTTATCGCAGAGAGCCTGTATCTGGTTATGGTTTGATCCGCCGGCAATGATAAAATAATCGGCGATCACAGTGACTTCACTGATATCAATGACTTTGATCCCCTCAGCTTTTTTGTCCTCCAAAGCCTCTATCGCCAGCTTTGCCATTTCCTTTGACTGATTCATAGACTGATTCATAAATACCTCCTATTTCTTTTTTAAATATTTGCATAGTAATCATAGGTTTTCCGGGTCATGGGATCGATTTCGCCCCCGGCGTCCTTCAGATAATCCAGCGTATCCTTTAAAATCTTTAAAAGCGCCTGATCCAGATCTATAAAGGCAAGCTTCCGGATCTCCTTTAGATTGGGCGCCTGTTTCCTGCCCGGTTCAATATAATCAGCTATAAAAATGATCTTTTCCAGTCTGGACATGTTCGGTCTGCCGGTGGTGTGGTTGACGATGGCGTTTATCACATCCATATCCTGCACATGATATTCGTCCATGGCTAAGAAGCCCCCCACCTTGGCATGGAGCAGAAAAGGATTCCTACGCTCCACATCGTTGATATCGATTTTATGTTTTGCGCAGATGGAAAGACGTTTCTGATCGGAAAGGCATTTGGCGCAATCATGTAAAAGCCCTGCTATTTCCGCGTTTTTGATGGACTCATCATACCGCATTGCAAGCGCTGCCGCTGTGTAGGTGACGCCCAGCGTGTGCTCATAACGCTTTGCATCCTGTGTCTTCTCCATTGCTTTGCGAATTTTTTTAAGGTCTGGTGTTTTCATCGTCGCTCCCAAGTTTCTTTTTTTCAGGACTATCCCGAATAAAGCCTGTTTTGCTCTATATATTCTATAACGGCGTCCGGAACCATATAACGGATGTTTTTCCCTTCTTTGACACGTCTGCGGATCATGGTGGAAGAAATATCCATTTCCGGGAATTTTATCAATACGATCTCGGCATGATACCTGCGGATAAGCTCCAGTCTTTTTTCCTCCAGCTTTTCTATGGAGGAAGCATTTCTGGCTGCGGCGATCACCTTACAGGCGGCAAAGATACGTTCCGGTTCATGCCAGTCTTCAATGGAAAAAAGACAATCCGCGCCCATGATAAAATAAAACTCTGTTTCCGGATTGGCCTGACAAAGCTGTTCTAAGGTATCGCAGGTATAGGTAGCTCCTTCCCTTGCCACCTCAATATCTGAGACAAAAAACTGAGGACTTCCCTGGATGGCCAGCCTGACCATCTCCAGTCTTTTGAAGCTGTCTGCGATCTCACTTCGCTGTTTCATATAAGGAGTTCCGGTGGGAATAAAAAGAACTTTATTTAATCCGCACTCTTCCATCGCCCACCGGGCCAGTAAAAGATGTCCGATATGGGGAGGATTGAAAGTGCCGCCCATAATTCCAACCTTTTGCTTTACATCGCTCATTATGCCGCTACCTGTTCTTTTCCAATGGTTCCGCCTGTTTCATATTTCTGTTTCACATGGACTTCAAAGCGGAAGAATGATCTTCTTATTCTCATTATCCTCTCGATATAAAACGATCTTCTTGCCGATCACCTGTACGACCTGAGAATGGGTGCGTTCCGCGATCATGTCGGCGATTTCCCTGGGATCGTCCGCACAATTCTTTAATACGGCGATCTTTATCAGTTCCCTGGTGTTGAAGGCTTCATCGACCGCTTTGGTAAGCTCCGGGGTCAGACTGGACTTCCCTATCTGAAAGATCGGTTCGAGATTGCTGGCAAGACTTTTCAGATATGCTCTTTGTTTGCTGGTCATGCAGTGCTCCTTTCTGATCGATATTCCAAGTTATACTTATTTGTAATAATCAAAGGACAAGCCGTACATCCTCACCGTATCGCCCTCCTGAATGCCAAGGGCTTCCAGTTCATTCAGGATACCGTTGTTTTTCAGGAAGTTCTGGAAGAATGTAAAGCCTTTTTCGCTGTCAAGATTGGTATAGCCAAGCATTTTTTCGATGCGGGGACCTTCTACCACATATTCCCTGGCAGCTTCATCGTAGGTTACAGTATAAGCTCCGTCGGAAATCCCTGCAGTCTGTTCCGGGAAGTATTCCTGAGCGAAAACAGTAGGTTCTTCGTGGATCTCTTCCAGCATATGGCTGACATGGTACAGGAGTTCCCTTACGCCCTGTCCGCTCACAGCCGAGATGGGATAAACAGACACTCCTGAGGGCTCAAATTCCTTTCGGATCCTGTCCAGCACATCCGACTGCGGATCATAAATTGCATCGATCTTGTTGGCCGCGATGACCTGGGGGCGCTTCGCGACCTCAGGATTATATGCTTCCAGTTCCCTGTTGATGGTATGGATATCCTCAATGGGATCCCGTCCTTCTGTTCCTGCTGCGTCCACAATATGAACCAGAACCTTGGTCCGTTCAATGTGGCGTAAAAAATCATGCCCAAGCCCGATTCCCACGGAAGCCCCTTCGATCAGCCCGGGGATATCTGCCATTACAAATCCTTTCGTCCCCTCCAGGTCCACTACCCCCAGGTTGGGATTCAGAGTCGTAAAATGGTAATTGGCGATCTTGGGCTTTGCATTGCTGACGCGGGCTAACAGGGTGGATTTCCCTACATTGGGAAAACCGATGAGTCCCACATCCGCAATGACCTTCAGTTCCAATATCAGCTCCAGTTCCTTAGCCGGCTGGCCAGGCTGAGCATATTTGGGAGCCTGCATGGAGCTTGTGGCATAATGCTGGTTGCCGTTGCCGCCCCGGCCTCCCTTTAACAGAGTATAGCGTCTGTTATTTCCGGACATATCTGTTATGACCTGCCCGGTTTGGGCTTCCTTGATCACTGTGCCGGGCGGAACCTTGATCACCGCATCTTCTCCATCTTTGCCGCGGCAATTTCTCTTGTCTCCTTCTTCCCCGTCGCCGGCGCGATATTTGCGGATATGCCTGAAATCTATCAGGGTGTTCAGTCCCTCATCCACTTCAAAGATCACATCCCCGCCATGTCCTCCGTCTCCGCCGTCCGGACCGCCGGCCGGCACATATTTTTCCCGCCGGAAGGAAACATGGCCGTCTCCGCCCTTTCCGCTTCTGACATATATTTTTGCCTGATCTGCAAACATGGAATAGACTCCTTTATCTAAAAAATTCCTTCTTACCAAAACAGGAGCTTCAAACAAGGCTGTTTGAAGCTCCTGAACATTCGGCTTATTCCTCTACAGGATATACGGAAGCCTGCTTCTTATCTCTTCCCTTTCTTTCAAATCTGAGAACGCCGTCCACCTTTGCGAACAAGGTATCGTCGCCGCCGATTCCCACATTAATGCCGGGATGAATCTTGGTTCCGCGCTGTCTGTACAGAATGTTTCCAGCCTTGACGAACTGTCCGTCGGCTCTCTTCGCGCCTAACCTCTTGGATTCGGAGTCTCTGCCGTTCTTGGTAGAGCCAACACCCTTTTTATGAGCGAAGAATTGAAGGTTCATATTTAACATGGTATTACACCTCCTCAAAATGTACTTGCAGATACTCTTTCCCATAGCTCCGGCTCAGATCTTCCAAACCGAATACCATGGAATCCAGTAAAAAAACTGACCTTTCCTGAAGGCTGCCCTCGAAATCACAGCGGATATAACCGTCTGCCTCATCGGCCGAATACTTCATCTTCTCCCCGGCAAGAGCCTCCAGGGAATTGATGGTATTGGTGACTAACACGGAAATCGCCGCGCACAGGATATCCGGCTGGCCCTTCCTGGCATATTCAGCATGGCCCCTACAGAGAAAACCCCTGTACTCTCCTTTACTGGTCTTGCGAATTAAGATAGTAGTCATAACCTGGTCCTTAACAGAACTTAAGCATTGATCTTGTCGATTTTAACCTGAGTGTATGCTTGTCTATGACCGTTTTTCTTATGGTAGCCGGTTTTTCTCTTGTACTTATATACAATAACCTTTTTGGCTTTACCATGCTCCACTACGGTTGCGGTAACTGTAACATTCGCCACATCTTCGCCAACCTTCAGAGTCTCGTCGCTTACTGCGATCACCTGGTCAAAAGTAACAGTATCGTTCACTTCGGCATTGATCTTCTCGATCTTGATCACATCGCCTTCCGCTACCTTATACTGCTTTCCACCTGTTGCAATAATTGCGTACATAAGGCACCTCCTGCTATTTACTCGCTAATTTTGGTGGTATACGAAATACACTTAAACCTAATTATGCGGCATACTGTTGTATCATAGCATGAGGTGCCTCAAATGTCAAGCATTTTTTCTGAATTTTACGGCAAGCTTCCTAAAGTCGATCTTATTAATCCAAAGGTCGGCAAACACTTCCGCAATATCAAAAAACATTTCAAGAGTGAAATCAAACATCAATATTACCCCGTAACTGCGTCGGCATTGTTGCGTTTTTCAAAATCTTCGATATACTGTACGATTAGCTTTACAGAACCTTCCACGCCCAGAACGCTGCTGTTGATGCACAGGTCATAGCTGTCCGCGCGCCCCCATTTCTTGGAGGAATAATAATTGTAGTAGCTCTGTCTCTGCTTGTCTTTCTTGATGATCATCTCACGGGCCTTTGCTTCCGTCAGGTTATACTTCAGCATAATGCGCTTTACCTTGGTCTCTTCTTCGCCGTAGATGAACAGATGGATGCAGTTGGGCAGATCCGCCAGGGCATAATCCGCACAGCGCCCTACGATGACGCAGGGACCTTCCGCCGCGATCTTCTTGATGGTATCGAACTGCGCCAGAAAAACCTTATGGCTGATGGGCATGTCCACAAAAGAAGAAGCATTGTATCCAAAGGAATAGGTATCCATCACAAGATTATATAAGAAAGAATTGGTGGGTCTTTCGTCATGATTCTGAATCATCTCTTCACAGAAACCGCTCTCTTTTGCGGCGCGGGTGAGTAATTCCTTATCATAGCATTTGATCCCGAAATACTCAGCAACCTTCTCTCCAATCTCTCTTCCGGCGGATCCAAACTGACGCCCAATCGTTATAATCGTATTCATATACACACCCCTGCTTTCTGCTTTAAAGTATAAATGTCTGCAAAACATTCACCTAAGTCTATTATACAGTATTTTCTTCAAATAAACAACATGAATTTTCAGAAAATTTAACTCCAGTTCAGCCAGAAGTTTTATTCAGTGAGAAATCGTGCTTGCACGAATTTCTCATTAAATGAATCGGCTGAGGATCCGCCCCGCGATTTCCATTCCGGCCGCGGTGCCTGCCAGGCCGCCCTGAGCGGTCTCACGAAAGGCGGGATCCATCCGTTCCCCGATCTCCCGCATGGCGTCGATCACCTGATCCGGCGGGATCCTGCTGGTAATGCCTGCCATGGCCATATCCGCGCTGGACAAGGCGTTTACCGCGCCGATCACATTGCGCTTCACGCAGGGAACCTCCACAAGCCCAGCAACAGGATCGCACACGAGCCCCAGCAGATTCTTTAGCGCCATGCCGGCGGCCTGTATGATCTGCTGTGCATTCCCTCCCTGCAGATGAACCAAAGCTCCCGCTGCCATTGCGCTGGCAGAACCGATCTCCGCCTGACATCCCCCGGCAGCGCCGCTGATAGAGGCTCTGGTAGCAATGATCTGACCGATTCCGGCGGCGGTATAAAGCGCCTCCAGAATCTTCCCCTCACCGCAGCCGCGCGTCGTATAATAGGGAACCAGCACCGCAGGCAGAACGCCGCAGGCTCCGGCGGTAGGGGCGGCGACGATCCGTTTCATGCAGGCGTTGGATTCGCCCATCTGGAGCGCCCCGGCGATGACCCTGTCCACGTATTCCCCGCAAAGGGACTCGGATCCCTTTTCTTTATAATAATCCTCCATTTTGGCTCCGTCTCCCCCTACGAGACCGCTTTTGGATTTCAGAGAACGGTCGTAGCCCGAGGCGGACTGGAGCATGGCATCCCAGGTATATTTCATCTGCGCCATGCTTCCATCCCTGGAAACTTCCCGTTCCGTCATGTCGTCCTCCATGATGACCTGCCAAAAAGCTTTTTTTGTCTGCTCACAGGCAAAAACAATCTCCTGTAACGCCTCAAAAGCCATAATCATTCCCTCCTCATTCCATATTCAGATAAACCACTTTCTGGATCCCGTCCAGACCTTCCAGAAGCTGCACCGCATATTGGGAAATTTCCTGATCCATTTCAATGACCATCACCGCGAAGCCCCCTTTTTTGGCACGGTAAAGATGCATATTGGCGATATTGATATGATTCAGGGAAAGCACCGACGCCACATCGGAAACGGATCCCCGTCTGTCCAGATTGTAAATGATCAGGGTAGGCTTCTCCGCGGAAAAAAATGCGTCCACCCCGTCCAGCTTATGGATTTCCACACGCCCGCCGCCGATGGAAGCCGCCTGTACCTCAATGGTGTGCCCGGTTTCTCCTGTCAGCGACAATACCGCAGTATTAGGATGAGCATTTTTCAGGGTCTTATTGGTAAAAGTAAATTCCAGCCCTTCCCTTTTTGCCAGCTGGAAACTGTCCGGAATCCGCATATCGTCCGGCTGCATTCCCAAAAGTCCCGCGATCAGCGCCCGGTCCGTCCCATGCCCGCTGCCGGTGGTGGCGAAGGAACCATGAAGAATGATGTCCGCCCTGACAGGCTTTTCCTGCAGAAGCTTTAAAGAAATATTTCCGATTTTTACCGCCCCTGCAGTGTGGGAACTGCTGGGACCTACCATTATGGGACCCAAAATATCGAATATATTCATTTCCCCCTCCTTCTCAAGGATATTTTTTTACACATTTTTTGTCTGATATCTTTTTTCAGCTCCTTCAGGTCAGGATTTCAAGCAGATGGGCGAAATATTCCGGCAAAGGAGCTTCAACTTCTATATATTCGGAAGTCCTCGGATGCACGAAGCCCAGGGTATAGGCATGCAGGGTCTGGCCCTGAAGGTGAAAGGGGGACTTTCCGGAAGAATACACCTCATCCCCCAGGATCGGATGGCCGATGCTGGCCATATGAACCCGGATCTGGTGGGTTCTGCCGGTTTCCAGCACGCATTCGATATAGGTGTATTTTTGAAAGCGCTTCAGCACCCGGACATGAGTGACCGCAGGCTTTCCGTTTCTTTCATTCACCGCCATTTTTTTGCGGTCTGCGGGATGTCTTCCAAGGGGCTTGTCGATCACCAGTTCCTCTTCCTTTATGACCCCTTCGCAGATAGCCCGGTATCTGCGGTTGATGGTATGCTGTTTTAACTGCTCCGCGATACAGTTATGGGCCTGGTCGTTTTTGCATATGATAAGGGAACCGGTGGTATCCTTATCGATCCGATGGACAATACCGGGACGCATGACCCCGTTGATGCCGGACAGGTCCTTCCCGCAGTGATACATCAGCGCATTGACCAGGGTGCCGCTGTAATGCCCGGCAGCGGGATGAACCACCATGCCTTTGGGCTTGTTCACCACCACCACATCAGAATCCTCATACAGGATATCCAGAGGGATGTTTTCGGGTCTGATATCCGGCTCCACCGCCTTTGGAAGCAGGAAAAACACTTCATCCTCCGTTTTTACACGGTAACTGCCCTTTACCGGGATGCCTCCCACCAGGACTGAGCCTTCCTTTATGAGCTTCTGGATAAAGGAACGCGACAAAGAATCGATAAGCATACTGATACACTTATCGATTCTCTCATCCTCAAATTCTTCAGTTATCAGGAAACGGAATTCTTCCATAAAAAACCTGCCTGTCCTGTTCCTTCGCTTTATTCCGCTGTTCTATTTTTCTCTGTCTTGTCCCGCCGATCTATTTGTTCCTCTGCTTTGTTCTACTGTCCTGCCCGCCCATCCCGTTTCTTATGCAGGCCGATCAGCTGCTCCAGATCCTCATCGCGGTATACGAACAGGATCAGGAAAAACAGGGCAATGGCAGAAACCACCACATAGCTGTCAGCCACATTGAAGATCGGATAGTCGATGAGGACAAAGTAAATAAAATCCACCACATAGCCGAAGCGGAAGCGGTCGATGAGGTTGCCCAGTCCTCCCGAAATGATGCCTGCGATCAGGATATGGAACAGCCGGAATTTCTTTTGAACGGGAATACGGAACAAAAGAAAGGTAAGGACCGCAATAAATAAGGTGCCGGTCACGAAAAGAAACCATCTTTGTCCCTGGAGCATTCCAAAGGCGGAGCCCCGGTTCTCCAGATACTGCAGCTGTAAAACTCCGTCAATGATGGGAAATGCAGGATTCCCCTTTAAGCGCACCGCCGCCAGATACTTGGTAAACTGGTCAAAGCCGACCAAAGCAGCGACCAAAAGAAAATCCAGACATAGAAACCTGCCTTTTTGTTTATTCATAGGCGTCCTCATCCCTGAAATAGATTTCTTTTACGGCATCCAGGATCTCATCTTCCGTCACGGTAAGATCGATCACAGCCTTGCCGATCTGTTTGAGCAGGATGAATTTTATGGTTCCGGCTTCCATCTTTTTGTCGGATCTCGTATTGGCGACGATTTCCTCAGGATCTATATTGTCGATGGAGATCGGGAGATAGAAGGGCACAAACATATCCCGGATCTCCAGATATTCCTCCTGGCTGATATATTCCTTTTTCCAGGAAATATAAGCGGCAGCCACAGTACCCAGGGCAACGCATTCCCCATGGTAGAGCTCAAAATTCTTCGCCTTCTCGATGGCATGGCCGATGGTATGACCCAGGTTCAGCAGCGCCCGGTCTCCCTGTTCGGTGGGATCCTTTTCCACAACGGATTTTTTAACCGCACAGCTCTTCATCACCATCTCTTCCAGCACATCCAGATCCTTGTCGCAGATCTCATACATATTCACCAGGAGCCATTCATAGAAGGCGGCGTCCTTAATGAGTCCGTGCTTCATGACCTCCGCAAATCCGGAAAAGAACTGTCTGTCCGGAAGGGTTTTCAGCGTGGACAGATTGATGTAGACCAGCTTTGGCATTTTAAAGGCGCCCACCATGTTTTTATAGCCGTCAAAATCAACTCCGGTCTTGCCGCCGATACTGCTGTCTGTCTGGGCCAAAAGAGAGGTGGGGATCTGGATATAATCGATTCCCCGCAGATAGGTGGCCGCGGCATACCCGGTCAGATCCCCGGTTACGCCGCCGCCCAGCGCGAGAAGCATGTCCTTTCTGTCAAAGCCCTCCCGGATCAGATAGCCATAAAGGGATCTTACGGTATCCAGCGTCTTGGACGCCTCTCCTGCCGGGAAGGTATAGAGGACGGCTTTTCTGCATTTTCCTTCCAGAAGGGCAAGAAGCTCCTGACCGTAGAGGGGACCCACGTTGGAATCCGTCACGATGCAGAGTCTCTTCTCTTCCGCTCCCAGCTCCTTCAGCTCCTCCGGCAAATCCTCAAAGGACTTTGTCAGGACGATATCGTAGCAGGGCTTTCTGTTCATTAAAATAGGTAATCGCTGTGCCATATGAAGTCACTAAAGACAGCTGCGCATCGTATCAGCCTGCACAACTGTCTTTTCCTTTCCTGATATTTCAATATGATTCCAATATAAAACCTACAGGCTGTTGTCAATAGGTCCGTTATCATAGCCGCCGTTCAAAAGCTCCTGGAAATCTCCGGATACATCTACAGAAGAAGGGGTTATGATGAAAATATAATGAGAGATCTTCTGCAGATTGCCGGAAATGGCAAAGCAGGAACCGGATGTAAAATCAATGATCCTCTGGGCGATATCCACATCAAGGCCTTCCAGGTTCAGCACGACTGTCCGGTTCGCAAGGAGGGTTTCCGTAATCTCTCTTGCGTCTTCCACGCTGGTAGGCTTGATCACACAAACCTCCATCCCATTGCTCATGGCAGATGTCCTGCGGGAAACCGGACGCAGGGGAGTCACTTTGGCAGGAGCCGGCTTCTTGCGCTCCTCATATTCATCATCAAAACTCTTTGTACGGGAAGCTTTTCCTTTGACGGGACGTTCTTCTTCCTCCTCGTCCTCGTCCAGGTACTCGTCGTCGTAATAATCTTCTTCCTCGTCATTCAGTTTCATGATATTTAAAAACTTGTCCATTACTCCCATCCTAATCATCTCTCCTTTTTCTGAGCGGAAGCGTATATGCTACGCGCTGTAATCTCTTTCTCCGAAAATACCGGTTCCCACTCTCACATGCGTAGCTCCCTCTTCTACCGCCACGCGATAGTCGCCGGTCATTCCCATTGACAAATATTTCATATTAACATTATCAATGTTTTTTCCTTCTATGTCAACTGCCAATTGCTTTAATTGTGCAAAAAATTTTCTGTTTTCTTCCTCATATTCTACAAATGGCGCAATGGTCATGAGTCCCTGGATCTTAATTCCGGGAAGCAGGGAAATCTGCCGGACCAGTTCTTCTGTTTCTTTTACCGACACGCCAAATTTGCTTTCCTCCCCCGCTACATTTACTTCGATCAGAATATTCATGCAGGTCTGATGCCTGACCGCTTCACGGCTGATCTCCTCCGCAAGCCGGAGGGAATCCACGCTGTGGATCATACAGACCTTATCGATGATATATTTTACTTTATTTCTCTGCAAATGGCCGATCATATGCCATCGGATATCCTCTGGGAGAAGCTGTGCCTTTTCCACAAGCTCCTGCACCTTATTTTCGCCGAAATCCCGGACTCCGGCGTCGTATGCTTCCTGCAGGGCGGATACCGGCTTTGTTTTGCTGACGGCTACCAAAGTCACCCCGGAAAGGTTTCTGCCGGTTTTCTCACAGGCTGCCACTATCTGATTCTGCACTTCTTCCAAACGTTCCCGGATCATGATCTTCTCTCCTTTTTTCACAGGGCGTTTCCCTGCTGCCCTGATATTTTTTCGCAAGGCGTCTCATTGCTGATCGATCTGATATCCACGATGATGGAGCGTTACTCATAAATAAGCTGCGCGTCCGTTACGGTGGAAGCATCCAGGACGATATTGTCATATACATTCAGCCCATACCGTGTATTGGATGCCACAATGGCGTATTCATCATTCTGAGATAAAATATTGATCTCACGGAAATCCGCATAGCCCTTGTTCATGTTATATACCCCGATCAGGGTCTCCATCCTGCTTACCGTATAAGTGGCCTGACTGTCCGGCTTCAACAGAACGTCCCCCATTCCCAGAACATCCGTATCAATAAAATAATCGCCGGTTTCTTCGTTATAGGAATACAGATCTGTTTCCACAAATTCCGTGGAAGGCGTGCCGTCCTCCAGATAGGTTCGTCTTAAGACGCCGCTGTTTCCGCTGGTCCCGCTTTGGGTGATAAAGGTTTCCGGAACCAGATAAAAATCTCTTCTGGCAATAGAGGATATCGGGATCTTCAATCCGGTCTGTTCGTTCAGCAAAAGCTCTATCTCCAGAAATCTGTCAGAAATGAAGGTGATCATGGAATTATTGAATCCGAGCTGGATATAATTTTTCCCATCTGCTCCCGTCAAAAGTCTGGTGGAAGCCCATGATTCGTATTGATTCTTCTGGAAACGGACCCGCACATAGCCTTCCTTTTCCAGCATGGCGCCTTCTTCTTCCTCTACAGGTATTACGATATTCCAGTCTTCATCCTGCGCCAGCTTGTAGATCGGTTCAGACACCGCCGCAAGGTCCGTATCCATAAGCTGCTTTTTCTCATATTCTTTTTCCTCCAGGATGTCCATTGTCACCTGTTCCGGCGTAAGGTTCTCATAACCATCGATCCAATAAGCCACAATTCCGGTCTCCGGCGCCAGGCAGGTCTGAAAATTCCCGGCGAAATCTCCGGCGGTGCTCAGATCCTCCAGCAGATTCGCGTTGGCAAGGCGAAGCACGGTGCCGGCAAGTTCATCCTTAAAGCTGTAAGCCGCAGAAAAATTCTGGGGATTGAAACCATGCATAAAATTTACGATTTCCGTGCGAAATTCCGTCAGCTCCTGCTTATCCAGCGTATTTTCTCCCAGGCTGATGCTTTCCTGGTATTCCTTAAACTGTCCGGTCTCGTCAATGGTATATACAATATCTCCCTTTGCGACCCGTTCCCCCTCCCTGGCATAGTAGCTCAGATAACCAGCGGTCTGGGCGGTGACAACCTCCTCTTTTCTTAAGGCGATCCCCCGATACGTGGAATTTGTGGATAAAGAACCCTCTGTCACTTCGTAGGGTCTGGGAGGATCGGAGCGCAGGTAATTCATGACACAATAAATGACATAGACTAACACCGCCGCGAAGATGACCATACCGATATTCAGATTCAGGGGTTTTCTGTATTTTTTAATTTTTTTTGATTTCTGGTTCCGTCTTCCCTGCGCCAAGATCAGTGCCTCCAAAGGTCAGATTTCTACAAGGTTAAAAAGCCCCGGAAAGCATCCGAGGCTTATACAAAAAAGCTTTTATAAAGAAATGAAAACGTTCTTTTTTACGCTTTCAGGAAGCTCATGCTCGTCCATAGAAACGCTTAAAATGAAATCTACTTGAAAATTAGCGCTCATTTTTTCAAGCTTGGCGATGGTATTGGTGATATCCCTGTCCTCCAGACAGGAGATCTTTAAAAAGCTGTCGAAATACATCTGCTGCAAATCGTGGTCCTGGGAAATGATACCGCTGATAAAACCTATAAATTCATCGCTGTTCTCGATCATATAATCCGATACATTGATCAGACGAACCTTATTATTCAATTCAAACATATGCTTTGTGCTCTTATCCAGGTAAGCGATGTTACCGTCGGCACTTTTAATCTCGGTATTTACCTTATCCAATAACTGCTTTGTCTTGCCTTTTCCCTTATTGCCTACAATTAATTGAACCATTGGAAAACCCTCCTAAAGTATGTTTTGGTAGCTCTGATAAAACTATTATAGTGTATCCCTCGTCAAAAAACAACTATTATTTCTCGATTTCATCCAATAAATCTATCATTTCAGCATAAAGCACATCCTTTGACGTGGAGCGCAGAATCACGGAAATATACAGAGTTCCTTCCGTATCCCTTGATAAAAGCAGCAGGCAATGCCCCGCCGCATTCGTGGTTCCGGTCTTGCCTCCGATGACGGTTACCTGGGACGGCGCCTGGTAGGTTCCGTTCAGAATACGGTTTGTGGTCTTGACCGTAATGGACTTTTCCTCCCCGTTTTTGTCATGATAGGCAGTCTGATATTCTGTGGTACGTATAATTTCCTGGATCTGTTCATACTTGATCGCTTCGTTCATGATCAGATAAAGGTCATATGCGGTGGTATAGTGGGTTTCGTCCGTGAGCCCATGGGGATTAGCAAAATGTGTGTTTGTGGCTCCAAGCGACAGGGCTTCTTTATTCATCAGATCCACAAAAGCCTCCACGCTTCCGGCCACATTTTCCGCGATCATCAGGGCGGCGTCATTGGCGGAACTGACCAGCATGATATGAAGCCCCTGGTTTAAGGTCATCCTGTCCCCCACCTTCAGGCCTGCCAGCTGCGCGCCGGGTTCCGTAATGACAATGGCGTCCGTCGCGGTCATCATACTGTCAAGAGAACCGTATTTCAGGGCAACGATGGCGGTCATGATCTTGGTGATGCTGGCCGGATACATGCGCTCAAGGGCATTTTTGGCATACATGACCTCATCATGTCCTACGTCCACAAGAAGGGCGGCTCCCGCCTGCGACATATCAACCTGTTCGTCATCCATGAGATTGCCTGTGACAATACCCAGATCGGAGGCGAAGGCCTGGGCGGTCCCCGGCTTCTGTCTGGAGATCACATTGAAGCTGCTGATATCCGAATCAGGATTATACGGTATTTCATAGGAAACATTGCCGCAGCCCGCGAGTACCAGAGCCAGGATCAGCGCTGATGCCGCAGCTGTCAGTTTATTTATACATTTCACGCCACTCTAAATCTCCTCTGTCTAAGGACTTGATCAACAGCTCCGCGCTGGCAAGATTTGTAGCCAGGGGAATATTATGCATATCGCAGAGCTTGACCACATTATTCACATCGGGTTCGTGGGACTTGGGGGTCAGCGGGTCCCTTAAGAAAATCACCAGATCCATCTGGTTATGCTCGATCTGGGCGCCGATCTGCTGTTCACCACCCAGATGTCCGGCAAGAAATTTATGAATGTTTAAATTGGTTACCTCTTCTACCAGCCTTCCGGTGGTACCGGTGGCATAAAGCTCATTTTTGCTCAAGATCCCCCTATAAGCAATACAAAAATTCTGCATCAGTTTTTTCTTTGCATCATGTGCAATCAGCGCGATATTCATGCCATACCCTCTCTCTTTCTGTTTAGTCTTATAAGCCAGCGCTAACGAACACTTTCCTGTCGCTTTACCTGAAACCTGACATTCAGGACAAATCCCATGCCGATGTAGGTGCTCATCAGAGAAGTGAGCCCGTAGCTTACAAACGGCAAAGGCAGCCCCGTATTGGGCAGCAAAAAGGTAGCTACCCCTATGTTGATAAAGGTCTGGGCCGCGACAAGCACCCCCATTCCCGCTGCGATGATCGTGCCCGCCATGTCCTTCGCTCTTCTGGCAATGGACATACACTCCAAAGAGATCCCGATCAAAAGCACGATCACCAGCACGCATCCTTTAAATCCAAATTCTTCTCCGATCACCGTGAAGATAAAATCGGTCTGAGATTCAGACAAAAAATTTGCGTTCTTCACAGAAGTGACCTCGTTGTTTTTATATCCCTTCCCGTTCAGCTGTCCTGAAGCGATGGCGGTGACAGAGTTCATCTGCTGATACGCCAGATCCGGGTAAGATTCCGGATCGATATAGGCAAGGATCCTGTTCAGCTGATAATTTTCCAGATGGGAATTGATAAAATTTTCTTCCGGCTGGAGCGCCAGCGCAAATAAAATGGCAATGGTAGGAACCGTTATCAGCAGAACACTTGCCACCAGCTTATAGCTGACTCCCCCAATAAACATGATCATACAAAAAATGATGATCAGTACAATACTGGTGGACAGATCCGGCTGGGAAAAGATCAGGATCCAGGGAACGATGATCAGTACCAGACAGGCAGCGATCACCCGGAAAGTATTGATCTTTCCCTTATATTTCATAATAAACTGTGCAAAGAATAAAATCAACAGAATTTTTGCAATTTCTGAAGGTTGAAAGCGAAAACTTCCGATTTCGATCCATCTCTGGGCGCCCTTGCTGCTGTCTCCCAGGCTGGTAAAGACCGAAGCCAGAAGCCCCAGGTTTCCCAAATACATCAGCCAGTACAGCTTTAATAACCATGAATAGTCAAAAAAAGCGAGAAAAAGCATAAGGATCACTCCGGCTGTTACTCCGAGAATCTGTCTGTTCTGCAGGGAAGGTTCCGCGCTTCCGATGGCAAAACATCCGATGACGGAAAGCGTCACCATCATGAGAACCAGCTTGATATCAAAATTCCGTATTTTGTAATGCTTAAACATAATACCCTTTCCTATTGATGCTTTAAAACAGGACCTATTTATGCAGGTCCAGGATAGGGATATTGGCGTAAAGGGAAGGGGTTTTGCCCCGGTTTCCTTTGCCTTTGGTGTTGATCTCTATCTCCATATTGGCCGCATCGATCTTCATGTATTTTGAAATGACCCTGGCAATGTCCTGTTTGATCAGAGAGATCATTTCAGGAGAACAGTTTACCCGGTCTGAAATCAGCAATATCTTAAGCCTGTCCCTTGCTACCTCCCGGGAGCTTTTCCTGCGGAAAAAAAATCTCGTCATCGATGCACACCTCCTACGCTTTATGGAATATGCCTGTTACTCTGGTCCAGAAGGATATCCCCCTCTCAAAATTTAAAAAGGGAAGTTCCTCTCCCATCACTCGTCTGACCACATTCGCGTAGGCTTTTCCAGCCGGTGTGTCGTTGCCGACCAGAGGTTCTCCCTGATTCGTGGAGACCACCACGTTTTCATCATCCGGAACGATTCCGATCAGGGGAATCGCCAGAATATCCACAACATCCGAGGCGGACATCATATCTCCCCGTTTGACCATATCCATCCTGAGACGGTTGATCACCAGATCGATCCTCTGGAACCCGTTGGCTTCCAAAAGACCGATGATACGGTCCGCATCCCGGATGGCTGAAACTTCGGGGGTGGTGACCACCAGCGCCCTGTCGGCACCGGCGATGGCATTCTGAAAACCCTGTTCAATTCCTGCAGGGCAGTCTAAAAGCACATAATCAAACTGCTCCTTCAGATGTTCGATCACCTTGATCATCTGTCCGGGGGAAACCGCTGATTTGTCCCTGGTCTGGGCGGAAGGCATCAGATACAGACCCGGATTCCTTTTGTCCCGGATAAGCGCCTGCTTGATCCGGCAGTTTCCTTCCACCACATCTACCAGATTGTAGACGATCCGGTTCTCCAGCCCCATTACAACGTCCAGATTGCGCAGCCCGATATCCGTATCGATCAGGCAGACTTTTTTACCGAGCCTGGCGAGACCTGTTCCTACGTTTGCGGTTGTGGTGGTCTTTCCCACACCGCCTTTCCCTGACGTGACGACAATTACCTCGGAATTGCTCATTGAATCCTCCATTTCCACCGTTCTGCGGCTTTCGATTGATTTGTCGTCTGCAGGGCACCTTTTTTCTGCCCGCTTTGTTTCTGTCCCGGCAGGTCAAAAGGTATCCAGCAATTCTTTCGTAAGAGGCTCCAATAGGATTCTTTTGTTTTTCACAAAAGCGATCTCCGGCTGTATCCTCGGCTGAATCAGTTTTTTCCTGTGCTTTTTTCTGGATTGATATTTGAAATCGCCGATGGTCAGTGACTCCGGCGCCATTTCAAGCGCAACGATGTAATGTTCTTCCTCCCCGTTTCCTCCTGCATAGGCTTTTCCATACAGGCCCCCAAGAATGATGATATTTTTTGCAGAAACCACAGAACAGCCCGGATGAACGTCCCCGAGGATAATGATACTGGTTTCTGTTTCCAGACTTTCATGGTTCTTTAAGCTTCCCCTGTAGAATTTCCCCTCTTCATCTCCGGAAAGTTTTTTCTCCATATGTTTTAAGGCCTTCAGAAAGAGCCGGTTTGTTGTCTCATCTCTGCCAACGATACAGACCACCCTGACATCGCTGCAGGCGTTAATGGTATCCAGGATGCGGATCTCCTCCGCGTCGGATACCTCCCTGCCTTCCAGAGAAACCGCCACTTTGGAATTTCCGAAAAAAGCCCCGGACTGCGTAAATTTTATGGAAAGCTCTTCCAGGATCTTTTCAAAAGGGACCTCCGGATTCAGCTTGATGGCTATGCCGTTCTGATAACTTTTTAAAATGACCGCTTCTCTCATAACCCTTCCCTCAGCTTAATATTCATTCACAGACGCACCCTCATTCGCTTCATTGGCCGTTCCGGTAATGAGCTCTTCTTCTTTGGCAAGGCCGTAATAATATTTTACGATATCTCTGGTAAGCTGGGCTGCATAGTCCGAAGAATAACCAAAGGGGATCCTGGCGGCGAATGCCAGTTCCGGAGCGTTATAAGGGGCGTATCCCACAAACAGCGCATGGTTGGCACGGGTTTTGATCTGCTCTGCCGTACCGGTCTTTCCGGCCACCTGTACCGCCAGATCATTAAAATATTTTTTCCCTTCCACCACCCGGCGCATACCGGTATGAATGGCATCCCAGTACTGCTGGTCCATTTCTATGGTATTACGGATCTTGGGAGCGAAATCCTCCACCACATTTCCGGAGGAATCCGTTATCTTGTCCAAAAGCGTCAGATCATAGCAGGTTCCGCTGTTTGCCACGGTGGCCACGTATCTTGCCAGCTGGGACGTGGTATAGCTGTTGGAACCCTGACCGATGGCGGAACGCACGGCGTCCCCGTTGGAAATGATGGGGGCATATTCCGAGATCTCCACCCCGGACCGTTCCGACAATCCATAGAGATCCGCATAATAGGCCAGGGCATCCAGGCCCTCCTGATCGTTATAGGAATCCCCTCTGGTGGAAAGCCGGTATCCTACCTCATAAAAGAAATAGTTGCAGGAATTCTGAATTCCTCCGATCACGTCCAGGGGACCGTGCCCTCTGGACCAGCAGTTGGGAGACGGAGTAATATTGGTATAAGTCTTTACGCAATTGATCTTATCCCGCAGGGTGATGACCCCTTCGCACAGTCCCGCCGTGGCGGAAACCATTTTAAAGGTGGAGCCGGGAGCCGCCTCATACTGGGTGGCATAATTCAACAGCGGACTGGATTTATCCGTGGTAAGCTTTGCGTAATACTGGGCGTTGACGGAATTGGCCATCATATTGTTGTCATATCCCGGGTAGGAAACCATGGCAAGGACCTGCCCGGAATTCACATCCGTGATGACAACGGAACCGTTGCAGGGATCCAGCGCCATCTGCGCAGGCGTGATATCCAGATTTTTAATGCGATTTATCATAAACTGATAGGCGGAAAGCTTCCCGGAATAAAGAGCCTCCTCATCCTCATCATCTATTTTCACCGCGTTCTGCTCGCATAAGAGCATACAGATATCTTTTCCTGAGATGATGTCACTCAGAAGCATATATTTGTAAAGCTTCTTCTGAAATTCCAGATTGCCGTCGATCAGGGAAATGATATATTCCACAAGCTGTTCATAGGTCTCTTCGGAGTCCACGTACTTCTCTTCGAAGGACAGCTTGTTCACATCGATCCATCTGGAATCAATGCAGAAATTCAGGTATTCGTTCAGGCTGATGATCTCCTTATTCGCCCAGGCAATGTAGGTATCGTCATTTCTGTCAAGCATGTCCTGGTCAATCACATCGTTTTTATTTAACAGAGAAACGATATTGCTCTGATAGACCTGGTATTCCTCATTTAATTTATTGTAGGGCGTTTTCTTCTCGATCAATTCCTCCCTGAGCCGGGTATATACTTTTTCTTTATAATCCAGGTATTTGGAATATACGGCCTTTTCCGTTTCCCCTGCGTCGGGGGAGGCAAAATGCTCGATATCCAGGATGCTGTTATTGATCATGGAGAAATAAACGTCGTAAATGGGAATCGGAATATCCTTGCTGCTGCTGGCAGAAGCGTCATATTTCTTGATATTCCGGATCTTATCCAGGAGGATTCCGGCGATATGCTGCTCCAGGATCTCATAAACCGCGATCTGCAGGTCGGAATCTATGGTCAGATAAATATCCTCTCCTGCAATGGGATCGATATGGTTCCTCACCTCCAGAGTCTTTCCCATGGAGTCAACCACCACGGTCTCACTGCCTTTAATGCCCTGCAGGGCGCTTTCCATGCTTTCTTCGATACCGCCCTTCCCCACAACGTCATTGATATTATACCGCTGGGGATCCCCGCCTGCCGCCGCTTCTGCCGCATTGAGGGATTCCAGGGCCTCTGAGGAGATCTTGCCGGTATAGCCCAGAATATGCGCGAAATACTTGCTGTCCACATATCTTCTGACCGTATCCTCCTCAATGGTCACCCCGGTAAGCACATCTGAATTCTCCATAAGCAGGGCAACGGTTTGGGGGCTGATATCCTTCGCCACGGTGATTCCCAGATATTTGCGGAATCCTATGAGCTTCAGGGCATAACGGAGGGTGACCATCTGAAGCAGTTCCTCTCTGGTATACCCCTTCCCCACAAGAAAATCGCTTTTGGTGTCTCCCTCCACTTCATATTCCCCGATCTGGAACTCATTTCCAAGATACTCCACAAGTTCCTGGGCAGTCGTGGTCAGCTGTTGGTCTGACAGATCTTCGATATATCTTTCACCGTACACATCCGCCAGAAACCGCTGCAGGGACCGTCCCGATACGGAATACTCGAAATCCCCGTCCTCATCAAGGACAATATTAAAATCTGAAATGATACTGTCCCCGTTTTTTCCGATCATTTTAATCAGCTTATAAATATTGCTGTTCATCTGACGGTTTTTTGCGGAACTGCTCATTCCAGAGTCGTAAACATCCTCCAGCCTGACAGAGTAAGCCAGTTCGTTATAGGCCAGCACCTTGCCGTTGCGGTCAAAGATACGCCCCCTGGTGCTGGCGATCTCCCTGGTTTTCTCCGTCATCAGGACAAAGTTGTCCAGGTACTCCTGTCCCTGCACGATCTGCAGGTCAAAACACCGATAGATCAGGATCCCCCCCAGGATAAAAAACAGGATCGCCAATATCGTTGCCCGGCTTTTTATGATACTTTTCAGCTGCTCTATCCATTCATCAAACAAAAATCTGCGCGCTCCTTTTTTCTCTGGCTTCCAGACCGGAATTGATCTTCAGGATCACCGGATATAACAACAGGGTGACGACGATGGTATAAATTGCTTCCGGAAGCATAACATCCGTAAGATAGGAAATAAATTCAAATTTTCCCTGCAGGAGAAACAGCAGGATATAACAGGTAAGGCCATAGGTCAGGTCACTGGAAACGATCAGGGCCAGGGGAAGCTTAATATCCTCCGGATAAAAGATCCTGCAGAACTTGCCGTTCAGGAATCCGATATACATAAATATCATGGCGTAAAATCCCAGGATATCCCCATAAAAGATATCACACAAAAGCCCGCAGAAAAATCCGATGACCAAACCCTCCCGGTCTCCCCGCATAAAGCCGAAGGATGCGGTCAGGATGATCATCAGGTTCGGTATGATGCCGCCAAAGTCCAGCCACCCGAAAACCGTGGTCTGCAGCAGGAAACATATCAAAATCATCAGCGCTACAACCATTTTCCTCAGCATTTTTAACTCCCTGCTTCTATTCTATGGCATCCTTCTCATCCACCTGCTGTTTCAGCTGTGTTATGATAAGGACCTCCTCCAGATGCTCAAAATCCACCACCGGCGTTATGCGGCCGGATTTGGTAAGATTGTTGGCGTCGAGGGAAATCGTATCAATATAACCGATGAGAATATCTGCCAGATATTTATCGCTGATGCTGGAGGTCACCACCTTGCAGCCGGCTTCTACCTGGTCGTCGCCGTCTAAAAGCTGGCTGAAGCGGATCACTCCATCCTTCATCAGCTGAAGATCTCCCGATACGATCAGATTTACGCCGGACGGCATGACGGAGCCGCTCACATTGGAATTGTCCGAAATGATGGAAGTCACCTTCGCCCAGTTAGGACCCACAGAGGTAACGCGTCCTACCAGTCCGCCGCCTGCCATCACATTCATATCCAGGGCGATCCCGTCCTCCTGCCCTTTGTCCACAGTGAAATTAGAATACCAGTTGCTGGAATCCCTGCTGATGATCCTGGCTCCCACCGTTTCAAACTGGCTGTATTTATCCTTCATTTCCATAAGCTCACGCAGCCGGATCAGCTCGTAACGCTCCTGCTGAAGCACAGTGTTTTCACTGGTAAGGGCGTCTACCTGTTCCTTCAGCCTGGCGTTTTCATCCAGAAGCTGTCTGATCTGGGACAGTTCGTCCGAACGGTTGGATAACCACTCCCCTGCGCTGCTGATTCCCTGCTGAAACGGAACGATGATATATCCTGCCGCGGTGTTTAAGGGGATATTAAAAAAATCCGTGCCGAAGGTCAGAAGCATTGCCACACAGCAGATCACTGTTAAAATAAAAAGGAGATACTTACTCGGTAAAGTAAAGCTCTCCCCTTTTTTTCTGATAACTGGGCTCATTTACTCATCCCTTCAATCGCATAAGCTACCGATTTATAGTTATCCTCTCTGATGATCTTGGAAAGTCCCACTGCCACGCTGGTAACAGGATTTTCCGAAAGATTCACCCTAAGCTTTGTCCCCTGTGCAATACATTCAGCCAGATGGGCTGTCTGAGATGCGCCGCCGCTTAAATAAACGCCGTGGCGGTAGATATCCGCCGCAAGTTCAGGCGGGGTGCGCTCCAGGATCACCTTTACATTATCCACGATGGTGTTAAAGTGTTCCTGCAGGGAATCCACCACAAGCTTGGTGGGAATCTCCCGCTCCACAGGAAGTCCCGTCACGATATCCCGGCCATAAACAATAGCGCCGCTGTTTTCCGCTTCCAGCTCATTTATGGCGATCTTAACCGCTTCTGCCGTTTTGCCGCCGATGATCAGGCTGAATTCCTTCCGGACAGCATTTTTAATTGCTTCGTCGAATTTGGCTCCGCCCACTTTGATCAGACGGCTTAAAACGATACCTCCAAGAGAAAGAATGGATATCTCTGTGGTTTCATACCCCACATTCACCATCAGGACACCCTGGGAATTTTTCACATCAATGTCCATGCCAAGACCGTCAGCCACAGCCATTTCTACCACCATGATCTTCTTTGCCTTTACATTGGCATCCCTGATCAGATCATAAAAAGCCCGTTTCTCCACTTCCGTTACATCCGTGGGAACTGCGATCAGAAAATCCGCCGGCTTTGTATTCCCTTTCTGGAGATCGGCGATAAAATATTTTATCAGGGTCTCCATGTTTTTGATATCAGCAATGACGCCGTTGGAAAGAGGATAAGAAATCTGAATATTGCTGGGCGCCTTCTCATACATTTCAAAGGCGGAGTCACCATAGGCGAACAGGATATTCTTGTTCTCAATGGCGATCATATTTTTTTGAACCATGATACTGTCGTCATTTTTGCTGTAAATTTTAATGTTGTTTGTACCGAGATCGATACCGAATGCGTTGATTGCCAAAATTGACAGCTCCTTTCTATAGTAAATCTAATTCTTTAAAGCTGGTATATCTGTTATCCCCGATGATAATGTGGTCCAAAAGGGGAATCCCCAGCAGATCTCCTGCCTGGGCCACCTGTCTGGTCAGGTCTTTATCGCATTCGCTGGGCGCGGGATCTCCGCTGGGATGGTTATGCACCAGCAGGATATTCACCGCCCTTTGTCTTAATGCCTCCAGAAAAATCTCCCGGGAGGAGATCAGAGACATCCGCACGCTTCCATTGGACAGCTCGGATTCCTTCAGGACCTGTCCCTTTGCATCCAGGGACACCAGGATCACACATTCCGTGCTTCTGTGCCTGAGCTGTTCCATAAAATATTCCGCGACCTTATCGGATTCCGTAAATGTCAGGCCCTGCTTCGCGGTAGCTTTGCTGATCCTCGCTGAAAGCTCCGTGATGCATTTCAGCTTTACCGCCTTTACTTCGCCGATGCCCTTTACTTTTTTTAAATCCTCTACGGACAGATCGTAAAGCCCCAAAAGTCCTTCCCGGGGGTATTTTGCAAGCTTCATGACCTCATCCGCCACGGCCATGGCATCCATGTCCTGGGTGCCTGTCCGCAAAATAACGGCAAGGAGTTCGCTTTCTGTCAGGGCATCAGGACCGTTGGAAAGAAATCTTTCGTAGGGTTTGGAGGGTATCTCCGTTCTTTTTTTTTTCATACGTCTCCCTTCCGACCTTCTCCGACGTATGACCTTTACAAAACAAGGGTTTATCAATCATAACCCTATGGAATAAAACCCTGTGGGACCAATCATTACAGAGGTCCTCACTGTCGACATTGTAACATATTTTCCAGATTCTGTATATAAAATTCGCCAATTTTATTTCGAGGTTTTTCTTAATTTTTCTTTCGCTTTTTCAAGATCCTGCCCGGATATGACACCCTGATCCAGCAAAGATTGTAAAGATTTCAGGATACCGAACCTGGCGTGCTGCCAGGTCAGACCTCCCTGGAAATAAACTGCGTAGGGGGGCTTAATGGGACCGTCCGCCGAAAGCTCGATGGAAGAGCCGGATACAAAGGCGCCTGCCGCCATGATCACCTGGGCGTCGTAGCCCGGCATGTCCCAGGGCTGGGGCGTCACATGACTGTCCACAGGGGCTGCGGCCTGAATCCCTTCGCAAAAGGCGATCACGCCCTCCGGAGTGCCGAAGGTCACCGCCTGGATGATATCATGGCGGTCCTCCTTCCCGTCAGGGATCACGGGAAAGCCCAGATTTTCATAAACATTGGCGGCAAAGACCGCACCCTTTAAGGCGCCTGCAGTCACCGTGGGCGCAAGGAACAGCCCCTGATAAAACTGGCTCAGCACACCCAGGGAGGCTCCCACCTCCTTGCCCAGCCCAGGGGAGGTCAGGCGGTACGCCGCGTTTTCCACACATTCCTTTTTCCCCGCAATATAACCGCCGATGGGTGCAAGGCCGCCTCCGGGATTCTTGATCAGGGAGCCAACCACCATATCGGCGCCCACATCGGAGGGCTCAATGATCTCCACGAATTCGCCGTAGCAGTTATCCACCATGCAGATCACGTCCGGCCTGCGGGCTTTGATAAAGGAGATCAATTCCCCGATCTGCGCCACGGAAAAGGTGGGTCTGGTCTGATATCCCTTGGAACGCTGGATCGTAACCAGCCTGGTCCTCTCCCCCAGGGCTTTTTCAATTTCCTCATAATCGAAGCTTCCGTCCTCTTTCAGTTCCACCTGTCTGTAGGTGATCCCGTATTCCGCCAGAGAGCCTCTGGAGGGCCGGATGCCTATGACCTCCTCTAAAGTATCATAGGGCTTTCCCGCAGGGGACAACAGCTCATCCCCCGGGCGGAGATTGCTCATCAGGGCAAGGGCAAGAGCGTGGGTGCCGCAGGTGATCTGGGGTCTGACCAGACAATCCTCCGTATGAAAGATATCCGCATAAACCCTTTCCAGGGTATCTCTGCCCAGGTCGTTATATCCGTAGCCCGTCGTCCCCGTAAGGCAGGCTTCGCTGACCCGGTTGTTCTGCATGGCGGCCAGGACTTTCAGCTGGTTATATTCTGCTACGGAATCTATTGCTGTAAAGCGCCCGGCAAGGAGCTTTACGATCTCTTCCCCATAGCTGAAAACTTCTTTTCCGATGCCCATTTTCCTGTATTGCTCCTGTATCAGATCGTCCATTGCTTTTGTTTCATTCATTTCTATCGTTTCACCCGCTGCCGCTGTTTCACCCATTGCTTTTGTGATTTCCTTTCGGTAAAAAATAAATTTCCTTTCGATATAAAATAAATTCCAGGCGTTGCCCAGTTACCAATAAATTTACGGGATCTCATTCACACTGCCGATCCAGCAGTATGCCCGCATCCCTCAGGCATTCCAGCATATAGGACAGGATCTTTCCCTCGTCGTATCCGAAATCTTCCTTCTGGATCCAAAGGACTGACCTTTCCCGGCGAAACCAGGTAAGCTGTCTCTTGGCAAAATGCCTGGTATCACGTTTGATCAGCTCTGTCGCTTCCTCCAGGGTACATTTTCCGTCCAGATGATCCAGAATTTCCTTATAGCCCAGTCCCTGCATGGAGACCATCCCCCGATGGCAGCCCATTTCCTTAAGCTTCATGACTTCCTCCAGAAGTCCTGCCTGCAGCATCCCGTCCACCCGTCTGTCGATCCGTTCGTAAAGCCGTTCCCTGTCCTCATTCAGGACAAAATAACAGGAACGGTATGCTCTTTCTTTTCTGCGTTCCTGTTCATTATGTTCCGAAATCCTTTTTCCTGTCAAATGAAAAAATTCTAAAGCCCGTATGGTGCGCTTTACGTTATTGGCATGGATGGCATCCGCGGACGCGGCGTCCACCTGTTTTAACATTTCATGCAGGACCTCCGGTCCCTTGTCCCCTGCCAGCTGCTCCAGCATCCTCCGGTAGGAGGGATCCTCTTCATTTTCGGTAAAATCAATATCGTACAGAACAGCCTGAATATAAAAACCGGTTCCTCCTACAAGAATAGGGATATGCCCTCTTCCGTAAATTCCCTTTATACACTCCCTGCATTTTTGCTGGAAAAAAACGACGTTGAATTCCTCCCAGGGCTCCAGCACATCGATGAGGTGATGGGGAACCCCCTGCATTTCTTCAGGAGTGATCTTGGCGGAGCCGATGTCCATATGTCGGTATACCTGCATGGAATCCGCGGAGATGATTTCTCCCCCCACCGCCTTTGCAAGGGCAATGGACAGCTTTGTTTTGCCTGCGGCGGTGGGACCTGTCAAAATGATCAATGGTTTTTCCGCAATGTTTGCCTGTGCCATTTTCTTTACTCCCTGTTTATGCTTACAGAATCCGTTTGAATTTCTTTTCCAGCTCGGTTTTGGTCATGGAAATGATGGTAGGCCTTCCGTGGGGGCAGTTATAAGGATTGTCCAGGGTAAGCAGCTCGTCCACCAGCTTCTCCGCTTCCGCAGGAGTCAGCCTGTGATTGCCCTTTACTGCAGCCTTACAGGACATGGAGGCGATTTTCTCTTCCACAGACTTAAGATTTCCGGTGGGAGCGCCCTCCGTCAGTCCGTCCAGCACCTCCAGAAACATCTGCCGTTCGCTGCAGCCGTAGAGATCTGCCGGAACGCTGCGCAGAGCGTATTCGTTCCCGCCGAATTCTTCAATTTCAAAGCCCAGGGAGGTAAAGGCGTCCATATTTTCCTGGAGAACCAGCGCCTCCTGCCCTGTCAGACTTATGATAACAGGGGGAAGAAGGCTCTGGCTTATCACCTCATGCTCCCTGTACTGCCGGATGAGACGTTCATACTTCACCTTCTCATGGGCAGCATGCTGGTCGATGATGAACATTTTATCCTCAAACTGCAGGATCCAGTAGGTATCGAAGATCTGACCGATCATATGGTAACGGGAACGGTTCTCCGCCTTCAATAGCTTTTCCTCGAAGAGATTCATCTGCTGCGGGGACGGCGCCAAAATATCGTTGCCCGGAATGCCTTCCTGCTGCATTGCGGCCGGATTTTCCTGCTGCAGCGCTGCCGGGGCAGGCTGTGCAGCTTTCTTCGTAAGATCAGCCCCATTTATCGGGAGCTCTTCCCTTAAAGGAACAGCATCTTCCTTTGTGAGAACAGCGTCTTCCTTTAAGGGAGCTGCCTCCTGGAAAAAATCATCTTCCTGCCCTGCAATGGCTTCCCCGGGCTTTCTTCCCTCCAGCACTCTGCTCCACAGGGGACTGTTCAGCATATCATGTATATCCTGCAGCTGCTGTCCCGGATTCCCGGCCCGGTATCTGTTTTCTTCCATGACCCGGTACCGATCCGACCTGTTCTTTTCAAAAGACTCCGGACCATATTCCGCCCTTTTCTTTTTTCCCCCGACTTCATCCGCCGGATCAGAAGCTGCTGCCGCAGACGTCCCTGAAGTTTCTTTTGCCCCGGAACCGGACAAGGAGGCCTCCGGGATCATCTCCCTGTGATGAAGGGTATCCCGCACCATGGCGGCCAGCAGATTGCAGAACGCGGGGCCGTCGGAAAAACGCACATCCATCTTGGTGGGATGGACATTCACATCCACCGTCTCATTTTCCATATAAATATGGAGAACGCAAAGCGGAAATTTATGCTGCATCAAATATTCCCGGTACCCCTCCTCCAGCGCTTTGGCGATGAGCTGGCTTCGGATAAAGCGCCGGTTCATAAAATAAATCTCGAAATTGCGGTTGGAGCGGACTAAGATCGGCTTTCCCAGATACCCCTCCAGGCGGATGCCTCCCCGTACCTCCTGGACAGGAACCAATTGGGAAGCAATATCCCTCCCGTAAAGCCTGTAGATGACCTCCTTCAGGTCCCCGTTTCCCGAGGTATGGAACCGCACCTGGCTTCCCAAGGTGAATTTAAAGGAAATATCCGGTCTGGAAAGAGCCAGATGCTCCATCAGCTCCGCGATATAACCGCCTTCTGTGGCGGGAGTTTTTAAAAATTTGCGCCGCACGGGAGTATTGTAAAAAAGGTTTCTCATGATGAAGGTGGTTCCATCCGGGGCACCCACCTCTTCAAAGGATTTCTCCTGGGCTCCCTCCATGACAAAACGGATCCCGGTCAGGGCGTCTCTTGTTTTGGTGATCACTTCCACCTTTGAGACCGCGGCAATGCTGGACAGGGCTTCTCCCCGAAACCCCAGGCTGTTTACGTGCATCAGGTCGTCCACAGAGGAGATCTTGCTGGTGGCGTGGCGCAAAAAGGCCGTCCGGATCTGGGAAGCTTCCATGCCGCTTCCGTTGTCCGTCACCCTTAAGAACTCGATGCCCCCGTCCTTTGCTTCCACGGTAATGGCGGTGGCACCGGCGTCAATGGCGTTCTCCACCAGCTCCTTCACCACGCTGGAGGGACGCTCCACCACTTCGCCGGCGGCGATCTTATCTATGGTCTCCGAATCCAAAACATGTATCTGTGTCATATTTCCCGTTCCTTTTTCCTGAAACTTTTTCCGGAAACTTCTCCGCTTCCTTTTCCGGAAAGCTTTCGTCTGATCCCGGAGCCCCGGACTAATTCTCCCTGTTCCCCTGCCATCTGTTGTTCAGCTTGGACTGCAGGCGGTACAGGGTATTTAGGGCATCCAGCGGCGTCATGGTTGAGATATTGACTTCCTTCAGCTCCTTGATCACATCTTCATCCGTCACCGTATCAAAAAGGGACATCTGAGCAAGATCCACTTCGTCCAGCTTCGGCTGCTTCTTCGCCTTCACATCGTCTTTGGTATCCACCTGAATGCTCTGAATCTTCTCGATAATGTCGTTATCGCTCAGCTGCTTTACGATCTCCTTGGCCCGGTCCGTCACCATGTCCGGCACCCCCGCCAGCTTCGCCACCTGGATGCCGTAGCTTCTGTCGGCGCCGCCTTTGATGATCTTGCGCAGGAAAACGATATCGTCCCCGGATTCCTTCACGGCGATGCAGTAATTGTTCACATTGCTGATTTTGCCCTCCAGCTCCGTCAGCTCGTGATAATGGGTGGCAAAAAGGGTCTTGGCGCCCAGAAACTTGCGGTTGCTGATATGCTCGATCACCGCCCAGGCAATGGAAAGCCCGTCAAAGGTGGAGGTTCCCCTGCCGATCTCATCCAGGATGAGAAGGCTTTTGGAGGTGGCGTTGCGCAGGATGTTTGCCACCTCGTTCATCTCCACCATAAAGGTGGACTGGCCGCTGGCAAGATCGTCGGAAGCCCCAACTCTGGTGAAGATCCGGTCTACGATGCCGATATTCGCGCTTTTTGCCGGCACAAAGCAGCCGATCTGTGCCAACAGCACGATCAGGGCAGTCTGGCGCATATAAGTGGACTTGCCGGCCATATTGGGACCCGTGATGATGGAAATACAGTGGCTGGCGTTATCCAGGTAGGTGTCATTGGAAATAAACA
>CANQBS010000014.1 GCA_947589075.1 uncultured Acetatifactor sp.
TGGAGAAAAACTTAAGCTCCCTGGAGGCAGAACTGCAAAGGCTGGAGGAGGAAAAGCTTGACCTGGAAAGACCTTATTCCTACGGTCTGATCCTGTTGTTTTTCGCTTTCTTCCTCACGATCAGGGGAATTTATAACGCCTTCATCGGACGGACCGGGGCGCAGCAGGCAGACATCAAACGCCTGGCACAGGCAGGACTGCTGGCGGCTCTGTGCTACATCGGCTTTACCTTCTTTAAAATAGACATTCCCGTCGGAACAGAAAAAACCGCCTTCCACCTGGGCAATGTCTTCTGTGTGCTGGCTGCCCTGCTTTTAGGAGGTTACTGGGGAGGACTGTCCGGAGCCGTCGGCATGACCATCGCCGACCTGACCACTGCATATGTGACCAGCGCCCCCAAAACCTTCCTGCTAAAGCTTCTGATCGGGCTGATCGTAGGCCTGGTGGCCCACAGGATCTGCAGGCTAAGTCAGAATCATTCCGTAAAATACGTGACCATTTCCACCATTCTGGCCAGCGCGGCGGGAATGGGATTCAATATCATAGCGGATCCTGTGGTAGGGTACTTTTACAAAACCTACCTTCTGGGGGTTCCCCAGGATCTTGCGGCGTCCCTGGCAAAGCTCAGCGCACTGACTACCGCTGTCAACGCGGTGGTGGCGGTGGTCTGCTCCGCCATATTCTATCTGGCGCTGAGGCCTGCCCTGAAGAAATCAGGTCTGTTTATTGACGAGGTTTAAAAAACATCTATCTTTCTGTTTTCCAGAAAAACGCGCAGTAGGGGGGCAGTTCGCTTCCCCCTCCAAAGTCATGAGGAGCGCCGCTTATCAGGTCAACCGCCCTGCCGCAGCCCGCATCGAAATGGGCAAAAAAGGGCGTGTTATCCGCGTTCACGGCCACCAGCACCCGCTCTTCCTCTATGCGGCGTTCGAAAATGCACTGTCTGTTGGTTAAGAGCAGAGAACGGAAGGTGCCGTAATGAAGAGCCTTGGATTCCTTCTTTGCCCTGACGAGCTTTGCGATCCAGCCGCAAAGCTCATTCCACTGAGGTTCTTCAAAGCAGGGGCGCAGCGCCGGATCTCCCTCCGACTTCTTTCCCCGGGCGCCCCATTCGCTGCCATAATAAATGCAGGGAATCCCGGGCATTCCAAAGGCCAGGGCGTAGATCAGGGGCAGGTGCCCGGGATCGTTTAAAATGCTGGCCACCCTGGTCACATCATGGTTATCCACAAAGGTCAGAAGATGTTTTCCCTTATAGAGGGTCCAGTTCTCCGGTCCGAACTGACGCAGCAGGGAATGCACGATCTCAAACAGGTTCATGCTGTTGAAGCTGCTGTAAAGCCCCTTATAACACTCATAATTCGTTGCGGAATGGAGCATTTCATCATTCATCAGCCGCCTGTAATCCCCATGCAGCATCTCTCCCAACAGGAAGAAATCCTCCTTCAGCCCGTCACAATAGCTCCTCAGCCTTCTTAAGAAACTCTCCTCCAGGCTGTATGCCACATCCAGGCGCAGACCGTCAATGCCGAATTCCTCCACCCAGAAACGGACGCTTTCCAGCAGGTACCGCACCACCTCTTCATTCTTAAGGTTTAACTTCACCAGGTCATAATGACCTTCCCAGCCCTCATACCATAATCCGTCATTGTAGGGGGAATTTCCTCCCAGATCAATGCGGTAGAACCAGTCCAGGTATCCGGACCGCTCCCTGTTATATAATACGTCCTGAAAAGGGCCGAACCCCCGCCCCACATGGTTAAAGACCCCGTCCAGCACCACCCGGATACCATTCTCGTGAAGGCTTTGACAGACCTGCTTAAAGTCCTCATTGGTTCCCAGCCTCACGTCGATCTTCCTGTAATCCCTGGTGTTATAGCCATGGGTATCCGATTCAAACACCGGGGAAAAATATACCGCATTGATCCCCAGCCTCTTCATATGGGGGATCCAGTCCTTTACCTTCAGGATCCGGTGCTCCAGCCTGCCGTCGTTGGCATAAGGCGCCCCGCAGAAACCTAAGGGGTAAATCTGATAAAACACACTTTCATAAGCCCACATCGTCTTTCCTCTCCCTTTGCCTTATCGTCTTATTTCGGTCATTGTAAAACAACTGTGCTGAAAACGGGCAGCTGCAGTTTTGCAGCTGCCTGTGCAGTCTTTTCAGGTAATTGCGAAACTACAGCCAGGAATCCCAGAACCGCTCCACCCGCTTTGCCACGGTGTCCACAGTTACAGCCTGAAAGGACTCCCATTCCCTGGGAAACAATTTCTGATAGGAAAACTGCAGGAAACGCTCGTCCAGAAGGGCGATGATGCCCACGTCCTCCGCGGTCCTGATCACCCGTCCCGCTGCCTGGAGCACCTTATTCATGCCGGGATAACGGTAAGCATAGTCAAAGCCGTTTTCTCCGCTCTCGTTAAAGTGCATTTTCAGCAGCTCCCTTTCACTGCACACCTGGGGGATCCCCGTCCCCACCACGATGACACCGATGAGCCTGTCATTTTTCAGGTCGATCCCTTCGCTGAAGATTCCGCCCAGCACACAAAAACCTATCAGGATATGTTCCTCTTCATTGATCTGAAAACGTTCCAGGAATTCCTCCCGTTCCTGTTCTCTCATGGAATCCGTCTGTAAAAGACATTCCTTTCCTTCCGCCGCAAAATGCTCCTGATAGATCTCATAAACATTCTGCATAAAGGAATAGGACGGGAAAAATACCATGTAATTCCCATGGCGGTTTTTCACGATCTCGTCAATATACCGGGCGATCTTGAAGAATTCCTCCTCCGACCGCCTCGTATATCTGCTGGTCACGTCCCCGGCGATGAGGATCGCCCGTTTTTCGGGAGAGAAAACAGACCTGGCGTAGACCTCATAATCCTCCTTTTCTCCGCCCAGAAGCCCCTTATAATACTGGATGGGAAGAAAGGTGGCGGAAAACAGGACCGCACTCCTTCCTCTCTGCAGGCATTCCCGGAGATTGACCGAAGGATTGACGCAGAAGAGCCGGACCAGAAAGCTTCCATCCTCGTTTAACTGAGTATATTTTACATAGTTCTCATCTACCCGCTCGTAAATATCCAGAAAGTGACTGACCTTAAAATAAAAGTCCAGAAGCTGTTCCCTGACCGGAAGGCTTTCCTCCTCCTGCTCATCCAGATAATCATCCATTGCGGAATGGAGCCAGAGCAGGGACTGTACCAGAGGATCGATCTCAGAAACCACCTGATAATCCTCACAGCTGCGCTTTAGAGCCAACATCTCCTTGTTGCACCGCTCCAGCTGCTTGCGGATCCTCTCGGCGTGTCCCTTCCGGACCAGAGCGCTTTTTCCCGAAAGCCTGCCGAGCTCCCGCTTAAGCTCCAGGAATTCCTCCTTGATCAGAGAAGCGCTGTACATTTCCCTCCCCCGCTCCAGAAGATTATGGGCTTCATCGATGAGGAAAATATAATTGCCATCCGAACCATCCCCAAAAAACCGCCTGAGATACACATGGGGATCAAAAAGGTAATTATAATCGCAGATCACCCCGTCCGCAAACAGGCTCATATCCAGGCACAGTTCAAAGGGACAGACCCTGTGTTTTCCGGCGTACTCCTCCACCTTTTCCCGGGAAAAGCTTTCCTCATGGATCAGGAAATCGTACATGGCGTCGTTGATCCGGTCATAATGCCCCTTTGCATAGGGACAATGTTCGGGATTGCATTCCACCTCTTCCATAAAGCAGATCTTTTCCTTGGCCGTCAGCACCACGCTTTTAAAATGCAGTCCCCTCCCCCGCAAAAGCCCGAAAGTATCCTCCGCCACAGTCCGGGTAATGGTCTTGGCGGTCAGATAAAAAATCTTGTCGCCCATTCCCTTTTCCATGGCCTTCACCGCCGGGAAAACCGTGGAAATCGTTTTTCCTACGCCGGTAGGAGCCTCCAAGAACAGCCTTCTTCTGTGGTAAATGGTCTGATAAACATATTTGACCAGCTCTCTCTGCCCCTCCCTGTAAGGGAAAGGAAATTCCGTCTGACGGATGGATTCTGCCCTGATCTGTTTCCATTCCCAATCATAATCCGCCCACCTTCGGTATTCCTCCACCAGCCAGCCGAACCACTCCGTCAGCGCTTTCATGCTTTGCTCTTCATAAAAATAACGGATATCCTCCGATTCCAGATTGCAGTAGGTCATCCGCACCTTCAGCCTCTCCAGATTCTGCCGGATTCCGTACATATAGGCATAACATCTTGCCTGAGCCAGATGCACCGGCGCCGGCTCCTTCATTCTGGCCACATCCCCGTAGGTGCCCTTGATCTCGTCTATCACAACCGTCCCGTCATCTGTATAGATTCCGTCCGCACGGCCCTCCACCACCAGATCATAGTTCTTTGTGTGCTCCACATACCGGAGGGTTACCTCCGCCCGGTAATCCCCGCCCATTCTTTTCTGGATCATGCGGTGGATCCGGCTTCCCTCCTGCATGGCATCCTCGGATACCCCCAGGCGTCTGTCGTCTATATCCCCCTGGCGAAGCAAAAATTCCACCAGGCTTCGAACCGATATCCGAATCTCCTCCATGCTTCCGCAACCCTTCCTTTCCATCCTTCTTATGCGCCCCTGAAAAACCAAAATACTCCCCGCATAAGATAGCAATCCTACCTTATACAGGGAGCCTGATCTGTCAGATCAAAATAAGTCCGGCAAAGCCGCCAGTCCAGCTAAAGCCAATCCAACTGAAACCAGTCCGGCTAAAATCAATCCGGCTAAAGCTGCCCGGACACAGAAAACCGCGGTCCTCAGCTGGCAATCGCATACTGCTTTAAAAGCTCCTCCAGTTCCGCATTATAGCCCTGATAGGACACCGTCAGCGGCCTGGAAAAATCCAATCCATACACTCCAAGAAACGACTTGGCGTCCACAATATATCTGTTATAAAAAATATCAATGTCAAAATCACATCGGGAAGTTACATTTACAAATTTCTGGACCTTATCCGGTGTCAGCCTGATCGTCCGCTGCATAAAAACCATTCCTTTCATACGTTTTTCTAAAGTATCGCCCAAAATCCGTCTTTTAAACGTTAAATTTCAGGTTAGTTAGAATTATACACGATCCGGAATATTTGTAAATATTTCTTTTCTACAAAAATTGACAGATTTTTTACCCGTTTTTGCTCCATTTTCACATTTTGCTTTTCCGGCCGATGTCCTTCCAGCCCGCGCCTTTCCAGCCTGCATCCTTCCAGCCTGAGTCCTTCCGGCCCTGCCCATCAAACCGATATCCCTCAAAGTCTTCTTCCCCTGACGGGTCCGGCTTCCTTCCCTCCGCTGACGATCTGAAAATATGATCTGGAGGTCAGCCAGTACACCGTCACGTAGAACAGCCCGAACACAAGGAAGCATCCCAGGGTGACCAGGATCTCCAGCCAGGGATGATCCAGGGCAAAAAGCTTCAGCAACCTGCTGATGATCAGAGAGGCAAAGGACAGATGCAGCCCTGCCGTAACAAGGGGCAGGAAAAAGACCGTCAGGATCTGGGAATTGATGCTCTTTCGGATCTCTCTTTTCGTCATCCCAATGCTCTGCATGATCTCAAATCTTCTCTGATCCTCATAACCCTCCGAAATCTGCTTATAATAAATGATCAGCACCGCTGCAAAGAGGAACACAATCCCTAAAAGCACTCCCAGGAAAAACAGGCCGCCGTACAGGGAATAAAAGCTTTCTCTTTCCCAGGCTGCGCTTTCGCACTGGGTCAGACGGACCCTGCCTTCTTCAGCCAGACTCCTCACCCGTTCCCTGATCTGCAGATAAATTTCCACCTGGGTATCCTGATCCGCATCCAGGTCAAAGCCGTAATTCCAGAAATAGGTTGCAAGGGACGCTCCGTTTTCCAGGGTTTTCCCGGAAAGAACCTTCATGCCGCTCTCAAAATCCGGCAGGACAATGTAAAGGGTCGGAAGGATCTGCATGGCGTCCACCCCGTTTCCCACAAACCGGTCCAGAACCTTCGCCACCTGAAATTCTCCCAGTTCCGGCAGCCTGATAAAATTCCAGGGATACCCTCTTTTCGTGGCGTAAAGCAATACTTCCCCCTCCTTCAGGTTTTCCTGGGCATTGCACAGGGCGTTGTAATCCTCCAGAGACACTAGAAATACCTGCCAGACCTCCGCGAAGTCCAGGAAAGAGGTCTCGCCTGATTCCGCAGGGTTCTCCGTCATAAGTTCGCCCTCGTTCAAAAAGCAGCCGTTCATATCCCCCAGGGTATAATTCTGGATATCCCTCTTTTCCTGGGAATGCTCTGCAAGGACTTCATCCACCGCCCGATAAAGAGGATCCAGCTGCTCTTTTTCAAAGGGCTCCAGATCCTGGGCCTGGAACACAAGATTCCTGGGGTACCGATTGCGCAGAGTATCCTCTGCGCCGATGTAAAGGCTCATGGTAGCGGACAGCATCACCAGCACCATGGTACAGAGGATACAGATGGAAGCCAGGCCGGCGCCGTTGCGCTTCATCCTGTAAACCATAGAGGATACGGACACAAAATGATCGGTCCTGTAATAATAACGCTTCCGTTTCTGTAAAAATCTGCACAACGCCACCGAACCCGACATAAATAACAGGTAAGTGGCAAGAATCACCAGCACCACCGCCGCGAAAAATACCGGGATGGCCTCTAAAGGATTCTGGCTCACAGCCGCAAGATAATAAGCGCAGATCAGCATAATGGCTCCTGCCAGGGCATAGAGATAATTTGCCCGGGGCGGTTTCTCCCCCACGCTTTCACTGCCCAGAAGCTCCACCGGCCTGGAAACCCGGATCTTCCACAAAGAACGGAGGGCGATCAGGAAAAAGATCCCTGCGAACACCTTCACAGTAAGGAACAGGGAAGATAGGCTGATCCTCAGGGTAAAGGTAACGTCCCCAAACAGAAGATTGATCATAAAAAGCTCCGCGATCTTGGAAAAAAGAACGCCTGCCCCCAGACCGCATAACAGGGAAAGGACTGCCAGGATCAGGGTTTCCCAAAGCACAAGCCGTGCCAGGTTCCCCTTTCCCATGCCCAGGATATTATAGAGACCGAATTCCTTCTGCCTTCTACGGATCAGAAAGGAATTGGTATAAAAAAGGAAGATTCCGGAAAAAATCCCCAGTACCTGTACCCCCAGGCCGAGGATCTCCTGCATGATATTTCCTCCCTTTACCTGGGCAAGGGCTTCTCCCTCTGCCAGAAAGACCATGATATAAAACATCATGACCATACCGCAGCAGGTCAGAAAATAGGGCAGGTATAATTTCCCGTTCTTCCGGATACCGCTCCAGGCAAGCCTTGGATAAAAAAAGAACTTCATTGAGCCTCACCGCCCATTCTGCCGTTTTCCCCTCCTGTGGCCAGGATGGTAAGGGTATCGGAAATCTTGGCGTACAGCTCCTCGTTGCTGCCGCTGCCCCTGTAGATCTGGTGGAAAACCTCCCCGTCCCGGATAAACAGCACCCTTCCGGCATGGCTGGCAGCTTTTATGGAATGGGTCACCATCAGGATCGTCTGACCGCCCCTGTTGATCTCCCCGAAAAGCTGCAAAAGCTCGTCCGTGGCCCTGGAGTCTAGGGCTCCCGTAGGCTCGTCCGCCAGGATCAGTTTCGGCCGGGTGATCAGAGCCCTGGCAACAGCCGCCCTCTGCTTCTGACCTCCTGAGACCTCATAGGGATACTTTTTCAAAATATCCGAAATATTCAGTTTCTCGGCTATGGGAACCAGGCGCTCATGCATCTCCTCATAGCGCTTTCCCGCCAGCACCAGGGGCAAGTAAATGTTGTCCTCCAGGCTGAAGGTATCTAACAGATTGAAATCCTGGAAGACAAAGCCCAGGTTATCCCTGCGGAAGGCAGATACTGCGGATTCCCTGATCTGAAACAGATCCCAGGTATCCAGCCTGACGCTTCCCCCGGTGGGTCGGTCCAGGGCCGCCAGGATATTCAACAGGGTGGTCTTGCCCGAACCGGATTCCCCCATAATGGCCACATACTCCCCTTTTTCTACGGTAAAATTCACGTTTTTCAGCGCCTCCACCCGACTGCCCCCAAAACGGGTGGTGTAGGTCTTCTTAAGACCAGCAACTTCCAATAAACTCATGTTCTCTTCCATCCTTTCTGCGGCGGCGCCTCCTTTCCATGGCTCCTGCAAAGGTCCTCTTTGCCTGCCGCCCGATGGTGTTATTCTATCAAAAAAGGGAAATGGAACGCCATGGAATCGCCTTACATTTCCCCTGTCTTTTCTTACATTTTTGTTAGAAAACGTCCCTTTTATTCCCTTTCGGTCCTTCTCTGCTCCAGACCAATGGTGATGACCGTGCCCTTTCCCGGCACAGAAGCTGTGGATATGGTATGTCCCAGATTCTCACAGACCCTCCTGCACAGATAAAGGCCGATGCCGCTGGCCCTTTTGTCGCTTCTTCCGTTATAGCCGGTATACCCTTTTTCAAAAATACGGGGCAGATCTTCCGGAGCGATCCCGATGCCCGTATCCTCGATGCAGACTGTGCTTTCCCCCTTCCGATAGATTCTGATGGTTCCGGATTCCGTGTATTTCAGGGCGTTGGAAAGCACCTGTTCCAGCACGAAGCTCATCCACTTTTCATCCGTGACAACCTTAATCTGGGTAGGGACAAATTCCAGACCGATCTTTCTGCCGATGAACCAGCCTGCAAACTTTTTCACGGACTGGCGGATCAAATCATCCAGATCCTGCTCCTTCAGCACATAATCCGTGGACCGGGAATCCAGTCTCAGATAGGCCAGCACCATTTCCACATACTGTTCGATCCGGAGAAGATCCTCCGACAGATTCCTGGAAAGAGAGGAATCCTCATTCTGCAGCTTCAGCCTCATGGAGGCGATGGGGGTCTTGATCTGATGCGCCCAAAGAGTATAATAGTCCACCATTTCGGAAAACCTCAGATTCATCTCATCTTCCTTCCGGCGCTGTTCCTCCTTAAGCTTCCAGACCAGCCTCCGGTAATCCTCCCCTTCCCAGGAAAAGCTTTCCGGAAGCTCCTCCAACAGCCCGACAGGAAGAACCATGGACTGCATCAGGCGGCAATGCGTCCTCCATGCCCGGCCAAAATGCAGACCCAGAAACAGCAGACCGAAAAAAGCACATAAAGAGGCGGGATAAAGCACTGCTCCCACCGGCAGATGATACAGGGCGAAGGTGCAGAGGAAAAAGGAGCAGAAAAGAAAAAAGATCCCAATATTCCATTTATGGTATTTCAGATAAAAAAGAAGAAACTCCCTTTTGTCCCCGATTCCTGTTGTTTCCTGCATGATCCTCTTCTCCCTTTCCCGCCGCCCCGGCAAAACATGAATCTTTCTTTTTGGAGGGTTTGTGCAGCAAGGCAAAACTCGGCTGTCCAGCTGTTTTTTCACCCTACGCTTCCACCAGATATCCTAAGCCGAACTTCGTTTCAATAAAATTCTCCAGACCAGCGCCGTCCAGCTTTTTGCGCAGCCTGTTCACATTCACTGTCAAAGTGTTATCATCCACGAAGCTGTCTGTTTCCCACAGCTTCTCCATCAGACGCTCTCTGCTCACCACTTTTCCCTTATTCTCCATCAAAGTGTACAGAATGCGGTATTCGTTCTTGGTAAGAGCGATCCTCTCCCCGCCGTAGGTCAGGGTGTTATCCCCTGTGTTTAACAGGGCGCCCCTGTGCTCCATCACCGGCACGGAGGAAGCGAAATCATAGGTTCTCCGCAGCATCGCCTGGATCTTGGCGATCAGCACCTCAAAATCAAAGGGCTTGGCAATGAAATCGTCCGCACCCATCTGCACAGCCATTACGATATTCATATTGTCTGCGGCGGAAGAAATAAAAATGACCGGCACCCTGGATACCTTACGGATCTCCCCGCACCAGTAATAACCGTTATAAAAGGGCAGACCGATATCAAGCAGCACCAGATGGGGCTCAAAAGCCGCGAAATCCGCCATCACATTGCGCAGATCCTGGGCGTTTTTGACCTCCATATCCCAGGCCCTCGCCTGCTTCCTGATCTCCTCCGAGATTCCTCTGTCATCCTCCACCAGCAAAATACGGTACATCAAAGGCACCTCCCGTCAGTATCCAAATGCTCATTTTCGTTGACACACCTTAGTCTATCATAGCTTTCCGGGACATGCAAGCCCCGGTAAGTTTCCTGTGCCGGAATTCCCCCACAGGAACACCCTGGCGCGGAAATCTCGGAAAGTTCTCTGTACCGGAATTCCTCCACAGGAACACCCAAGTGCGGAAATTTCACTCCGGAACACTCCAACACCGGAATTTTCCCCCGGGCGAATGATGACCGCCGCATCCCAGATTCCGTATATGAGCAGAATCCTTCTCACAAAAGGACACCCGGTCATGAAACCAGCCATGACCGGGTGTCCTCTGACCTGGTATTGATCCGATGCCGGATACAAAAACTGCCGGATGGAATCTACTGAATGGAAACCACCTTATAATCCTGATCTTCCACAGCCTTTTTCAGCACTTCATCCGCCACCTCTGTTTCCAGAGTCACCACGGCGGTGCCCTCCGTATGGCTGACCTGTGCCTGCGCTACGCCGGCAACCGCCTCGAGGCTTTTCTTTACCCTCGCCTCACAATGTCCGCACATCATTCCTTCGATTTTCATCGTCTTTGTCATATTGCTTACCTCTTCTTTCTTGATATTTTTTGTCTCCGCCGAAGTAAGATCCTCCGCCGTTTCCCCGGGAGCAAAGGTTCCGTCAGGATCCGGATCTTCCTCCATAGGATTATTCTGACTGTCGGGCGCTGTATTCCCGACAGATGAGACCGTTTTTTTCAGCTTCCTGTCCTTTCCCGCATCATGGATCCGGAGCAGGTTCAGCCGCAGGGCGTTGGAAACCACGCAAAAACTGGAAAGACTCATGGCGGCCGCCCCGAACATGGGATTCAGCTGCAGATGAAACAGTGGTATCCACACTCCTGCCGCCAGGGGAATCCCGATCACATTGTAAAAGAAGGCCCAGAACAGATTTTCATGGATGTTGCGCAGGGTTGCCCGACTCAGCCGGATAGCCGCCGGGACATCGCTCAACAGGCTCTTCATCAGCACCACGTCCGCCGCATCTATGGCGATATCCGTGCCCGCCCCGATGGCGATGCCGATATCCGCCCTGGTAAGCGCAGGGGCGTCGTTGATCCCGTCCCCTACCATTGCCACCTTTCCCTTCTCCTGCAGGGAACGTATCACATTCTCCTTTCCATCCGGAAGCACGCCGGCGATCACCTCATCCACTCCCGCCTGGGCTCCGATAGCCCGGGCAGTGCGTTCATTGTCCCCGGTGAGCATCACCACATGGATGCCCATATTCTGCAGTTCCTTTACCGCCTGGGGACTCTCCGGCTTAATCACATCCGCCACGGCGATCAAACCTGCAGCCATCCCATCCCTTGCAAAAAACAGGGGTGTCTTCCCCTCTTCCGAGAATTTCCGGGCCTGCCTGCGCAGTTCGGGAGAAAGATGACTCTTCTCCCCGATATAGCGCTCATTGCCTCCGAACAGGGCTTTTCCCCGGCAGTCCCCTGACAGACCGTTGCCCGGCAGCGCCTGGAAATCCGAAACCTCTTCCCTTTTCCATGCCTCCAGTTTTGCAGACATACCAGTTATCCCGGATGCTTCACCTGGCGCGCCATCCTCCACATAATGGATCACAGCTTTTGCCAGGGGATGCTCGCTTTTTTTCTCCAAAACATAGGCGCAGAACAAGAGCTCCTCCCTGGTTACGCCCTCCTCCGGCACCACATCCGTCACTTCGGGCTCTCCCTTTGTGATGGTCCCTGTCTTGTCCAGAGCCACAATCTGCGTCCTTCCCGCAGCCTCCAGGGATGCCGCTGTTTTAAACAGGATCCCGTTTTTTGCTCCCATTCCGTTGCCTACCATAATGGCCACAGGAGTTGCCAGCCCCAGGGCGCAGGGGCAGCTGATCACCAGCACGGAAATTCCCCTGGCAAGGGCAAAGCCCAGGCTCTGTCCTGCCGCCAGCCACACAAGGGTCGCTGCCGCGGCGATGGAAATGACTGCCGGAACAAATATGCCGGATACCCGGTCCGCCACCTTGGCAATGGGCGCCTTGGTAGCGGCGGCGTCGCTCACCATCTGTATGATCCGGGAAAGCGTGGTATCTTCCCCTACCCTAGCCGCCTCGCAGACAAGGAAGCCCGACTGATTGACGGTAGCGGCAGATACCGGATCCCCTGCCGCCTTATCCACCGGAATGCTCTCTCCCGTAAGGGCCGCCTCATTCACTGCGCTGCTTCCTTCCAGCACAATGCCGTCCACGGGAATGCTTTCTCCCGGGCGGACCACAAACCGATCCCCTTTCTGGACTTGCTCAATGGATACCGTGACTTCCTGTCCTCCCTTTAACACAGTGGCTGTCTTCGGCGCCAGCCTCATCAGACTTTTCAGCGCATCGGTGGTTTTGCCCTTTGATCTTGCCTCCAGCATCTTGCCCACCGTGATCAGAGTCAGAATGGTTCCCGCCGATTCAAAATACAGCTCGTGCATAAAATGCATCACACCGTCCATGTCCATCCGGGCCTGAGCATCCGTCATGGCAAACAGCCCATAGGTACTGTAGACAAAAGCCGCCCCGGCTCCCAGGGCCACCAGCGTATCCATATTCGGTGCCCCATGGCTCAGGCTTTTGAAGCCGCTTACAAAAAACTTCTGATTGACGACCATGATCGCTATGGTCAAAAGCTGCTGTAAAAGTCCCATCGCCACAGGATTCTCTGCGAAAAAGGCAGGCGCGGGCCATCCCCACATCATATGGCCCATGGAAAAATACATTAAAAAGACAAGAAGGATCACGGAAACGATCAGCCGCTTCTTTAGAAGCGGAGTCTCCCTGTCCTGCAGGGCAGCCTCCTCCCCGCTGCAGGACAGGCCAGATTCCGCCGGGCTGCAGGATACGCTGGCGCCCTCCGCAGCGCCGGGCATACCGACACCTTGCGAACCGTCCTGTGTTCCAGATGTACCTCCTCCCTGTATACCGTTAGCTCCCTGTGCTCCCCGACTCGTTCCGGTCCTGGAAACCGAATGGGGGCGCTTCTTAGCCGCTCCATACCCAGCCTGTTCAACCGCCCTGATAATGTCCGTTTCCGATGCCGTACCCTCCACACCCATGGAATTGGTAAGAAGGCTCACGGAACAGGATGTAACGCCAGGCACTTTGCTCACCGCTTTCTCCACCCTGGCGCTGCAGGCCGCGCAGCTCATCCCCGTCACGATATATTGTTCCATCTTTTTCCTCATTTCTTCGCTGCCTTCCGCCATAATGGGCTTATTTCTGCCATAATGAGCTTGTTTCTGCCATAATAGGCTTGTTTCTGCCATAATGAACTCGTGTCAGGCAGCGCACAGACACAAATCCAGCCGATGATCATTTCACCCCGGAAGCTATCGCATCAGCTTTTGCAGAGTGACCACCAGCTCATCCACAGTATCTTCCTTTCCCTCCAGAATATCCCTGGTCACACAGGTCTTGATGTGGGTGGCAAGCAAAACCTTGTTAAAGCTGTTCAAAGCTGCTGTTACGGCAGCCACCTGTACCAGGATATCCGTACAATAAGCATCTTTTTCCACCATGCCCTTAATGCCCCGTACCTGACCTTCTATCCGGTTCAGACGATGAAGCAGATCCTGATATTCCCGGCTGTTACGCTCTTTTGTCTTATGCGAACAACAGCTGGAAGCAGGTTTCCCCTTTTCTATGTCTTCGGCCTCCGGACTTTTCCTTTCAATATTTTTTTCTTCCGTCATTTTCTCCTCTATCTTTTTTTCTTCTATCATTTTCTCTTCTATCTTTTTTCTTCCATTTTTTCTCTTCTATTGCTTTTTCTTCCCTTTTCCGTTCTGATCTGCCTTCCATGTAAGCAGGTCGACGATTACGACAGACTCCCTTTCATTCGCCCCTATTATATACCCCCCATGGGGTATATTGCAAGCATTATTTTTAAAAAATTCGCTCCCTGGCTGGCAGATGAATGAACTGTACCCCGGAAAATCCCCCGGCTGGGACGTGCCCTGCCAGACGCAGTCCCAAAAGAGTACGCCGATATTTGTTGTAGTGAAGCATGCAGTAAACCGATGCCTATTTCTAAGGGAAACGCCGGAGCAGTCTCTCGGCTGTTCCGGCGTTTCTCAGGACGCATTTGCAATTCTTCCTTCAATATAGAGCTGCAGGGCCTCCCTCGCTTCCTCCGGGCTGAGCCCCGCATCCTCGATCAGTTCGCTGACAATTCCCAGGTCCTTCGTTCTCTTCTCATCATACAGCGCTTCTAATTCCTTTTTCTCCGATTCCACCCTGGTGAGCAGCGCGGAAATCAGTTCTTCCTTTGCAGCGATCTTCTCCTCTAAGGATTTCTTCTGACCTCTTGCCATGATCTGCCTCCTGATTGTCCATTTTTAACATTCTCTGCACATGATGATCTGATTTATGCAGCATACCTACTATAAGTATATGAACAAGCTTCAGGAAATATACCCTCCTGTTATTCAATCCCTTCACAGGACCCGGAAAATCGTAACAGTTCAGCCGCGCCATTCAGAAAGGCGAACGATCTTATCTCGCCAACCAGCCTCCATCCACAGCTATGGTAAAGCCATTAACGTAGTCGGATGCCTTAGAAGCCAGATAAACCGCCGTTCCCATAATATCTTCAGGAGTGCCCCATCGTCCTGCCGGGATCCGCTCCAGAATGGAAGCGCTTCTCTCCTGGTCATTTCTCAGCTGTGTGGTATTGTTAGTAGCCATATAGCCAGGGGCAATGGCGTTTACCTGAATTCCCCGGGACGCCCACTCATTCGCCAAAGCCTTGGTCAGACCCACTACAGCGCTTTTGCTGGCAGCATAGGCCGGCACCCGGATGCCGCCCTGAAAGCTCAGCATGGAGGCGATATTGATGATCTTGCCGCTCCCTGCCGGGAAGAAAAATTCTCTGGCAATTGCCTGCGACAGGAAAAATACCAGTCTTTGATTGAGATAGATCACCTTATCCCAATTTTCCTGACTCACATCAATAGCATCCTCCCGCAGGATCATGCCTGCGTTATTCACCAGGATATCCGCCCTGCCCGCAAGGGCTTTCGTCCTGTCTACGATAGTATCCACAGCTTCCGGCCTGCTCAGGTCAACGATCACTTCATGAAAACTTCCCTTGTCTGCCTGAATCTTTTCCGCAGTCTCCTGACAGCTTCTCCTTGCCACACCGATCACGGAAGCCCCCGCCTGGGCAAGGGCCAGGCTGATACCCTGTCCAAGCCCGGTATTAGCGCCTGTTACAATGGCAACCTTTCCATCCAAACGGAACAGATCTAAAATCATGACAAAATCCCTCCTTCATAAACCTTGCGGTAATTTCACACATTACTATAATTTCACACATTACTATAATTTCACACATTGCAGTAATTTCACATTGTGGCAACTTCACATTGTGGTAATTTCATATTGTGGTAATTTCTGATAATATTTTATCACCGATAAACAGGAAACGTCAACAGGAGCAGGTCCTTCCCTCCCTCCTTTTTTAAAACTTCTGCTCCTTTTTCACCCTTCATTTATAATCGGAATAAAACATCAAATTAAAGCAAAATGACTTTTCAGATAAGTTAACATAGCTTTACACTATGAAAAGAATCTGATATAATCGTTTTCATCACAACAGAAAGGAGGGAAAAAAATGAGTGACAACGAATTATTGCTTGCCATATCCGATATGATGGATAAAAAGTTTGAAACCAACCTAAGACCGATCAGGGACGATATTTCCAACCTGAAAAGCGATGTCGCTGAGTTAAAAGGCGATGTGGCTGAACTGAAAACTGACGTCGCTGTGCTTAAGGTTGACGTTGCCGGGCTCAAGGACGACGTGGCTGAACTGAAGACCGATGTCGCTGTGCTTAAGGTTGACGTTGCCGGACTCAAAGACGATGTGGCTGAACTGAAGACCGATGTCGCTGTGCTTAAGGTTGACGTTGCCGGGCTCAAAGACGACGTGGCTGAACTGAAAACTGACGTCGCTGTGCTTAAGGATAACGTTGCTGTACTTCAAGATAACGTCGCCGTACTCAGAGTTGACGTAGACAGACTCCAAGATAACGTCGCCGTGCTCAACGTCAATATGGAAAACGTCAAGGGCGAAGTTTCCGAACTCAAAGGCGATGTTGCCGGACTCAAGGGCGAAGTTTCCGAACTCAAGAGTAATGTTGCCAGAACCAATCTATACTTAGAAAACAACATAAATCCAAGGCTGCAAAACATAGAATCATGCTATACCGACACTTATTATCGGTATAAGGATAATTCCGACAGGATGGAGTCAGCCCTGGATGATATCGTGTTGTTAAAAAAAGTCGTAACGGAACACAGCGCAAAGCTTAAAAGCGTAGGCTAGGGCAGGATCTTCCCGGGAAAACTCCCTGTCTCCTTCTTTATCATTCTCTTTTTACACGAATGTACGATGGTATAAAATCTCCATCTCCTGAAGATTTTCCTATTTTATCCCATTTTTCTTTAAAAAGAAACTGTTCTGTAAAGTAAGATCCGGTTCAAGGATACCATCCCTGGAACCCGCATAAACAACGTTTTCAGATCTCCCTGATATCATAAGGAGTGATCTGATAGACGTAGTAGTTCAGCCAGTTGCTGTACAGGTTATTGCTGTGGGATCTCCACTGCAGAAGAGGCTTCTCCTTCGGGTCGTCATTTGGATAATAATTATAAGGCACATGGATGGGAAGCCCCTTGTTGAGATCCCTGTAATATTCATTGTTCAGGGTATATCGGTCGTACTCCGGATGTCCGTTGACAAAGATCTTTTTGCCGTTCTCTGCCAGGGCAAGGAACACCCCGGCCACCGGGGATTCTGCCAGCACCGTAAGCTCCCTGCAGGCATGGATGGCTTCCGCCGGGGTCTCCGTATGCCTGCTGTGGGGCGCCAGAAAGATATCGTCGAACCCCCGGACCAGGGGGATCTTACGGTTTGCGACTCTGTGTTCATAGACGCCGAAAAGCTTCTCCGGAAGCAGACGTTTGTTAATCCCATAGTAATGGTAAAATCCCGCCTGGGCTCCCCAGCAGATATGTAAGGTGGAAGTCACATGAGTCTCAGCCCAATCCATGATTTCGCAGATTTCCTCCCAATAATCCACTTCCTCGAAGCTGATATCCTCTACCGGGGCTCCGGTGATGATCATGCCGTCGAATTTCTGATCCCTGACATCCTCCAGGGTGATATAGAATTTATTCAGGTGATTGGCCGAGGTATTCAGGGACACATGATTCTTCACGTTCATGAAAGTCACGTCAATCTGCAGGGGAGTATTGGACAGGGCGCGCAGAAGCTGCAGTTCCGTATCCTGTTTTACCGGCATGATATTTAAGATCAGCACCTGCAGGGGACGGATATCCTGATGCATCGCCCTGTATTCATCCATTACAAATATATTCTCATTTTCCAAAATCTCTCTTGCAGGGAGATCGCTCTGTGTTTTGATCGGCATTCTCTCAAATCCTCTTTCTGTCCGCTTATTTCCTTACTCTTCATTTACCTGACCGGGTTTTGCAGATCGGCCTTCTTCCTCGTATCAGCCTTGTCAGCTACCCGCCCCTCTCCGGGCGGTTCCTACTCCCCGTCTCCCAGGTACTGCGCCATGAACTGCGCTTCCGTTACGATGGGGATGCCAAGCTCTTTGGCCTTCTTATTTTTGGAAGAGGTGGATGTGATATCGTTGTTGATCAGGCACTCTGTCTTAGAGGTCACACTTCCTGTCACCTTGCCGCCTTTCTGCTCGATCAGATCCTTCAGCTCATTTCGGCTGCTAAAATGCAGGAGGCTTCCCGTAACCACAAAGGTCTTGCCTGCAAGAGTCTGGCTCTCAGCATCCACCCTGGGAGTCTCAATCACAAGTTCCTTCATCAAGTGATCTATTTTCCGAAGGTTTTCTTCGTCTCCCATGTAATCTACAAACGCAGCGGCGATTACCTCTCCTACGCCTTCGATGGCGCTCAGCTCTTCTGCATCCGCATTTTTCATTTTCTCAAAATCATAATCAAAATGACGGCAGAGCATCTTGGCATTGGCCACGCCGATGTTGGCGATCCCAAGGGCATAGATCACCCTGGGCAGGGTAGTGTTCCTCGCCTGGTCTATCCCTGCCGTCAGATTCTGATAGGATTTTTCTCCAAATCCTTCCATCTGTGTGATCTCTTCCCGATATCTGTCCAGGTGAAACAGATCCGCGTACTCCCTGATATAACCCCTGTCGATAAACTTCTCCAGAGTAGCTTCACTTAGGCCCTCCATGTTCATGGCGTCCCTGCTGGTAAAAAGAGTAAAGGCTTTGATCTTCTTGGCAGGACAATTTTCATTGGTACAATACAGAGACTGCACCTCGTTTACCTGCCGGATCTGGGTAGGACCTCCGCAGACAGGACAGACTGCCGGAATCTCCACCGTATCGCTCCCCGTCAGGTTTTCCGCGATCTGGGGAATGATCATATTCGCCTTATAAACAGTGATATGATCCCCGATCCCCAGCTTTAATCCCCGCAAAATACTGATATTGTGCACGGAAGCCCGGCTCACCGTGGTACCCTCCAGCTCCACGGGCTCAAAGATTGCCACCGGATTGATCAGCCCGGTGCGGCTGGGACTCCACTCAATCTCCTTAAGGACTGTTTCCCTCAGTTCATCCGCCCACTTAAAAGCAATGGAATCCCGGGGAAATTTCGCGGTACGCCCCAGGGACTGTCCATAAGCGATATCGTCATAGATGAGCACCAGACCATCCGATGGAATATCATAGTCCCCAATGCGCTGTTCAAAGTCTGCCACAGCGTCCAGGATATTTTCCTGATTCACTCTGAGATACTCCACCACCTCAAAGCCCTGCTCCTTTAAAAACCGAAACTGAATTTCCCGGGAATTATGAAAATCCATTCCCTGAGCGCTCACAAGGCTGAAGGCAAAAAGCTTAACATTCCGCTTCGCGGTGATCTCATTGTTCAGCTGCCTGACAGAGCCGCTGCAAAGATTTCGGGGGTTCTTGTATTTTGCCTCCACATCTTCGATCCCTGCATTGATCTTTTCAAAATCAGAGTAGCTGATCACCGCCTCTCCCCTGAGCACCAGTTCTCCCTTGAAGGCAATGCTTAAGGGCAGATTGCGGAAGGTTTTGGCATTATTGGTGATCACCTCTCCGATTTCCCCGTTGCCCCTGGTGACCGCCTTGGCCAGCTTTCCTTCCCGGTAAGTCAGAACCACCGTCAGGCCGTCCAGCTTCCAGCTCAGCAGCCCCTCGTGTTCTCCCAGCCAGTCCTTCAGTTCTTCCCTGCTCTTAGTCTTTCCCAGGGAAAGCATGGGACTTTCATGCCGCTCCTTCGGCAGTTCCTCCACCGCCTCATAGCCCACATTGACTGTGGGACTGTTGGAAAGGACGATCCCTGTCTCTTCCTCCAAAGAAACCAGTTCGTCATAGAGCCTGTCATACTCAAAATTGCTCATAAGCTCCCGGTCCTGGGCATAGTAAGCCTTTGAAGCCTCATTCAGCGTTTCCACCAGATATTTCATTCTGTTTTGTAAATCCATTTTCCGCTCTGCCTCCAACCGTTTCATTCAAGCCCCGCCTCCCGGTACAGCTCCCTCAGTTCGTCCCCTTTTATCTCCCGGAAACCTCCATAAGGAATTCCCTGGAGCCGGATATTCATCACCCGTATTCTCTGTATTTTTCTCACTCTGTATCCAAGGGTTTCGCACATTCTGCGGATCTGCCTGTTCAGCCCCTGAGTCAGTGTAATGCGAAAGGTAAATTTTCCTGTCTGCTCTGTTTTACAGGGTCTTGTGGTCTGCTGCAGCTCGGAAAGGTATACGCCCCTTTCCATTCCTTCCAGAAACTGCGGCGTCAGCTCCCGATCCACCTTTACGATATATTCCTTTTCATGTCGGTTAGCTCCCCGCATCATCGCCTCGATCAGGCTGCCGTCGTTGGTGAGCAGCAAAAGCCCTTCGGAATCCTTATCCAGACGTCCCGCATAGGTTACGCGCACAGGATACTTTACCAGATCCGCCAGGATCTTTTCCGCATGGCGGTCTTTTTCCGTACAGACCACCCCAACAGGCTTATAGAAGGCCAGCACCACCGGTTCCTTACGTTCTCCCAGCCTCCGGCCGTTTACAGACACCTCGTCACCTGCCGTTACCTGTTCCCCCGGCATTCCCCTTCTTCCGTTTACAAGTACCCTGCCCTGTTGGATCAGGCGGTCCGCCTCTCTCCGGGAACAGACGCCGCACTCTGACAGATATTTATTCAGTCTTACCGATTCCATGGTATGTCCCACCCTGTTCCTTCTCTTCCCTTATAATGCTTTCTCTATCCTTTAACGCCTTCTCTATCCTTTAATGCCTTCTCTATCTCCCTGTTCCTTCTGCGCTCAGGCTGCTTAGACCCTGCTTTGACCGACCAAAACTTATTCTTCCGTCTCCAGACAGGTCATCTGCTGAAGCCTGCGCACCGCGGGAATCCCTTCCGGGCTCTCCAGCGCCTCCCCTGCCAGTCTGTCAGCCATCTCATTATAATAAATTTTGGAATGGGCTACAACCTTTTGGAAAGAAATTTCTATATTTTCTCCCCATCTGCGCATGGCCTGGGCATACTTTTTCGTCAGATCGGTCTTGCTCTTCCAGGCTCCTGTGACCCATTTTTCAATTCCCTCATAATCATACCGGATCTCAATGCTGCGAAAACCGTTTACCACGGCAAAACGCACGGCGAACATCGCCCCCAGCATCTCCCCGGTCACATTCCGCAGGGCTGCGGATTCCGGATTGCTTCCGCTGCCGCTTTCCGTATACACCCTGCCGTCCGCCAGGATAAACACACAGCCAAAAGCATATTTTCCCAGAGCGTGATTGTAGCTTCCGTCCACATAAGCCAGCACTTTTTCCGGGTTTTCAGGACGGATCTGCTTGTAATCTTCCCTTTCCTTCTGACCAGCCATAGGTTCCTCCATACCCCTCCGGCGGCAAATCCTTCTCTTTCGTCATTGCCTGAAGGGACTTTTTTTATTCTATCACACTACAAAAGAAAATACAAATCCATTTAACATGGCATAACTTTTTCCCTTTTTTTAATGCATTTCAGCTTTCGGAACCTTTTGATCCCCAGGGGAAATACCCCGTCTGACTGTATCCGATTCTCCATAAGAAAACTCCGCCTCTTTTCAAACAGGCGGAGCTTCCGATTTAAAAATGATTCTTTTCTTCCTCATACCATTTTTTCATTGTCTCCATACAAATCCACGAAAGCATCTTTCCCAGACCGGATCTCCAGCTCCTTAAAGGGAATATCCTCTTCCTCTCGGGGCAATAAGCCTGCGGTATGGTCGATATAATAGGCATCAAAACCTATGATCCCTGCCTTCTCCTGGGAAAGATTTCTGGTCAGCTGATAAACCATGGCACAGATCTGTTCCATATGCTTGATCTCCTCCATTCCTCTTTTCCAACAACAGAAAACATACCTTATTGGTTTCTACTGTCACAAACAAAGAATCCATTTCAGGATTACAGTATTATTTTTGACAAAAAAGGTGTTTTTACACTGGAGGGTTCTGTCATGGATAATAGAAATTGGAATTCTATCATTTTTTTCATGAAACCTCCTTTATATAAAAATTTTTATGGTCTCTAATGTTTTCCGTAACAGTTCAGCCAGCCGCCTGATTTGATGGAAAATCGTGCTCGCACGAATTTTCCATCATGTCTGGCGGCTGAGGGAGCGCCATTTAATGAGCAAAGATAGTCGCGGAGCGACGAAAAGCGCGTAAGCGCGACTTTGCGAATGGCGCGGCTGAACTGTTACTATTTCCCAATTTTTTTAAATAATATTTGTGGGTTTTTGCAAAATCTGTTATACTTAACGTCGCAGTCAATATTTTTCCATTATAAATAACTCGATCCAGCCAGGGCGGCTTAGAGCCGCTGCACCCTGTGCGGCTGTTTTGCGGGAATATCAGAATACAAGGAGCATATACCATGGCATTTGACGGAATCACCGTAGCGAATATCACCAAAGAGCTTAAAGATACCCTGTCAGGCGGGCGCATCAGCAAAATCGCCCAGCCGGAAAGCGACGAACTCCTTCTGACCATAAAAACCAACGACGGACAACAAAGGCTCTTCCTTTCCGCCCAGGCCTCCCTTCCCCTTCTTTATCTGACGGAAGTCAACAAGCCCAGCCCCATGACCGCGCCTGGCTTCTGCATGCTTTTACGCAAGCATCTGCAGAACGGACGGATCGTGGATATTTCCCAACCGGGCTTAGAGCGCATTGTCCACATAGACGTGGAGCACCTGGACGAAATGGGGGATCTGAAAAGGAAGCGGCTGACCATAGAGATCATGGGAAAGCACAGCAACATCATCTTTTGCGACCAGGACAACACCATTCTGGACAGCATCAAGCATGTATCAGGGCTTGTCAGCAGTGTCAGAGAGGTTCTGCCGGGAAAGCCCTACTTTATCCCCCGAACCCAGGACAAGGCGAATGCACTCGCTGCAGATCTTGAGCAATTTGTCGCCCTGATCTCATCAAAGCCCATGCCGGTCTTCAAAGCCATCTACAGCAGCTATACCGGCATCTCTCCTGTTTTTGCCCAGGAACTTTGCTACGAAGCTGGGATTGACGGAGAGCGTCCTGCGGCGGCCCTTTGTTCCACAGATTACGCCAGGCTCTACGCCGCCTTTGCCGGCATGACGGCCGCCATCAGGGAGGGAAACTTTGCTCCCTGTATCGCCTACACCGGCAAAACCCCGGTGGAATTCGCCGCCCTGCCCCTCACCATGTATACCCGCGGAGAAGATCATATTGAGCGCCAGGCTTCCATGTCCGGGCTTCTGGAAAATTTTTATGCGGAAAAAAACGCCCTTACCCGCATCCGTCAGAAATCCTCCGATCTGCGCCATATTGTGCAGACCGCCCTGGAACGGAATGTGAAAAAATACGATCTGCAGCTGCGCCAGATGAAGGACACGGAAAAAAGGGATACCTACCGGATCTATGGAGAACTCCTCAATACCTACGGATACAACGTAACGCCCGGCGCCAGATCCATGGAGGCCATGAATTACTACACGGGCGAAATGGTAACGATCCCTCTCGACCCCACCATGACTCCCCAGGAAAACGCCAAAAAATATTTTGAAAAATACAACAAACTGAAGAGAACCTATGAAGCGCTGGCAGAGCTTACAAAGGAAGTGGCGGACGAAATCGGCCACCTGGAATCTGTTCTGACCTCCCTGGACATCGCCCTCCAGGAGGAGGATCTGGTGGAGATCAAGGAGGAGCTCACCGAAAGCGGCTATATCCGCCGCAGGGGAGGCGTCAAAAAGGCGAAAGTCACCAGCAAACCCTTCCATTATCTGAGCAGCGACGGTTTCCATATTTATGTGGGGAAAAATAACTATCAGAACGACGAGCTGACCTTTAAATTCGCTTCCGGCAGCGACTGGTGGTTCCATGCCAAGGGTATTCCCGGCTCCCATGTGGTGGTGAAAACGGAAGGGGCAGAGCTTCCTGACCGCACCTTTGAAGAGGCAGGGAGACTGGCCGCCTATTACTCCAAAGGACGGGGACAGGACAAGGTGGAGATCGACTATATCCAAAAAAAGCATGTAAAAAAGCCCGGCTCCGCGAAGCCCGGCTTTGTAGTGTACTATACCAATTATTCTCTTATGATCGATTCTGATATCTCGGGAATTGAACGGCTGCAGTAGCGGCCTCGTCCCCGGGGCACAGCCGGCTTCTAAGGGACTGCTGCCGCCGCTTAAGGTACACAACACACCTCAATATACGGTGCTGCCTGCCGCCCAGGACAGCCAAAAACCCGTTATCTACGGCAGCAGGCGGCATTTCTTTGCCAGGCGCACCACCAGATAGCCCTTGGGGATACTCCTTAGCTCTTCTTCATCCAGCCCCCTGAGCACTAACAGCATGACGAAATAAACACATACCGCGGCCAGCACCGCCGGCAGGACAGAAAGGACATTGGAGGACGTAAGCAGTTCAAACAGCTCATACACCGCCCAGGCCGCAGCCCCCATCAGCACTGAAGCGCCAAAGGGGATAAGGAAAGTCCGCAAAAGCTCCTGTCTGTACCCAATGGCACGGCGCACCGCCCATTGATTCAGAAAACACATCAAACCGGAATATACCACATTTGCGATCACCAGGGCATACAGATCCAGATTCGTCCAGAGCAAAAGCCCGATCAGCACCCCCGTCTGAACCACAAGGGCGATCACCGCATTATAAATAGGCGTATTTACTTTCCCGATCCCCTGCAGGATGGAGCTGCTCAAGGTGGACAGGGAAAAGAAGACCACAGAAACCGCCAGCGCCATCAGCAGCTTTGCGGCCAGGTCCAGGGACTCGGGCTGGGGAAATAAAAGCTGAACCACCGGTCTTGCCAGGACAAACAGTCCCACAGCGGAAGGGATCGCGATCATCATGGTGCTTTTTACCGCCAGACTGATCTTGCGCTGAGCCTCCAGCCTGTTTCTCTGCGCCACCAGCGCCGCCACGGAAGGAATCATGGCGGAAGCCATGGCGTTGGCAAAGGCCACGGGAATATTGCTGATGGTAGTCACCTTATAGGAAAAAACGCCGTAGCTGGCGTAAGCAGTGACCTCGTCGATCTCCTTTATAGTCCGGTATAGCTTCAGATAGATCACGGAATTCAACGAAGTGCTGAGATTATAAGCTGCGGTGCTCAGGATGAAAGGCGTCACAATGCTTACGATCACTTTGGAGATCTCCCGATAGGAATCCACCCTGGCTGTGCGGTCCCTCTGTATCCGTCTCCGGAACCACCCCTTATTCAGGGAATAGATCCCCCACATGAACAAAAGACCCGTCAGCACTCCTGCGCCGGTTCCGATGGCGCTTCCCATTGCGCCGTACATGGCGCGGTCCATTCCCTGTGTGGCTCTTATTTCAGCGTCCACAGTCCCCAGGGCAAAACCATGGAGAAGGGGGCTGTCCGCCACCTGGGAATCCATCACCATTTTCAGTTCTTCTCCCCCCACAAAGAGCCGGATCAGAACCAGAGCCATAACAATTGCCACCACGGCGTTGGCGATCTGTTCCAGTATCTGGGAAACAGAGGTCTGCACCATACTCTTATGGGCCTGAAAATAACCCCGCAGCACTCCCAGCATCCCATAAAAAAAGATGGTGGGCGCCAGAACCCGCAGTACCGGTATCGCCCTGCCGTCCACTAAAAGACCTGCGCCAAAAAATAAAAACAGACTGGCGATCCCCCCGATCACAAGCACATAGCCGATGGAACACAGGAAAACCCTGTGGGCGTTGCGATATTCCCGGAGCGCCAGCTTCTGGGCGATCACCTTGGAGATCGCGGAGGGGATGCTGTAGGAGGAGATTAAGAGCACGATGGTATATATATTATAGGCCGCCTGATAATATCCTCCCCCAAGATCTCCTATAACAGCAGACAAAGGGCTTCTGTAAAGAAGCCCTATCACTCTGCTTATGATTCCCGCTGCAGCAAGGATCCCCGCCTGCAACAGAAAATTATTGCTTTTACTGTCGCTGCTGTTTGTCGCCATACCTACCTTCGCTTTAGCCGATCAGCCAGTCATACATTTCCTGGTATTTCGCCGCCGAAACCTTCCAGGAGAAATCTGCCGCCATGGCCCTGTCCACTATCTTATTCCATTCCCGCTTCCTGTCGTAATAAATACGTTCCGCATAACGAATGGTATTCAGCATCTCGTGCGCATTATAATTCTGGAAACTGAAGCCCGTACCGATATTGGCATATTCATTATAAGGCTGTACCGTATCCTTCAGGCCGCCGGTCTCACGCACAATGGGAACCGTGCCGTACCTGAGGCTCATAAGCTGGCTCAGGCCGCAGGGCTCAAACAGAGAAGGCATCAGGAAGGCGTCGCAGGAGGCATAAATCTTATGGGAAAGGGGATCGGAATAGTAAATATTGGCGGATACCTTATCCCCATACTTCCAGTCAAAATGCCGGAAGCAGTTCTCATACCGCTCTTCCCCCGTACCCAGCACCACGAACTGAATATCATCCTGACATAATTCATCCATGATATAAGCGATCAGATCCAGTCCCTTCTGATCCGTCAGCCGGGAGATGAGACCGATCATCATCTTTTTATCGTCCTTCTTAAGACCCAGCTCTTCCTGCAGGGCTCTTTTGTTCTTCACCTTTTCCTTGCGGAAATTCAGGGCGTTATAAGGACGCACAATGTATTTGTCCGTCTCGGGATTGAATTCTTCATAATCGATGCCGTTCAAAATGCCCCGCAGGTCGTTGCTTCTGGCTCTGAGCAGTCCGTCCAGACCTTCCCCGTAGAACTCGGTCTTAATCTCCTGTGCATAGGTCTCGCTGACTGTTGTAACTGCATCCGCGAACACGATCCCGCCCTTTAACAGATTGGCATCCCCGTAGGACTCTAATTTATCAGGGGTGAAATAATACTCCGGCAGACCTGTAATGCTCTGCACCGTCCTGGGATTCCACCTGCCCTGGAACTTCAGATTATGGATGGTGATAACTGACTTGATCCCCTGGTAGAACTCCCCTTCCCGGAACCGTTCCTTTAAATATACAGGGATCAGACCCGTCTGCCAGTCATGGCAGTGAATGATGTCCGGTTTAAAATCAATAATAGGCAGAATGGAAAGGGCGGCCTTGGAAAAGTAGGCATATTTTTCAATCTCATACAGCGCATTGTCGCCATAGGGTTTAAAGCCCCCAAAATAACTCTCATTATCGATAAAATAATACTTGATGCCCTCCACCTCGGCGGTCATTATCCCCACATATTCATTCTTCCAGTTGAAATCCATGTAAAAATGTGTGATGTATGTGAGCTTATCCCGCATCTCGGGCTTCATACAGGTATATTTCGGAAGAATCACCCGTACATCAAAATATTCCCTGTCAATGCACTTCGGCAAAGAACCTACCACATCGGCCAATCCTCCCGTTTTAATAAAAGGAACTCCTTCCGATGCAACGAACAGAATCTTCTTCATTTGAACTCCTCCAGTCAGTTGATGAACATATTATACATCATTTTGGAAGAAAGGGGAAGGGGGATTGTGCAAAGTTATTCATTTTCTCTGTAATCGAGGCGGATACGGTCGGCTATCAGGGCTATAAATTCGGAATTGGTGGGTTTCCCCTTGCCGGTATTAACGGTATAGCCAAAGAGGGAATCCAAAGTTTCCATCCGCCCCCTGCTCCACGCCACTTCAATGGCATGGCGGATCGCCCGTTCCACCCGGCTGGGGGTGGTCTGATATTTTTTGGCGATGGTGGGATACAGGATTTTTGTAATGGAGCTGATCATGGCAGGATCCTCCACCGACATCATGATCGCTTCCCTCAGATACTGATATCCTTTGATATGGGCGGGAACGCCGATTTCATGTATCATATTGGTCACATCTTGTTCCAGATCGTGAGCAGGCTGCTTCGATCTGGTTTCTTTTTTCTCCTGGACAACAAGCTCTTTTTTTCTGGTGGAGGGTACGGTGATCATGATTTGAAATTCCTTATCGGCATTCATCAGATCTCCTAGGATTTTGTATACTTTATCATTGTCCTTCGTAGATGTAAGATTCAGCTGCTCCATGATAAAATTCTCCTCCATTTCGGGTTCAGGATGTTGACAAGGTACAGGGGGCATGCGTCTGCGCCGCGCGTTCATTTTCCTTCCGGGCAGACTCATGTGCCTCGCGCTGCGCGCTCCCAGATGCTTACGCATCTGCGGTGCTTCGCACCGGGCACATTCGTTAGCATATCGGGTGAAAATGAATGCTCACTGACGACTTCGTCGTCATGCGTTCGCGCTCATTTTCCTTCCGATATGCTACATTATAATGTGGAAATGTGATTTTATTCAACAGGAACTCACCGCAAAATATGAGGGGATGTGACTTGGCTTTCCTGTTTTTCCCAAATGTTGGCACTCTTCCTTCTTTTTCCATGGAAACCCCCATTTCTATACATGCCGGGAAAAGACAAAAAGCGGCATGAACGAACAGTCCATTTCCGCCATTCGCAAAGCCGCTGTTACACAAGATTTAAAAAAAGCAAAAAAGGGAATTGTTGAATCCGACATTTTACGCTATACTGGATTTGATTCCGTCAGGACGTCCCGTTTTGCAGGAAGTCTGCAGCGGTCGGAAAGGATATGTCAGAAAGGATAAAGAAATGGTAAAACAGGAAATCGCCGAGCTGAAAAAACTGCTCACCCAGAATAAATGCTCCATCACCCGTATCTGCGGCTGTTATGTGGACGGGGAGAAAAACAAAAAAACCGAATTCGGTCAGGCTTTTCTTGCCCTGCCGGAAGAAGAGATGTTCAAATATTTTGAGCTTCTGCGCAAGACTTTGTCCGGCACCTTGGGGAAAAACCTGCTGAACCTGGAGTTTCCCCTGGCTTCGGAGGAAGAAGGGGGAACGCAGGAGTTTCTGCTTAAGCTGCGAAACAGCAAGCTCAAGGATGAGGATCTGCTGGAGGCTTTTTACGACAAGATCATAGAAACCTATGATTACGTGGGAAATTATCTGATCCTGGCGGTCCATGATGTCTACGATGTTCCGGGACGGGCACTGGACGGGATGGACATGGAAGACGCCTCTGACGAGATCTATGAATACATACTGACCTGCATCTGTCCTGTAAACCTTTCCAAACCGGGACTGAGCTACGATCAGATCCAGAACAGCTTCCGGAACAGGATCCGGGACTGGGTGGTGGAAGCTCCGGAAGCCGGTTTCCTCTTTCCGGCTTTCAACGACCGGAGCGCGGATATCCACAGCCTGCTCTATTATACCAAGGACCCGGAAGATCTGAAGGAGAGCTTTGTAGGCGAACTTCTCTCCTGCCCTCTGCCTCTATCCGCCGGCGGTCAGAAAGAGACCTTCCAGGCTCTGATCCAGGATACCCTGGAAGAAACCTGTGAACTGGAAGTGGTCAAAAACATTCACGAGAAGCTGAATGAGATGATCGAGGAGCATAAGGAGGAACCGGAGCCTCTTGTCCTGGATAAAAATGAAGTCAGAACGCTTTTTGCAAACAGCGGGGTTTCCAATGAAAAGCTGGAGGGATTCGACCGCCGCTATGACGAAGCCGCCGGGGAGGGAACCTCCATGCTCGCCAATAATGTGATCAATACAAGAACCTTCGAGGTGAAAACGCCCGATGTGATCGTAAAGGTCAACCCGGAGCGCACCGATCTGGTGGAAACCCGGGAGATCGGGGGAAGGAAATGTCTTGTCATAGAGCTGAACGGAGATGTGGAGGTCAACGGGATCCGGGTGGTGTAAGGGTCTTCCGGAGAAGATTCCTCCCCTTGATACTTGCGCCGTTTGAAGATTTATACTATAATGGACATCGTTCCAGAAATCTACAGTTTCGCAGTTATTTGCAGTTATCTGTGAAAAATCAAAAGAAAGGACATACCTGGCGTCTTTCCAGGCCTTGGAAATATCATGAGTTTCGAATTTATCAAAAAACTTCCTACCCCGGAGGAAATCCGGGAAAGCTATCCTTTTCCCCAGGAGCTTTCCAGGATCAAAGAGGAACGGGACAAAGAGATCAAAGATGTGATCACCGGCAACAGCAAAAAATTCCTGGTCATCATAGGTCCCTGCTCCGCCGACAACGAAGATTCTGTATGCGATTATATCAACCGGCTCGCCCGGGTAAATGAGAAGGTAAAGGACAAGCTGATCCTGATCCCCAGGATCTATACCAATAAACCCCGCACCACAGGAGAAGGATACAAGGGGATCGTACACCAGCCCGACCCTGAGAAAAGACCTGATTTTCTGGCAGGTCTGATCGCCATGCGCAAGATGCACATCCGGGCCGTAAGGGAGACCGGACTCACCGCGGCGGATGAAATGCTTTATCCCGAAAACTGGCGCTATGTAAGCGATATCCTGTCCTATGTGGCCATCGGCGCCCGGTCCGTGGAGGACCAGCAGCACCGGCTTACCGTCAGCGGCTTTGACGTTCCGGCAGGAATGAAGAATCCCACCAGCGGAGACTTCTCCGTCATGCTGAATTCCGTCTATGCTGCGCAGCACCCCCATTCCTTTATTTATCGGGGCTGGGAGGTGAATACCACCGGCAATGAGCTGGCCCATACCGTTCTGCGGGGAGCCACAAACAAGCACGGACATAATATCCCCAACTATCACTATGAGGATTTAAACCGCCTGCTGGAGATGTACAACGGCATGGACCTGAAAAACCCTGCCTGCATCATCGACGCCAACCACTCCAATTCCAACAAGCAGTTTGAACAGCAGATCCGCATCACCAAAGAGGTCATGCACAGCCGTAAGCTGAGCGGAGATATCCACCGTCTGGTCAAAGGCGTGATGATCGAAAGCTATATTGAAGAGGGCTGTCAAAGGGTTGGCGGCGGCATCTACGGCAAATCCATCACAGATCCCTGCCTGGGCTGGGAAGCTTCCGAGCAGCTGATCTACGACATCGCGGAATACGAATAAATCCCGCTGTCTCCCTTTCCCGAAACAAAAGGTCTGACCGCCGGAAACCCATGTCTCCAATCGCGCACATACAAAAGCTGCAGGGTCTATTTCTGACCCTGCAGCAGATGAAAGGCCTGATCGTAGGCTTTGATCTCCGCATCCTTCAAATACTCCCGCAGCTCTTCCTTCATACCAGAGAGCTGCTTCACGAAAACCGGAGAAAACATGGTCCCGGCTTTTTCTTCCGCCAGCTCCACGGCCTGGTCAAGAGAAAGCCCCTTATCCCCTGCGGATGGCGTCGCCTCCATGCTGTGAACCAGGAAAGCCGCCAGGCTCACAAGATCCACAAGGGGCCGGACCGAACTCTCCTTTCTGGAATATTCCTTCGGATAACCTCCCTTTTCGTCATAATAACGATGGTGTCCAAAAGCGACGTCCGCATATGCCTTTGTGGACTCGCACCTTGCCAGGATATTTCTGCCCGCATAGACATGGGTTTCATACATCCTCTGCTCTTCTTCAAACCAGCTTCTGCCGCTGCGCCTCGTCAGCCCGCTGATGCTGAGCAGACCCACATCATGAAGAATTCCTCCCTCAAAGGCAAGCTTGAGCAGCTCCTCTTTTTTCTCCCGCAGCTCTTCTGCCTTCTCACAGGAAAGCAGACCCGACAGCGCCTCCGGATCCTGCTCAAGGGTCCTCTCCGCCAGCCTTTCGGAAATTTCGGCGGTCATGACCAGAGAGGCATAGATATCGGGATTTCTGCAGATCACAAGCTCCATCAGGAAATCCCTGAGGGTAACTCCCCCGGGATATTCTATAAAGGTGTTCATCACCAGCATCAGATTCCGCACCAGCCTGGCGTCCATATGATTTCCGGGCATACTGCGCACATATTTTACCAGCATACGGTACATATATCCCAGAATCTCCCGTTTTTTATAGATCATATTTTCGTCTTCTGAAATATACCGGGCGTAAATAGCAGGCAGATATACATTGCATTCTATTCCTTCCTGCGTATAGGAGAAAACATCCCTTTCCATATATTTTTTTTCGATCCTGGACAGCAGATACGCCAGAGTACGGATCCCGCAATGATACTGAATTACCTCATACCTTAATTCCCAGGTAAAGGGCACCTTCTTTCCCGTTCTTTTGCTGTCCTCCTTAAGCTTCTCCCATACAAATTCGGAAGACTCCAGGATCTCCCGCACCAGACCCGGCTGGGCGCTGCCCTTCGCATATCTTAAATAACTTGTTCCGGAAGTCCGTTCCTGATGGCTTTTGTAAATAAACACATCCCAGGGCAGCGACGGGGTTTTGGCATGATAGGCAGGATCGTTCAATATTTTCAAAGAATACCTGATCACTTCCATTTTTTTTACGGCGCTCTCTTCCGGCGTCCAGGCATAGGACAGAGCAAGGTTGGCCATGGAGCGGTGGATATATCCTCTCGTATCAGCATCCTCGATCTCGTCGTATACCTTGATATAGGAAGCCGCCTCGCCAAACATCATGCTTTCCTTCCAGCGGTACAGGGACAGATCCGCCTCTACCAGACTGTCCTGCATATAATACAGGGCCATTCCGGTATGATACAGCTCCTGGATCAGCATATCCCGTTTCTTCCATTTTCTCGCATAAGTGAGAAGCGCATTCCTCACGATATAATCCAGAAAAAGATCTAACTGTCTGCCGCCTGAAAGAAGCCTGTCCGCAAACTCCTCCAGATCTTTGATCTCATCCTCGGGAGCTGATATGATATCATCGATCAGAGGAAGAAGATTCTTTCTCAGCAGCTCTGTATTTTCCTTCACGAGCTCTCCAGTGCGGGCCATCCGTTCCCGCCTGCGCTTAAAAAAAAGCTCTGTATTTTCCGGAAGCTGCTCAGAAAGCGTCATTAACTCCGAGATCTCCATCAGATGGTTCAAATACTGCTCCTGATACTGCTTCATAAATCTCCCCTCCCCAAGAACTGCTTCAGACAATCATAAACCTGCTCCATATCCAAAGGTTTGGAAAGGTGGGCGTTCATACCTGCCTCCAGGGAATCGTGCACATCCTCCAGAAAGGCGTTGGCAGTCATGGCGATGATCGGCACTGAGGAAGCGTCCGGCCTGTCCAGACTGCGGATTTTTCTCGTGGCATCCAGGCCGTTCATCACAGGCATCTGAATATCCATCAGGATCATATCATAATAGAAAAGCTGGGATCTTTCAAACTGCTCTACAGCTTTTTCCCCGTTCTCCGCCGTCTCCACAGATGCCCTGGTCACACCCAGGATCTCCTGGGCGATTTCCCGGTTCAGCTCATTATCCTCCACCAGCAGGATCCTGCACGCGGAAAAATCATATTTCGACAGAGTATCCTTCTGACGGTTTTCCCTCCTGCACTCCTCAGTAAAGGCATAAAGCCCCGCTGAAAGCCGGCTCAGGAATAAAGGCAGGGGGATGAAAGCGTCCACACCGGCTTTTGTAAGGAAATACTCCGTTTCACTCCAATCCTCCTCCGACAGCATCAAAATAGGGAAACCGCTTCCCATCCTGCTCCTGATCTGGGGCAGGAACTCTACCATTTCCACATCCGCAACCTTTGCGGCGGTCAGGAAAGCAAAATATTCCTGATCCGAAAAGTCTGCACGATTAATGGCATCCACAGCCTCCATGGCACCCATGGCCCAATCCGCCTTCATTCCAAGGTTTTCCAGCATTTCACTTAAGGTACGGCCAAGAGCCCTGTCATCTGTAAATATGAGAATCCTCTTTCCTCTCAGCACCTCATGATATGTATTCAAATCCTTCTGTGCGGCTCGAATGGGGAGCTCTATCTCAAAACAAGATCCCCTGCCCACTTCGCTTTCCACAGAAATGGTGCCTTCCATCATTCGCACCAGACTCTGCGTAATCGCCATACCCAGCCCGGTCCCCTGTATTCTGCTCACAGTCATGCTGCGTTCCCGTTCAAAGGGCTGGAAAATACGGGGCAGAAAATCCGGAGCCATTCCGATCCCGCTGTCTTTTACCCGGATCCTCAGGGTCAGGTCCTGATCCTGAAGCCCTTCCTTTTCTCCGGCATTTCTCTCCACTTCAAAGAAAAGGCTTACACTGCCTCCCTCAGGAGTAAATTTGATCGCATTGGACAGCAGATTGTCGCAGATCTGGCAGATCCGAACATCATCGACAAAAAGACGCTCTTCGTCCATTTTACCAAGCTCCACGGAAAAATTAAGCTTTTTCGACGCTGCCTGGGGCTTCACCACGATCAGGATCTTATGGAGCATATCCGCCATATCCACATCCGTTTTCATCAGGAGCATTTTGCCGCTCTCTATCCGGGACATATCCAGGACATCGTTCAAAAGGGACATCATGTGACCGGAAGCTATCTGAATCTTATCCAGGCAATCCTTTATCTTAATCGGCATCTCCTTCTGCATCAGGGCGATGCCGGTCATGCCCACGATGGCGTTCATGGGCGTTCTGATATCATGGGAAATCGCAGAAAGGAAATTTGTCTTTGCCTGGTTGGCCAGCTGGGCATCCTCCAGCGCCTTCTGGGTGTCCTGATAATATCGGCTGACATCCTGCAGCATGCAGACGCAATATCCCTCCCAGTCCGTTAAAACCGCGGAATAGATCTCCCTGCCAAGATGACAGAAAAGGGGCGCCGCGGCTGTACTTCCCTCCAGGATGCCTCTGCGGACTTCTTCCACTTCGTCCACCCGAAGCAGTTCCAGGAAACTGCATACGGCCCCTTCTCCCCCATCACCGGTATCCCCCTGACCGGAACCGTATTTCTTCTGTATCCAGGCTGCCCTTTGGTTTGCATAGATCTGCCGGGCAGCATCCCCTTTTTGAAATATAAACACAGGGGAGCTCACTTTACCCCATATTTCATCGATCTGCTCTGTGCTCCAATCCATTGATGTACTTCCTTTCTGCCCTGTAACGTTCCCGGCCGCCGCTTTCTGAAAACACAACCGTACCGGTTTGTCTGCATCTGTCAAAAAGTACTGTTTCTTCAAAACGCCGCTACTGCGCATAAATCATGTTCCGCAGCTTCCGCGCCACAGGAAGGGTCCCCGCGTCCTTTTTCTGGGTCATAAAAACGATGCTTCTTTTGGTGACGGGATCGTTGCTCATATAGCAGCCAAGCCATCCGTCCCAGCCGTATTCTCCCACGCTGCCCAGATACCAGGCCTTTGCGCTGCTACTTCTTACGCGCATCAGATTTCCATAAGAATAACCCTGCAGGGTAAAAAACTGCCGCTGGAAACTTTTTTCCAGGGAACCGGACAGGCTTCCCTCTGTCAGCATCCGCACCGTCGCCGGCTTCAGGATCCTCTTCCCCTCATACTCTCCGTCCTGCAAAAGCATTCTGGAAAATTTCATAAAATCATCCGTTGTGGAAACCAGTCCCGCCCCACCAGATTCGAAGGCGGGCTCCCTGTCCATTCTGTTGATCACTCCCAGGTGGTTTCCCAGATAAGGCACAAGTTCCCCTTCCCTGTCTTCATAAGTCCTGACCAGACGGTCCCTTTTTTCCAAAGGGACGTAAAATCCCGTGTCCTTCATTCCCAGAGGTTCCAGGAACAGATGACCGAGCAGCTGCGAAAACCTCATTCCGGAAGCTTTTTCCAGCACGGCTCCCAGCACATCCGCGCTGCTGCCGTACAAGTGATCGCTGCCCGGCTGAAACGCCAGGGGAGCCTGTCCCAGACGTGCCGCAAGCTCGGCGGTGTCCATGGGATGCTCCGTAAACAATCGCCTGTCCAGGTCTGAAAAGATCTCGTCCGTTTTTCTTCCCGCTTCCCCCGGTCCCCCGGGATACACCAGGCCGGAGGTCATATCCAGCAGGTCCTTGATCACCACTTCCCGCTCTGCAGGTTCTAAGTTTCCTTCCGGTCTCTGCACTGCCTGTCCGCGAAAGGAAGGGATATATGCGGACACCGGCTCCGCAAGATCAATGATCCCCTGTTCCATCAGGGCGAATACCGCCGCAGCGGTGATGGGCTTGCTCATGGAATACAGCCGATAGATGCCGTCCCTTCGGATCGGTTTCCGGTGCTCTATGTCGGCAAATCCGCTTTCCACGTAACAGACTTCCCTTCCATCCTGCTCCACGCAAAGACTTCCTCCGGCGATCTCCCTGCGCTCCACCGCCTGATCCAAGATCCTCTTAAGCGCCTGAACCGTCTCCTCCTTCACGACGACACCTCCCTGCCTGCTGAGCAAACTGTCCTTTTATCGGGACAGATCCTTTTGTAAGCTTTCTTTCCCCTGCAGACCTTTCAATACGTAACATTGTACAAAATCCCTTGATTTTATTATATCCGCCAAACGGACAGATAGCAAGAGATTTATGATAATGACGCGGAAAAAACTCATTTTCGGATCATATTTCAGTCCATTATAATCTCTTCCGCCGTCACGAATTCATATCCCGCCTCCTGAAGCTCATCCACGATCTGTAAGGCCGCTGTCACGGAGGTTTCATAATAATCATGCATGAGAATGATCGCACCTTCCTTCGCCTTACTGACCACTTTTTTCACGATCCCGGAAACATTATCAGAGCACCAGTCCATGGGATCCACATTCCAGAGGATCGGGATCATGTTCAGTTCCGATTCCAGCTCCTTATCCCAGGTTCCATAGGGCGGTCTCACATAATATACCTCTTTGCCCGTGATTTCCTGCAGCACGGAATTGGTTTTCTCCAGTTCCTCCCGGAACTTTTCCCGGTTGCCGGGCTGCAGCTGGATATGGCTGTAGGTATGGTTTCCGATCAAATGCCCCTCCTCGCTCATCCTCTTTATGATATCCGGATGGAGAGCGGCATGCTCCCCCACCACAAAAAAAGTCGCTTTTACTCCCCGTTCCTTTAATCCGTCCAGCAGCTGTTCCGTATAATAAGGGTGGGGACCGTCGTCAAAGGTGATTGCGATCTTCGGCTTTTCCGCGTCCTCAAACGCCCCTTTCCCACTCTGAAATAAAAGACCTCCCAACTGCCTGAAACCCATCACCTTAAGCCCTGCAGTCTGATCAAACAGAGGATGCCGCCCTACATCGGCCATTTCTATGTGAAATAAAAACAGCAGCAACAGTATCCCCATGCTCAAGACAACCATTGCTGCTTTTCTTCTTTTCATTTCTGATTCTCCATACGACATTTGGAGAATACGCCGTTAGATTGCCGCGCTTTTCCATACGGCAGACAACAGCTTGCTCTTCTCCATGGATTGTCGCCAAATCGTTTTGCCTTTCTCTCAAATATATGAATGGAAATACTTCCTTATACTTATTTTCCATTCAGGGAATCCAGAATGATCTGCGCCCATTTTGCCCCCTGACCTGAGGAATAAACGTCTGTAACCTCCCTGGCAGTCAGTTTTCCCCTGATCAGATCCGTTATCATTTCCTTTTTCAATTCGTCCAGGGCGCCATAATAATCCACCATTTCATCCGTATATGGGATCAGTGGTGTCAGAACCCTGCTCTCACAAAAAGTCCGGGCAGAAATAAGCGCCGCTTCTCCCAGATTTACAGAAGGATCGGATACTGTAGAAGCCGTGAAGGGAACCAGGGCAAAGAAAGGATCCATATAAGCCTTTGTATAGACTGTGCCTTCCCTCTGACGGCTGGGCAGACCATGGAATTCTCCCTCTTCAAAGGTTCTTCCGAAAAGGGAATCTTCCGCCATGGACCAGTGCAGTCCCTCCACGCCATAGGTCCAGAGAAATTCCTCGTCTCCCCCATCCATCATGGAACCCAGAAAATGAAAAGCATTTTCCGGCTCCTCACACGCGGTGGTGATACACCACAACAAAGGCTGCTGCATTCGAAAAGTCCCGCCCTCCCAGATAGGAGAAAGGATGACGAGCTCATCGGAAAGCCCTGCCGATTCCAGCCCGATCTGCAGTTCCGACCCAAAGGCGCCGGACCAATATGTGATGGCGCCGCACTTATCTTCACGGAATTTCTCATAACAGGAATTGATATCATTGCTCAGGATCTCCGGATCCAGATATCCCGCCCTGTAAACGCTGGACAGTCTCCAGATCGCAGACTCCATGGCGTCTTCCGCGAAACCGTCTCTCCACAGGCCATCCTCCCCCTGATAAAAGCCGGGATATGCATCCTGAAAGATTTCAGGCAGATACCCGATGTACGGCGCGCCATCCTGCCAGACGCCGGGGGCGGTGAGCGCAAAGGTATCCCCCTCAATCCCGTTGCCGTCAGGATCCTGGTGGGTAAAGGCATCACACATGGTCAAAAATTCCATAATATCTGTTGGAACATCCAGCCCGCACTGATCCAGCCATGCTTTTTTCACATAAGTGATATAACCATTTCCAGGATCCGGGCTGAGGCCATAGAGTTTTCCATGAAGCTTAAAATGCTCCACCATTTCCGGATCCGTTACCCCCTGCTTCCAGAAGGAATGATTATAACTTTCCGTCATGTCCCAAAGCACGCCCCGCAGAGCATATTCCGCGTAATGGGAGCTGTCCAGCAAAAGGATGTCCGGCCAGTCCGTCCCCTTCAGGGCAAGCTCTACTTCATCATAATAAGAGGCGCTTTCCGGTTCTATCAGCTCAATGGAATACCCTGTCATCTCCTCCAGCCTTTTCAGGAAACTCTCCTTTTGATGAATACCGGAAAAAAAGGAATCTTCCGCCATGACCGTAAGCTGCGGGGAATCGCTGTCCTTTTCCTCTTCTCCCGCTTCTTCCTCCGCCTGGCTTTCCTGCCCCGGCACCTCCTGAACATTTTCCTTTCCATTTCCACAGCCTGCCAAAGACAATATCACCGCCCCTGCCGCTGCCAGAAGCCTGAACCACCTTTTCCTCATAACCTGTTCTCCCATTCCTCCAAATACATCGCACCCAGATAATACTCCGAAAACCGGGGCTCCTTTGCCAGATTGACGATCTCAACCCTTTCGGCGGTTTCTTTTAATTCGGAATCTTCTTCCTCTCCAAGGAAAGAAGGCTTCCCCTCTTTCCGGAATACATCCCTGTATCCAAACCGCAGGACACCTGCCAGGGCTGTATTGCCTGCGGAAACCACCTTAGACGCCAGCGCCTTAGGCAATAATCCCACCTGCGCCGCATCTTCAGCCTTCAGATAATACCCGAAGCCCCCCGCCAGCACGACACGGCCGATCCGGGAAAGCTCCTTCAGCCCGTACAGTTCCGCCAGTGTTTTGATCCCCGCGGCGATGGCGGCTTTGGCAGTCTGAAACTGTCTGATCTGCTGCTCCGTGATCTTTACATCTCCGATCCGGATACCATTTTCAAAATAGGGTTCCGAAAGCAGTCCTGTTTCATCCAGGATCCCATCCTGCAGCAGCCTTGCTGCAAGGCTGACCATATCCGCTCCCCAAATGCCCCTGGTGGCGCCTCCCTCAAAAGCCGGACCTGCCGCCGTAGCGCAGGCGATCATCCTGTCCCGGTTGCCAAGCACGATCTCCCCGTTGGTGCCAAGGTCTATGAGAAGGGTGATTTCCTCCCGCTCCGCCATCCCGCAGGCATATATCCCGGCTAAAATATCCGCTCCTATAAATGCGGAAAGTCCGGGCAGGAGCACAGCCTCCTGCCCGGCAATATGTATGCGGGAAATCCCCAGATGGGACGCCTGAAAGGGAGCCTGTCCCAGTTCCTTCGTATCCCAGCCCGCCAAAAGGTACATCATGGTGGTATTGGCAGCGATAACCACCCTAAGTCCGCCTTTTCCTGCTTCCGAGGATCCTTCTCGCCCTGAACTGCGTCCGACGAAAGTCAGCTCTTCTCCATCGGAGAACTTTCCTCGCTCTGCCCTCCGCCCGGCGGAGGACAACCTTTCTTCATTCGGGAACTTTTTTTGTTCCGCACTCCGCCGTGTTTCACAGAATCCAGCGATCCCTTCTTCCAGAACCGTCTTTACGCTTTCCTGCATCCAGGCCGCCTTTATGGGATCCCGGGCTTTCTCGATCCTGCTGATGACATCAGCCCCATATTCTACCTGGGGATTCACCGACACAAAACGGTCCCGCTCCTGTCCCTCCCGGTCAAAAAGCACCATGGCGATAGTGGTGGTCCCGATATCCACGGCTGCCAGCCAGTCCCAGGCCGATTCTCCGTCGGCCTGATGCTTCCGAGAAGACGCAGCGCCGGCAGCGGCCCGCTGCTTTTCAATTTCCTTCCCGATCTTCTCCTGCCAGAAGCCAGTCAGACCGCCGTCGGCAACTACCGTAATATCCTTCTTCTCAGGGCTGCACCTGCCGCAGCCGGTACATACCTGGCATCTTGTCCCTCGGAAATTCCGCTCCTGCATAAAGTCCCCCTACTGAAACTGATTCCGTTCCTTGTCATAACGGCATCCAATGCCCTTCAGCTGATCCTCCAGCTCCCTGCGGTCCAGATCCAGGTCTTCACACAGCTCTTCCAGACTGCCGTAATAATCCCTCAGCTTCATATTCACATAACTCAACAGCATCACCGGATCCTTCGGTATCATTTCTTCTCCTTCACCACAGCTTTCAGTTTCCCGTCTTCCACCGCAATAAGAATAGTATCCCCTTCCTCCACTTGATCCGCCAGGATCAGCTTTGCGGAAAGGGTCTCCACGTATTTCTGAATATAACGCTTGAGAGGTCTTGCGCCATAAACCGGGTCGTAAGCGTTTTCCACAATAAAGTTCTTCGCTTCCTCCGTCAGTTCAATGGACAATTCCTTCTCGGACAGTCGTCTGTTCAGATCGGCGATGATCAATTCAATGATACCACTGATATTCTCTCTGGTCAACGGCTTGAACAGAACGGTCTCGTCCAGACGATTCAAAAACTCCGGACGGAAATGGGCGCGCAGCTCGTTCATCACCAGCTCCTCCGCCTTCTCATCGATGCTGCCATCCTCATTAATTCCTTCCAGCAGATAATTGGCCCCGATATTGGAGGTCATGATCAGGATGGTGTTTTTAAAATCCACCGTCCTGCCCTGGGAATCGGTGATACGGCCGTCGTCCAGCACCTGCAGCAAGACATTGAACACATCCGGGTGGGCCTTCTCGATCTCGTCAAACAGCACCACGCTGTAAGGCTTGCGGCGCACGGCTTCCGTCAGCTGGCCGCCCTCCTCATAGCCCACATATCCGGGAGGCGCTCCGATGAGCCTGGATACAGAGTACTTCTCCATATACTCGCTCATATCGATCCGGACCATATTATTTTCATCATCAAACAAAGCCGCCGCCAAGGACTTGGCAAGCTCCGTTTTTCCTACGCCGGTAGGCCCTAAGAACAGGAAGGAACCGATGGGCTTGCCGGGATCCTTGATGCCTGCTTTGGAACGGATAATGGCTTCCGTCACCTTGGTCACGCCTTCATCCTGCCCCACAACCCGCTGATGCAGCACCTCGTCCAGATGCAGGGTCTTGCTGCGTTCGCTCTCCGTCAGCTTTGCCACAGGGATTCCGGTCCACCGGGAAATGATCCTGGCGATCTCATCCTCCGACACCTTCTCGTGCACCAGGGACATATCCGAGGAATTCACCTGATCCTCTTCCTGCTGCAGCTGTTTCTTCAGGGACGGCAGCCTGCCGTAGGCCAGCTCCGCCGCCTTTTCCAGATTTCCTTCCCGCTGGGCGATCTGGATCTGGCTGTTGACCTCATCGATTTCCTCCCGCAGCTTGGACAGCTTCTCCACGCTGGCCTTCTCGTTATCCCACTGAGCCTTTCGGTTGGCAAATTCCGCCTTTAACTCCGCCAGCTCCTTCTGCAGGTCTTCCAGCCGCTCTTTGCTCAGTCTGTCCTCTTCCTTTTTCAAGGCGGCCTCCTCGATCTCCATCTGCATGATCTTACGCTGCAGCTCATCCAGCTCCGTAGGAAGGCTGTCCAGCTCCGTCTTGATCAGGGCGCAGGCTTCATCCACCAGGTCGATGGCCTTATCCGGCAGGAACCTGTCGGAAATATAACGATGGGACAGGGTGGCGGCGCTCACCAGGGCGTTGTCCATGATTTTTACCCCATGATACACCTCATAACGCTCCTTCAGACCCCGGAGGATGGAAATGGTATCCTCCACAGAGGGTTCATCCACCATCACAGGCTGGAAACGCCGCTCCAGGGCCGCATCCTTTTCAATGTACTGTCTGTATTCGTCCAGAGTGGTAGCGCCGATACAATGCAGCTCTCCCCTTGCCAGCATGGGCTTTAACATATTGCCGGCATCCAGGGCGCCGTCCGTCTTACCCGCTCCCACAATAGTATGCAGCTCATCGATGAACAGAATGATCTGTCCGTCGCTGTTCTTCACATCCTCCAGCACCGCTTTCAGACGTTCCTCAAATTCCCCCCGGTACTTTGCCCCTGCCACCAGGGCTCCCATATCCAGGGAAAAAATCTTCTTATCCTTCAGTCCCTGGGGCACATCCCCCCGGACGATCCTCTGTGCCAGGCCTTCCACCACGGCAGTTTTTCCTACGCCGGGCTCCCCGATGAGGACAGGGTTATTCTTAGTCTTACGGGACAGGATCCGGATCACGTTTCGGATCTCGCTGTCACGGCCGATAACGGGATCCAGCTTCTGGTTACGGGCCTTCTCCACCAGCTCCTGACCGTATTTTTCCAGGGAATCATAGGTGGCCTCCGGATTATCGCTGGTCACCCGCTGATTGCCCCGGACGGTGGACAGAGCCTGGAGGAAACGCTCCCTGGTGATGCCGTACTCTTTCCAGATCTGGGCGATCTCCTTATTGGGATAATGGATCATGGCGAGGAACAGATGTTCCACGGAAACATATTCGTCCCCCAGCTGCTTCGCCTCGTCCTCGGCGCTGATCAGCACCTTGTTCAGGTACTGCCCGATATAAACCTGACCGCCCTGGACCTTGCTTCTTTTGTTCAGAGCCTGCTCCACCCGGTTCAGAAAATGCTCCTTCTGGATCTCCATCTTCTCCACCAGCTTTAAGATCAGGCTGTCTTCGATGGTGAGCAGACTGTATAACAGATGCTCCTGTTCGATCTCCTGATTCCCGTACTCGTAAGCCAGCTTCTGGCTGCCTTCTACGGCCTCCATGGACTTTTGTGTAAATTTCTGTATATTCATACTCCAACCTCCCTCCGGTTTTTTTCTCAACATATTCCTACATGAACAAAAAGAACTGCCTTCCGGTTCTCGTTGTTCTATTAGTACTATAACACATAATGCAGTAAAATCAATAAGAAATCCATTACAAAATCATAAACAAATTATAAAATACTTTTTCCAAAAAACATCCATTCTATAAAAAAAGCGTACCCCTACAGATACGCAATCGTAAAATGCGCTTCGCCGAATCGGTCCACCTCCATCATCACATAAGAGGGTCTGTGTCCCTCCTGGCGGGGATAGGACAGGCTGCCGGGATTCACCGCGATGATCCCCTCTGTGGACTGATCGATCACGGGTCTGTGGGTATGTCCGAAAAAAACAATGTCCTTTCCCCGGGCAATGGCTTCCTTCTTGATAAACTCATCTCCCATGGAAACATAATAATTATGCCCATGGGTCACCCATACCTTATACCGATCCACATTAAACTCCAGCTCCCTGGGCAAAAGGGAAAAGTAATCGTTATTCCCCAGCACGATCCGGACCGGGCATTCCGCTGCCGCCGTAAGGAGATACTCGCTGCCTTCCGCATCGCCGCAGTGGATGATCAGATCAAGAGGTCCCAACAGCTTCAGCAGCTTCAGATAATTGTCATTTTTCCGGTGGGTATCGCTCACGACCAATATGCGCATTGCTTTTTCAGCTCCTCTTTCATCAGCTGCAGGGCTTTTCCGCGGTGACTGACCTGATTCTTTTCCTCATCCGTCAATTCCGCGGTTGTCTTCTGAAACTCCGGCACAAAGAAAATAGGATCATAACCGAATCCATGGCTGCCCTTCTCTTCATAGCCGATCCTTCCTTCAATGGCAGCTCTGGTAACAAGCTCCCTTCCGTCAGGAAGCACAGCTGCAATGGCGCAGACGAACCGTGCAGTCCTCTGTTCATCCGGCACCCCTGCCAGCCTGTCCATCAGATTCCGGTTCTTCACGCTGTAGGGCGTGCCTTCCCCCAGATATCTGGCGGAATAAATGCCGGGCTCCCCTCCCAGGTAGTCGATCTCCAGGGCGCACAG
>CANQBS010000015.1 GCA_947589075.1 uncultured Acetatifactor sp.
ATTAATAAGAGCCGGATTTTCCTTATTTTTCAAGGAATTCCGGCCCTTTCTAATCACCCAAGTGTTGAAAACGGGATATTTTTTGCAAGGGATTTTTAAAAGATTATTGCGAAAGTTTATTGGAAGATTATTGCGAAAGTTGTTAAAAGTTATTGCGAAAGTTTATTGCGAAATAGGGAAAAACATTATATACTTTTCTTGAATAAAGCGGCGGACAATTTGTGCCGCTTCGGAAGGGAGATTCGTATGGAGATGGATCATAAGAAGGAAGAATACATTTTGAGCTGCTGTTCTACGGCAGACCTTGCGGAAAAACATTTTAACGAGCGGAACATTCATTACATTTGTTTCCATTTTGAACTGGATGGAAAGCAGTACGACGACGATCTTGGTAAATCCATTGCTTTTTCGGATTTTTATCAGGCTATGGCAAACGGTGCGGATACCAGAACCTACCAGATCAACCAGGCGGAGTTTGAAGAATATTTTGAGCCCTTTTTAAAGGAGGGGAAGGATATTCTCCATCTGTGTCTGTCCAGCGGGATCACAGGTGTCCTCAATTCTGCCAGAATGGCGAAAGAGGAACTGGAGGAAAAATATTCGGACAGAAAGATTTATGTGGTGGATTCCCTGGCGGCCTCTTCCGGCTATGGCCTGTTGATGGACCGGCTGGCGGACTTAAGGGACAGCGGTATGGGGATCGAAGAGCTTTATCGCTGGACAGAGGAAAATAAGCTGAAGCTGAATCATTGGTTCTTTTCTTCCGACCTCACCTTTTTTGTAAAGGGCGGGAGAATCTCCAAAACCTCCGGTTTTGTGGGATCCATGTTAAACATCTGTCCTCTGATGAATGTGGATTATCAGGGACGGCTGATTCCCCGTTATAAGATCCGGACCAAAAAGAAGGTCATCAGGGCAATTGTGGATAAGATGGAGGAGCTGGCAGAAAACAGGCTGGACTATTCGGGAAAATGTTATATTTCCCAGTCCAATTGCTATGAGGATGCCAGGGCAGTGGCGGATCTGGTGGAGGAGAGATTCCCAAAGCTGAATGGAAAAGTGCTGATCAATGATATCGGCACCACCATAGGAAGCCATACGGGTCCCGGAACGGTAGCCCTGTTCTTCTGGGGTGATGAGAGAAAGGACTAAAGAGAATCTATGGAAAGCAGATTGACGGAGGTTCTGCAGGGAAAGGGAGGGAATTACCTGATTCCTTTTTTCTGGCAGAACGGCGGAGGGGATGAACTGATACGGGAAGAAATGGATGCCATTGAGGCCTCCGGGATCCGTGAGGTATGTGTGGAATCCCGGGTGCATCCTGATTTCCTGGGAGATGGATGGTGGCATACCATGGATGTGATCCTGGAGGAAGCAAAGAAGCGCTCCATGAGGGTATGGATCCTGGACGATGCCCATTTCCCCACAGGCTATGCCAACGGCAGAGTGGAAGACCACCCTTATGCCGGGAAGCGTTACCTGGACTGCAGTCACATTGATGTCCCGGGTCCCCTTTGGGGGAGCAGTTTCCTTCTGCGCCTGGAAGAGCAGGAGGAGCTGGCGGCAGTCACGGTCTGCAGGAAGGATGATTCGTTTCTTGATGTGACGACCAGGGTTCGGGACGGAATCCTGTATTGGGATGTGCCGGAAGGAATCTGGACCATCAATATCATCAAAGTGACGGAGAAAGGAACCGGCAGGAAGGGTTATATCAATACCATAGACCATAAAGCGGTGGGGCTTCTCCTGGAAACGGTCTATCAGCCCCATTATGAGAGATACGGGGCGCTTTTCGGGAATGTGCTGGCGGGCTTTTTCTCGGATGAGCCGGAGATCGGAAATGTCCTGTCGGAATACGGTCATAATGCCAGGATCGGGATCTCCGGGGAGACTCTGCCCTGGAGTCCGGAACTGGAAGCGCTTCTTAAGGAAAAATTCGGGGCGTCCTATGCCCTGGGTCTGACTGCTCTCTGGCAGCAGATCCCTGGAGTGAGCCAAAAAGCAAGGTATCAGTTCATGGAGGCGGTGACGGATCTGTATGGGAAGAATTTTTCGGGACAGATCGGTGACTGGTGCAGAAGCCATGGCGTGGAATATATAGGTCATGTGATAGAGGACAATGGATGCCATGCCAGACTGGGTCTGGGCACAGGGCATTTCTTTAAAGCCGTGAGCGGGCAGGATATGTCCGGTATCGATGTGGTGCTGCAGCAGATCAGGCCCGGTCTTTCGGAAGGTGATTTCATCAGCATCGGCGGGAAAGGGACTTACGACGGAAGATTTTTCCATTACGGCCTGGCCAAGCTTGGGGTCAGCGTGGCTTACCTGGATGAAAAAAAGGGCGGAAGGACCATGTGTGAGATCTTCGGGGCCTATGGCTGGGGAGAAGGGCTTAAGCTCATGAAATGGCTGGCGGATCATATGCTGGTGCGGGGCGTCAATACATTCGTGCCCCATGCTTTTTCCATGAAGGATTTCCCGGACAGAGACTGTCCGCCCCATTTTTATGCCAGGGGAAAGAATCCTCAGTTCCCTTATTTTAAATATCTGTGCGATTATATGAACCGGATCAGCCACCTGCTGCAGGGCGGGGAGCCGGTTATGGAGGCGGCGGTGTTTTACCCTGCCTGCAGCGAATGGATGGGAGACTGCGACGGTTTTGAGGTGCCGGGAAGGGCTTTGCTGAGGCATCAGATGGATTATCTGGTGCTCCCTGAAGGGGCTTTATTGTCTTCTGAAGTTAAGGATGGCAGGCTGTTTGTGGATAGGAATGCGGCGGACGGCGGGGGCGGAGAAGGGAAACCCTGGGAATTCAATCTCCTGGTTTTTCCCTGGTGTGAATTTCTTCCGGACGAAATCCTTTCCTGGTGTGATGAGGCTTATAAAAAGGGACTTCGGATCATTATGGAGAAGCGGGCGCCCAGGAGAATGGGGGACGGGACAGTGTATCAGAATCCAATGCTGGAGGTGACGGAGGATCTGTCACAGCTGCTGGACAGAGAACGGCCCGGAGAGCTTAAGATGGACAGGGCCTATCCTTCTTTGCGGTATTACCATTACCGCCAGGAGGAAGAAGAATATTATCTGTTTTTCAATGAAACGGTGGCGGAAACAGTGGATGCCTGGGTGACGCTCCCATCGGTCTCTTTAGGAACTGCAGATTCAGCCGGAGCCCTTCGGTCTGAGAAGGGAGTGTGCCCCTGTATCGCAGGTTATGACGCTTTTGACAATAAATTGTATCAGCCGATTCTATCAAAAGGCCGGCTGAAGCTTAATCTGGTGCCCGGGGAGGCGGCTCTTTTCTGGGTGGGGAATCGGGAGATCCTGGAGGATGCGGGTCTGGAGCTGAGGGATGTGGATTTGGACTTTATGGAAGCGGGGTTAAGGTTAAAGCTGACGGATTCCGGAAGCACGGAAGGGAGCCCGGAGCCTCATACGGTATATGTCTGTAATGGGGAATGGAGGCTGAAACGGATCGGATATGAGGGACAGGAGCAGTCTTGGGAGTCTCTAAATGCGTCGTGGGAGGATACTTCCCGGGAAAACTCAGGAAAGTCGCCGGGAAATTCGTCAGGGGAATCCTCAGGAGAGTCGTGGGAGAATTCCTCCGGGGCATTTGAAAATTTGACGGATTGGCGGAAGACTCCGGATTTTTGCGGAAAAATGATTTACGAGTTTCGATTTGACGGCAGAAGCTCCGGTCTTTATCAGAACAAAGAAACGGATTTTTATCAGAACAAAGATGTCGGCTCCTCCGGGACGAAAAGATTTCTTTTGGACTGCGGGAGCATCTATGAAACCCTGTCTGTCTGGCTGAACGGCAAGCATCTGGGAGTGCGGATCGCACCGCCCTACAGGCTGCAGGCAGCGCAGGAGGATATTCTTCCGGGGGAAAATCTGCTTCAGATTCAGGTCTGCAATACCCTGGTTCACAGCGTAAGGGATGATATGTCGGCAACGATGCCGGTGGAGCCCTCCGGTCTGTTGGGACCGGTGCAGTTCCTGCGGTAAGGATGGAAAGGTGGGAAAAGGAAATGTATTATGAATCCCTGGATGCCTGGGCGGCGAAATATGAGCGGACGCCGAAGGAATATGCTTTTCGTGCAGAGGATGTTAAGGAGCATGAAGCCTGGAGAAAGAGGGCAAAGGAGCGGCTGCTTGAGATCACCGGGATCACAGAGTGTGAAAAAACGGAAAGCGGCGCCCATAAGGTGCGGACACAGCAGATGGAGGGTTTTGACAGGGAATACTGGGTAATGGATACGGAACCCGGGATCAAAATGCCCTTTTTTCTGCTGCGCCCCAGGAAGTCCAATGGAGGGGCGGTCATTGCCCTTCATGGACACGGAGGCAGCAAGGAGATGATGGTCAGCCCGGACGCTTCCGCCTTTGCGGAGGAGCTTGCTTTGGAAGGATTTCTGGTGTTCTGTCCGGACGAACGGGGCAGCGGGGAGCGCAGGGAGAAATTTGAACAGGGCGACTCGGAAATGATGAGGAGAGCCAATTCCCACAGGGAGCTGGAGCAGATCGCCATAAGCTTCGGGCAGTCCCTCATCGGGCTGGCTGTATGGGATCTGATGCGGTTAGTGGATCTGATCGAAAAAATGCCGGAGGTGAAAAAGGGACACATCGGCTGCGTCGGTTTCTCGGGAGGCGGACAGCAGGCTTTGTGGCTGGCTGCGCTGGATGAGCGGATCGCTGCAGCGGCTATCGGCGGATATTTTTACGGAATGAAGGATTCCCTGCTTCTGATGTCCAATAACTGCGCCTGCAATTATGTTCCTTTCCTGTGGAAGACCATGGATATGGGGGATCTGGGAGCTATGGTGGCGCCACGGTTTTTATGGATCGAAAATGGAGAAGAGGATCCTCTGAGCGGTTACAGGGGGCTGGAAAATGTTTACGAACAGCTTGAGATCACGAAAAAGGCTTATGCCCTTTATCACGCCCAGGACAGACTGACTCACCATGCTTATCCGGGAGGTCATGTATGGTATGGAAAGGGTTTAAAAGAATTTTTGTCGGATGTCCTTGGTGGAGGGGAAACAGATGCCGAATGAAAGGCGTCCTTTAAAAAAAGAGCAGATTTTGGAGGGCAGGAAAAGCAGACTTCGTAGACCGGGAGAAGCGGGCTCTGAAGAATCGTGGGACCAGTCCCGGAGAACAGGAAATGTAGACATTAGAGAACAGGGAAAGCGGGTCCTGAAGAATAGGGAAGAGCAGACCCTGGAAGAGGATCGTATGCGGCAGGAAGGAGTAAATAAAGAAATGGCACAGGAATATTTTCCGGATCACACACCGATTGACGAGTGGTTTTATGATGTGTCGGTTCCGGAGCTTCAGGATCTGGGCAGGCAGTATGTCCTGACAGACTACCGGATTTTGGATGACGGAAAGGTATATACAGAGGAGCTTCAGCAGCTGATCGACAGGGTTCATGAGGAGGGCGGAGGCGTGATCGTGGTTCCGGAAGGAACCTATCGGACGGGCTCTGTTTTTTTCAAACAGGGCGTGAACCTCTATGTGTCGGAGGGCGGCACCCTTCAGGGCAGCGATGACATCAGCGATTATGAGATTAGGATGACCAGGATCGAAGGAGAGACCTGTCCTTATTTCTCCGGGCTCATCAATGCGGACGGGGTGGATGGTTTCATTATGTGTGGTCCGGGAACCATTGACGGAAACGGGCTGAGATCCTGGAAGGCCTTCTGGCTCAGGCGTACCTGGAACCCGGGGTGCACCAATAAGGACGAACAGAGACCTCGGCTTGTTTATATTTCCAACAGCAGCAATGTGCTGGTGGCCGGGCTGCGGCTCCAGAATTCCCAGTTCTGGACCAACCATCTCTATAAATGTCACCATGTAAAATATCTGAACTGCCATATCTATTCCCCGGCGTCCCCTGTGAAGGCTCCCAGCACCGACGCCCTTGATATCGACGCCTGTACAGATGTGCTGGTGAAAAACTGCTACATGGAGGTCAACGATGATGCGGTGGTTCTGAAGGGCGGGAAAGGACCCTGGGCGGATACAGCCCCGGAAAACGGGGCGAATGAAAGGATTCTGGTGGAGGACTGCGTCTATGGCTTCTGCCATGGGTGCCTGACCTGTGGGTCTGAGTCAGTGCACAACAGAAATATCCTAATCCGGAGAATCCGGGTCAATACGGGAAATAACCTGCTGTGGCTGAAAATGCGCCCCGATACGCCCCAGCTCTATGAGTATATCACCGTGGAAGAGGTGTCCGGAAGGATGAGGAACTTTATCAACATCAATCCCTGGACCCAGTTTTTTGACCTGAAGGGCAGAAAGGACATTCCTCTTTCCCTTGCAAGACAGATTCAGATGAAGAACTGTAATTGCGAGTGCGATACCTTCTTCAACGTGAAAACCGATGAAAGCCAGTACCGCCTGTCCGATTTTACCTTTGAAGGTTTAAAGGTAAGGGCGAAGAACAATGGATTTACTGAGGACGCCGTTGAAGGGATCGTGTTGAAGGATGTTTCGATAGAGGAAATCTGAGAAAAGGAACGAGGGAAAAAGGGGAAACAGAAAAACAGAAAACGAAAGGGAAAGTGTATGCAGATCACGGTCATGACCTTTAATATTCAGCATGGGCTTAACTATTTGCGAAGCAAAAAGAGATCGGCAGGGACATCGGCGGAAGACCCTTCCCTGATCGATCTTTCCCTGGTGGCGGAAACGATCCGTTCCTGCGGGGCGGATATTGTTGCCCTTAATGAGGTGCGGGATGTGAAGCCAGGGCTCAGTGATCCATGTTTTATGCCCCAGGTAAAGCTGGTGGCGCAGAAACTGGGTTATCCCTATTTCTGCTTCGGACAGGCCATAGAGATACCTGGGAAAGGGGTCTACGGGAACGGTCTGATCTCCCGGTATCCCATCTGTGAGGCGGAAACTGTGGCGGTGCCGGATCCGCCCTGCAGGGACGAGCCAGTCTATTACGAGTCCCGGTGCGTGATACGGGCGGTGGTGGACCTGGGAGATGGCTGCGGCGCAGTTGGGGGACCTAATGCAGACGAGAAAAAGCTTACTGTACTCGTAACCCATATGGGGTTAGCTTCTTCGGAAGCGGCAAATGCTGTGGAGACGGTGCTTTCCCTGGTTTGTCCGGGCGAGGCGACGGTTTTGATGGGTGATTTTAATCAGACTCCTGACAGCCCGATTTTAAAGCCTATTTGCGAGATCTTTGCGGATGCCGGGGATCTGCTTGCGACGGGATCGGATCTCACTTTTCCTTCTGACTGTCCGGAGTGTAAGATCGATTATATCATGGCGGCAGGTCCTATAAGATTCCTGAGGGCAACTGTTCCGGATCAGATCGTCAGCGACCATCGTCCCCACACGGCCGTGGCGGAACTGCAGTAAAAGAACTGCGATAAAAGAACTGCTGTAAAAGAACTGCTGTAAAGGAACTTGCGGTAAAAGAGCTGTGGAATCTCTGCTAAAGCCCGACATTATACGGAAAGCTCTTTTATAATCAGGGAAATTTAGAATTCTAAGATGTAAGGATTTAAAAATACAGAAAGAGGATGACAAGATGAAAACAATATTATTTCAGGGAGATTCAATCACGGATGCGGGCCGTTCCAGAACGGACGATATCAATCTGGGTCTGGGCTATCCGACCCTGGTAAAGGCAGAGCTTGGAGTAGAAGAACCGGGGAAGTATACCTTTTATAACAGGGGGATCAGCGGAAACAGGGTGGTGGATCTCTATGCAAGGATCAAGGCTGATTTTATTAACCTGAAGCCGGATGTTTTAAGCATCCTGATCGGTGTCAACGATGTATGGCACGAATTGGGTGGCCGCAGGGACGGAGTGGATGCCGATAAATATTTTAAGGTGTATTCCATGCTGATCGAAGAGTTAAAGGAGGCTCTCCCGGAGACAAAGATCATGCTCCTGGAGCCATTTGTCTTAAAAGCCTCTTCCACAGAGGGCGAATGGGAGGTCTTTTCCACGGAAGTTTATAAGCGTGCCCAGAAGGCGAAGGAAGTTGCGGAAAAATATCGCCTTACCTTTATTCCACTGCAGGAGAAGCTTGATCAGGCGCTGGAATCCTGCCCGGCAAGCTACTGGCTGGCGGACGGGGTTCATCCCACCACCATGGGACATGAGCTGATCAAGCGAGAGTGGATCAGGGCTTTCAGGGGACTCGGATTATGAAAAAGAGGAGTTTTACAAACCTGTCCCATTTCAAATCTTCAAAGGAACCTTTGGAGAATCCTTCAAAGGAACTTTCAGAGAATCCTTCAAAGGGGATTCTCCAAGGAGATCAATACCGGATCACTGTACTGACTCCCTCCCTTTTGCGTCTGGAATACAGCGAAACCGGAGATTTTGAAGATCGCGCTACCCAGATGGTGGTGAACAGGGATTTTGAAGTGCCGGAATATAGGGTAAGGGAGGGATTCCCAAAAGACTGGGAACGCTCCCCAAAGGATTGGGACCATTCCTCCAATAATTCGGAACGGTTCAAAGAGGGCGATGAACGATTCAAAGAAGAAACGCAGGATCTGCCCCTTCTTTTAGAAACTTCTGAATTAAGGCTTTCTTATGACCGGAAAGAGTTTTCGCCGGAAGGACTGCGGATCGAGGTAAAGGCGATCAAAGGAAGCCTCTGGCATTACGGGCAGAAGCCAAAGGATCTGAAAGGAACCTACCGCACCCTGGACTGTGCGGAGGGAGGTTTTCTGATCCTGGATCATGGCAGGAAAAAGGAAATCGAGCTGGGTCCCGGTCTGATCTCCCGGGAGGGCTTTGCCGTCATAGACGACAGCGCATCCATGGCCATGACGGAAGACGGCTGGGTGGAGCCGAGGGGAAAGGAAACGGATCTTTATTTCTTCGGGTATGGGCATCGCTATCTGGAATGTCTGAAAGATTTTTATCATTTATGCGGGAGAACCCCATTGCTGCCCCGGTATGCCCTTGGCAACTGGTGGAGCAGATATCACCGTTATACGGAAGCGGAATACAAGGAGCTGATCGGGCGGTTCGAAAGGGAAAAGCTGCCTTTCAGCGTGGCGGTCATCGATATGGACTGGCATCTTGTGGAGGAGGTGCCGCCGGAATACGGGAACGGCTGGACAGGGTATACCTGGAACAAAAAGCTTTTCCCAGATCCGGAGGAGTTCCTTTCCTGGCTCCATGAAAGGCATCTGAAGGTTACCTTAAATGTCCACCCTGCCGACGGGGTACGTGCCTTTGAGGAGATCTATCCCCGGATGGCGGAGGCGATGGGCATGGATCCGGAGGAAAAGAAGCCTGTGGAGTTCGACCCTGTTGACAGGCGCTTTATGAAAGCATATTTTGAGATCCTGTGCCATAGCCTGGAAAAGCAGGGAGTGGATTTCTGGTGGGTGGACTGGCAGCAGGGGGAAAAGAGCAGGATACCCGGCCTGGATCCCTTGTGGATGTTGAATCATTATCATTATCTGGACAGCGGATGGAAGGGAACCAGGCGGATCACCTTTTCCCGTTATGCCGGGGTGGGGAGCCACAGATACCCGGTGGGCTTCTCCGGGGATACCACCATCACCTGGGAGAGTCTGGACTACCAGCCTTATTTTACCAGCACGGCCAGCAACATCGGATACGGCTGGTGGAGCCATGATATCGGCGGTCATATGTGGGGCAGAAGGGATGACGAGCTGATGGCAAGATGGGTGCAGCTCGGGGTGTTTTCTCCCATCAACAGGCTTCACAGCTCCAACAATCCTTTTTCCGGAAAGGAACCCTGGAATTATGACGCTGTTACCAGAAAGGTGATGAACTGCTTCCTGCGGCTGCGCCACAGTCTGGTGCCTTACCTTTATACCATGAATTACAGAGCCGGCTGGGGAAATACCCCTCTGGTGCTGCCTATGTACTACCTGGAGCCGGAGCGGGAGGAAGCTTATCAGGTGCCCAACGAATATTACTTTGGAACGGAGCTGATCGCCGCGCCCATTACGCAGCCTATGGATCCGGTATCCCGTAGCGCCCGGGTGAAGGTCTGGCTGCCGGAAGGGGAGTGGGTGGATTTCTTTACCGGGATCCGCTACCGTGGCGGCAGGATGCTCGCCATGCGGAGGGAAATTGAGGAATTCCCGGTGCTCATGAAGGCGGGAGCCATTGTTCCTATGAAAGATATGGGGGATGATCTGCAGGGATATGATAATTCCGTGAAATATGATAATTCCGTGGAAAATCCGGAGGCGCTGGAGGTCAGGATCTTTCCGGCGGCGGAAGGAAGCTTCGTGTTAAAGGAGGATCAGGGGGACAGTCTGGAGGATCTTCCGGAGAACTGGGCTGATACGGAAATGAGGATCGGAATTGTTCATGGCACAGACGCCGGAGAAACACAGTCCGGATCACAGGACGGCAGACATGGGCTGTGCTTTATCATAAAACCGGCAAAGGGCAATTTATCCGTGATCCCGAAGAATAGAAGCTGGAAACTCATTTTCTATGGCGCAGAGAAACAGATCCCCGCCATTACGATAGGTGGATGTGCGGTGAATCCGGAAGAGTTTTTATCCGGAACAGGATTCTATGAGGAAGAACGCCGCCTTTTGACTGTAGAAGTGAAGGATGTCCCGGTAACCCAGGAGATTCGGGTCTGTTTTCCCGCGGGCGTGGAAATGGCAGAAAATAATTACGTCCTCCAGAGTTTTGAGATCCTGAAAAAGGCGCAGATGGATTACGGATGGAAAGAGAGGATCTGGGACATGATATGCAGGGAAGGGGAGAATGCGGGGGCATTTCTCGAGGAAGCCGATCTCCCGGAGTGCGTCAGGGAGAGCCTGCTTGAACTGCTCACGGCGCAAAAGCTTTCAGAAATGTAAGGAATAAATATTTGAAATAATAGGAGAAGAAAAGGATGAAAGAGAGCATCGCAATCCCTGCCATATTGAAGGTAGGAAAAGGAGCCTTGAAGGGTATCGGCGGATATTTGAAGGAAGTCGGTTTCGGACAGGTGGTTATTTATTTTGGAAACGGCCTGATCGACCTGTTCGGGATGGAGGTCATGAAATCCCTGAAAGACGCGGGAATCTCTGTGCTGGAATACAGAGAGCTGGATACGGTGGATATCGACGATATCATCCGTCTTGCCCTGATCCTGCCGGGAGGAACACAGGCAGTCATTTCCATCGGGGGTGGGAAGGTGATCGACGCCGGAAAATATGCCGCATTTTTAAAGAACCTCCCTTTTATCAGCGTGCCTACCTCCAGCTCCAGCGACGGTTTTTCCAGCGCGAGCGCGTCCTTAACGGTAAAGGGAAGAAGAAGCTCCATGCCCGCGAAGCTGGCCTATGGGATCATCGTGGATACCGAGGTCATCAGGACTGCGCCTGAGAAGTTCATTTATTCCGGCATCGGGGATATGCTGTCCAAGATCACGGCAATTTACGACTGGATCTATGAGACCGACTGCGGCTACGGGGAGTTGAACGATTTTGCGGTGATGATCGCGAAGAAGGCGGTGAACAGCTTCGTGCGCACCCCTTATGAGACCATCAAGGATGAACTATTCTTAAAGGAGCTTCTGGATTCCCTTGCCATGAGCGGGATCGCCAATGAGATCGCGGGCAGCAGCGCGCCCACCAGCGGAAGCGAGCACCTGATTTCCCACGCCCTGGATAAGTTCCTGGAAAACCCGCAGCTTCACGGGGTACAGGTGGGCATAGCCACCTATCTCATGAGCAGGGTGCAGGATCACCGCTATGTGCGTGTGAATACGGTGCTCACGGATACCGGTTTCTGGAACTATGCGGCGGGACTTGGCATGAGGAAGGAGGATTTTATCAGGGCTATCGACATGGCGCCTTCCATTAAGCCCAACAGGCATACCTATCTTCATGAGGAAAAATACCGGGATCTGGCGAAGAAGCTGGTGCTTGCGGATCCGGTGTTGAATAAGGTGCTGGTGTAAAAAGTCTGCGGGGAAAATATAACAGTTCAGCCGCGCCCAAGCCGAACTGTTACCGGAAAATAGACAAGCAATTTAGAAACGGGGAGAGATGAGACCTGACGGGGTTTCATCTTTCCCCGTTTCTGCGCAGGCGCCAGGCTGCGCATGTTCCCAGGCTGCGCATGTTCCCTGACTGCGTATGTTCCCTGACTGCGCATGTTCCCTGACTGCATATGTTTCCGGACGGCACACGTCCTAAATGGACGTGAAAATGGTAAATGGATGTGGAAATGGTATAAAGAGTATAAAATGATTAACAATCTTTATATCTATTGAAAATGCTGAGAACATATGTTAACATATAAACAAATACAGACAAAAAAACTAATAAAAATGTTAAAATATGTTAGATGGTCAGAATTAAGTCAAAACATTTTTTCGATAAATCCGTGTTTTCCTCAATATTACAAATAATATAAATGGTATATATGATATATATGATATAAAAACATTGCGAAGAGCAGAATTCATAAGAAAAGCAGAATGTATGAGAAAAGCAGAATTCATAAAAAGGTAAGATCAGTTTTTTGAAAGGACAGTACGGGCGTCCTTACATTGGCAGGAGGACAGAAAGTGAAGGAAGCGACGAAAGTGAAGGAAGTGACGAAATTGACGAAAGCGAAGAACGTGAAGAAAAAGCACGGTTTTATTTCCGATATCAGAAAGAACAAAGTTTCTTACCTTATGCTGATCCCGGCAGCGCTCTATACTTTTGTGTTCGGCTACTGCACCATTCCCTATATGCTGATCGCCTTCAAAAAGTTCAGCTTTAAGAAAGGACTTTTTGCAAGCGACTGGGCGGGATTTGAGAATTTTAAGTTCTTTTTCAGATCCCAGGACGCGTGGCACATTATCGGCAATACGGTGAAGCTGAATCTGCTCTTCCTGTTTTTTACCATTTTATCCGCCGTGATCCTCGCTATTATGATCAATGAGATCAAGAATAAATATTTTAAAAAGGTTGCTCAGTCCTCTTACCTGCTGCCTTATTTCTTATCCTGGATCATTGTCAACTATATTCTCTATGGGATCATCGGGAGCAATTATGGTCTGCTGAATCACGCCCTTGCCGCCGCAGGGGGCGAGACCATCAATTTTTACAATACGCCAAAGTACTGGACCATTATTCTGGTAGCCGTTAAGGTATGGAAGGAATTTGGCATGAATATGGTCATCTACCTTGCAGCCATTACCAGCTTTGATGAAGAACTCTATGACGCGGCTGCGGTGGATGGAGCCAGCCGCTTTCAGATGTGCATGCGCATCACGATCCCGCTGTTATTGCCTACGGTGGTCATGCTTGGCATTATGTCCGCAGGCAAAATGTTTTATGGAGACTTCGGCATGATCTATGCTCTGGTGGGAGATAACGGCGTTCTATACCGCAAGACGGATGTGATCGATACTTATGTGTTCAGGACCCTGCGCAGGATCGGGAATCCTTCCCAGGCAATGGCGATCAGTCTGTTTCAGGCGATCATGGGTTTCCTGTGCGTATGGGGTGCGAATTACATCACCAAGAAGAAATTTAAGGAAGGAGCGTTGTTCTGATGAAGAAAAAGCTTTCGATAGGAATGCTGGCGATTTATGCGGTAACGTTTCTTGCGGCGGCGGTATGTCTGCTTCCCCTGCTTCTGGTGGTGATCGTTTCCTTTACCGCGGAATCCTCCATCATCCAAAACGGCTATTCCTTTTTCCCTGAGACCTGGAGCCTGGAGGCCTACAGGCTGCTGGTCAAAAACGGGTCGGATATGGTCAGAAGCTATGGCAATTCCATTTTTGTGACTTTGACGGGAACCCTTCTGGCGGTGCTCATCACTGCCATGGCTTCCTATGGGATCGCCAATCCTTTTGTCAGATACCGGGACAGCATCGCCATGTACTTTTTTGTGACGATGGTGTTCAGCGGCGGCATGGTGCCCTGGTACATCATCTGCCAGAAGGTAGGGCTTTATGAGAACTATTGGGCTTTGCTGATCCCCAGTCTGGTGTTCAATCCCTTTAACTTATTCCTTGTGCGCAACTATATGAGGGAGCTGCCGTCTTCCCTGTTGGAGTCGGCCAAGCTGGACGGGGCCAACGACGGACAGGTAGCGTTTTATATTTATTTTCCGCTGTGCAAGCCCATTTTGGCAACCATCGGATTGTTCTATGGAATTGCCTATTGGAACGACTGGTGGAATTCCATCATGCTGGTCTCAGACAAGAGCTATTATCCGATCCAGTATTATTTAATGAAGTTGAAGTCGGATCTGTTGTTTATGAGGAATCTGCAGAGCGCCGGGATAGGAGGAAGCGCGTATACGCCTACGGAATCTTTACAGATGGCTACCGCGGTGGTCACGGTGGGTCCCATCATCTTTTTGTACCCCTTTTTACAGAAATATATTGTAAAGGGGCTGATCATAGGGGGTGTTAAAGGCTAAAGAAAAAATACGGACAGGAAGTAAAAGACAGACACTGCAAAAAAGGAGGATGTGCGGCATATCTGTGCCGCAGAAAAGGAGAGTATGATGAAGAAAAGTAGAATCACAATGCTGTTGGTCTTATGTCTGATAGCCGTCCTGATGGCCGGCTGCGGCAAGGAAAATGAAGGTAAAAATTCGGGGGAAAAGGTGCATATCGTCTATGTGCGTCCCGGAACGGAGGTAGAGCATAACGCGGAATTGGTTCAGGCCATCAATGATAAGCTGGACGCGGACGGAATGGGTATAGAGCTGGAGATCATGTACATTCCCTCCGATACCTTCCAGGATAAACTGAATATGATGATGACCACCGAGCAGGAATTTGACCTGGTATGCGTGATGGAGGACCAGAAGCCCTTCACTTCCTTTATTGCAAATGAAGGCATTATCCCCATCACCGAATATGTGAAAAACAGCGAGAATCTCCAGAAGTATATTCCGGATTGGATGTGGGAATCTGCAACCGTAAATGGAGAGATCTATACCATCCCTGCCAACTGGTGCGAGACGGCGGATCAGAACTGCGCTATCACGATCCGCAGGGAAAAGCTGAAGGAGTTCGGCCTGTCCGATCCCCAGACCATGGATGATCTTTTCCATATGTGCCAGGTATTCGCGGAGAATTGGGAAGGGGACAACAAGCCTGTGGTGATCCCGATGTTCAGAGAGCCCTTCAACTATCTGTTCAGAACTCTGGATACCTATCCCTTCACAGTGCAGAAGGATCTGATCTACATCGATCAGGAAGGCAATGTAAAGGACTGGCTGGAAACGGATGAATTCAAACAGTGCGCCCAGTTCTTCCGGAAGCTGTATGAAAACGGCTTCGTCCCGGAGGATGTTCTTGCAACAGGCTGGTCCAGCTGGAACACGATGCTGACCGGAGATTTCGTCTGGGTAGATCAGTGCCAGCTGTGGGATACCGAGGAAATCTGGGAAGAGAGGATTCCCGGAGTGGATCTGGATACCATTTACCTGAATCAGAATGCGGTGCAGTTCCGTCCCAATTCTTTCCGCAACGATACGGCGGTAGCCGCCAATTCCGCTCATCCGGCGGAAGCGGTGAAGTTCATGGATTGGGTTTATGCATCCCAGGAGAATTATGATCTGGTGGTCTATGGCGTGGAAGGCCTGACCTGGGTGAACGAAGGCGATCATTCGTTCAGTAAGATCGATCCCAGCTTCGAGTTTAACGCAGACTGGATGATCGGCAACATGGAGTATGAGCGTTATCAGAAGGGCACTTATGACAAGTTCATTGAAATTATGGGAAAAGAGAAGCCGGATGCGGTGAACAGCGTGATCCTGAACTTTGTGTTTGATCCGACTCCCGTTTCCAATGAATATGTAAATTGTCAGGCTGAGGTGGAGCAGAGCATTTATCCCCTGAAATTAGGACTGGTTTCCTATGAAGAAGGATATGAGGATGCTCTGGCCAGGATGAAGGCCGCCGGAATCGATGCTGTTGTGGCGGAGTACCAGAGACAGGTGAACGAGTACCTGGGTAAATAGATCATGGTTTCCGATGCCAGGAATTGAGGAATTCAGTTATGATGTGAAAAGTGGCTCCGGGACAAAGTTCCCGTTCCGGAGTCACATTTTCGGATCGGCGCAGGAAATGGAATGGAGATGAATATGGAGATCACCCGGCTCGACGGCAGATATAAATTAAAATATTTTGAACATGGCACCTTTGACATTCAGGACATTATATGCGATAATTTTTACCCAGAAGAATGGCTGGATGCTTATGTACCGGAAGATGTTCGGACAACGCTGAAAAGGGCGGGATATCTGGACGGATATTATTACGGGAAAAATCTGGACCGGGAAAGATGGATCGACGAGGCGGACTGGGTTTACGTACATTTCTTTGAAGCGGGAGAGGACCTGAGAGGACAGGAAAATATCCTTTGTCTGGAGGGAGTCGATACCGTTGCCCGGGTGTGGCTGAACGGAACCTTCCTCGGGATGTGCGCCAATATGTTTCTTCCCCATGAATTTGATGTTACGGATGCCCTGCTTTATGGGAAGACGAACAGGCTGACCGTACAGATCCTGTCCCCCATAGGTTATACCCGGGGAATATCCCGGGAAGGGATATTCCCCAAAGAGGACACTACCAGAATGCTGCTGCGCAAATCCCAGATGAACTGGGGCTGGGATTTTTGCGGGCACTGTCTGAGCGCCGGTCTGTGGAAAAGTGTTTTCCTCAAAAGCAGAAGGGAAGAAGCTTTGGGGAGTGTGAGCCTGACCACCCAGAGTCTGGAGGGAGAGGGTGCCAGGCTGCGCCTGCTTTGCGAGGTGATGGACTGGAAAAGAGATTTAAGCTGCCTGACCGTCAGTCTTGAACTCATGGAAGAGGGGAAAAGGGTTCTGTCCCGCGAATATCCTGCAAAAGAGGTATTGGATGAAACATTCCTTTTTGACCGGCCCAGATTGTGGTGGCCAAAGCCTTATGGGGAACCGTTTTTGTATGATGTGGAGGTGGGCCTGTGGGATGGAGAACACCTGCTGGATCATAAGAGATTCAGGACGGGCATCCGCGGGATACAGCTGCTGCAGGAAAAGGATGAAAAGGGAAGAAGCTTTTTGTTCTGCATTAACGGCAGACGTCTGTTTATCAGGGGAGCCAACTGGGTGCCCCTCAATGCGGTTTACGGAGAGATCAGGGACGAGGATTACGACGCCTGCTTTAGAAGAGTCCTGGATTCTAACCTTTCCATGCTTCGGGTCTGGGGAGGCGGCATCTATGAGTCGGATCATTTCCTTGATCTGTGTGATGAAAACGGGATCCTGATCTTTCAGGATATGATGCTGGCCTGCGGCATATTTCCCCAGGAGGAAGGGTTCCTTAAGGAGGTTTATGAAGAGGTACGGGCAATTGTCAAGAAATATCTGGGAAGAACCTGTATGGCGGTCTGGTCCGCGGACAACGAACTGGACGAGGCATACAGATGGTATGAAATGCTGCCGCGCTTCAAGGAAAACAAGGTGAATCGTGAGGCAGTGCGCAGGGCTGTGGAGGAAACCGATCTTTCCAGACCCTTTCTGGTAAGCTGTCCCTGCAGTCCCTTTGAAGAGGAACCGGGAGGGGACGACCCCAATTCGGATCTGCAGGGGGACATGCATCTATATTTGACGCGTTTTGTGAAGGAAAACGAATATTATTATAAGAAGATTTTGGAGATAGAGCCCCGTTTCATGAGTGAGTACGGTTTTTGCAGCCTGCCATGGGAACCCTCCTATTATCGTTTCAATTTCCGCCGGGAAAAGCTGGAGCTGGAACGGAATCCCTGGCTCGCCCATCTGGATTGGTTCAACCGCCTGCAGGAAGAGGGCAGGATTTCGGAACTCATCTATGCCACTCAGTTTACTCATGCGGAAGCATTAAAATATTGGATTGAATATCTGCGCAGTCTGAAATGGCACTGCGGAGGTTCTTTATACTGGAAGTTTAACGATCCCGTGGCGCCCAACCGGGAGGATATGCTGTTTCCCACCCTCATGTCCTGCCTGGACTTTTACGGACTTCCAAAGCTGGCCTATTACTATGCAAGGCGTGCTTATGAGGACAGGATCCTTGCGTTTCGGGAGGATCTGGATGGAAATCTGTATGTATATGGCTGCAGCGAGCTGGACGGGGATCTTGCAGGACGCCTGCATCTGGAGGTACGGACCTATGGGGGAGACTGCCTGTGGCAGGAAGATCTGGAAAGTGTGCTGCCCGGGGATGGGGCCGCCCTTCTTTATAAGCTGTCTGTCCGGGAACGGAACCGCTTTCCGGAATACGCCTGTTATGTATACGCCGCTTTCCTGTGGGAGGGAGGCAGGCTGGAAAATCGTTTCCATTTTACTGACCTGGGCGGCTGGGAAAAGGTTTCTCTTCCGGAAGCTCATTTAAACCTGGAAATCCTCTCATTAGGGGAGGATTGGATGGAAGCTGAGGTATGGGCGGACACCTATGCTCAGGATATGATGCTTTCTGTTCTGGATGAAGACGTTTATTTTAGCGATAATGGTTTTTGCCTGGAAGGAAACAGGCGGGTGAGGATACAGGTAAAAATAGTCGGGTGTGCAAAGGAAAAAGGTCTCATGCGGCTTCGCGCGGTCAACGGCGAAGCGGTGAGCCGGGAATATACATTAGAAAAGACGTCAGCCGAGGCGGTAAGCCGTAAAGCACATTAGGAAAAATGCCCGCCGAGGCGGACAAGGGGATGAAAAGAAATGAAACAGGTTCCGTTGTATGAACAGATTTACCAATCCATTCTAAGGGATATTGAGAACAAGGTCTACCAGCCGGGGGAAAAGCTGCCGTCGGACAAGGAATTGTCGGATCTGTACCATGTCAGCCGGATCACATCGAAGAAAGCCATGAGTATGCTGGCAGAAGAGGACAGGATCGTGCGCCTGCCGGGGAAGGGTTCCTTTGTGGCCCGGACGCAGAAGAATTTTCCAAAGCGTTCACAGCCCGGAACGGGAAGAAAGCTGATCGGTGTGATCCTGGATTCTTTTAGTCCCAGCTTCGCCTGCTTGATCTTAAGGAGCATCCAGACAGCCTGCGAGGAAAAGGGTTATAATATGGTGCTCCGCTGCTCGGAAGGAAGTCTGAAAAAAGAAACCTGCGCCATCGAGGAGCTGGTGAATCTGGGAGTTTGCGGCTTTGTCATCATGTGCGTACATGATGAAAACTATAATGAAAGGATCCTGCAGCTGGTGCTGGAGCATTTTCCGATCGTTACCATAGATAGGAAGCTAAAGGGGATTTCCGTTTCTTTTGTAGGGACGGATAATGTGAGCGCCGCCAGGGAGCTGACAGGATATTTGCTGGATAAAGGATACCGTAAGATCAGCTTTGTGCGTCCCAAGGCCCATGAGACCACGACTTTGATGGACAGGCAGCAGGGATTTGTCACAGCCTTTCTGGACCGCGGCATGATCGCGGATGAAGCCCTTTGGATCACGGATCTGCAGTCTACGCTTCCCAGGATGGGGAAGGATGAATGTCTGAAACAGGATATTGAACTGGTGGACCGCTTCCTGGAGGAACATCCGGATGTGGAAGCTTTCATGGCGACGGAATATGAGCTGGCAAAGATCATAAGACATTGTTTGATCCGCAGGGGAACCTACAGGGGAGATGCGGTGGCGTGTTTTGACGGACTGGAAGATTTTCCCGGCGAGGCCGAATTTACCCATGTTGTTCAGGGAGAAGCGGAGATAGGGCAGAAATGTATGGAACTGCTGCTTCAGGCCATCCAGGGCGCGGGAAAGCCGGAGACGGTGATGGTTCCCTATAAGATCGTGAAAAGAGATGAAAATAATGAGAAGAGACAAAAATAATTGGAGATAAGGCGCATGGAAATTCCTAAAATACTGGTGAAGAAGGCAGAGGAACTGGAACGCTATTACCGGAAGTATTATCCAAAGGCGGCGCCTTTGGCAAAGCAGTGTTTTCTGAACACGATGGAAACGACTGTGAAGAGATCCGGAGACGATTATTTTGTGATCACGGGGGATCTTCCCGCCATGTGGCTGCGGGACTCCTCCTATCAGGTGATGCACTATGTCAGATATGCCGCGCAGGAAGAGGAACTTCGGGATATCATCCGCGGCATTATCCGCAGGCAGACCAGGATGGTGCTTCTGGATCCTTATGCGAATGCCTTTAACGAGGAGCCTAACGGCAGGGGCTTTACAGGAGACCTGACAGAAATGAACAGCCATATTTGGGAACGAAAATATGAAATGGATTCCCTCTGTGCCCCTATTTATCTGGCATACAGATATTGGCGGCTGGCTGACGGTACGGATATTTTCGACAGGGACTGGATGAGACTGCTGTTTCAGGTGTACAAAGTTTTTAAAACGGAGCAGAGGCATGAAGAGTCAAATTACACCTTTGTGCGTCCGGACTGTCCGGAGACGGACACGCTGCCCTGCCAGGGTCTGGGGAATCCGGTGGGCTATACCGGAATGACCTGGACAGGTTTCAGGCCCTCCGACGACCGCTGTATTTACGGATACCTGGTTCCTGCTGAAATGATGGGAGTCCGGGCGCTGTTATACGGGGCGGAAATGCTGGAGGAAGTATACGGGGACGGAGACGGCGGACTTAAGCTGCGGGTTCTGGCTTCCCAAATGGAACAGGGGATCCGCAGATACGGTATCGTGGAGCATGAACATTACGGAAAGATGTATGCCTATGAAACAGACGGGCTTGGCAATTATGTGCTGATGGACGACGCAAACTGCCCCAGTTTACTGTCCCTTCCTTACCTGGACTGCTGCGGTAAGGATGATGAGATCTATTTGAATACCAGGAGATTTATCCTGTCGGAGGCAAATCCCTATTTTTACAGCGGGAAATGTCTGAGGGGAGTCGGAAGTCCCCATACCAAAGAAGGGAATGTGTGGCCCATCGGCATTACGATGCAGGCGCTGACCTCGCAAAGCAGGGAGGAGAAGCTTTTTTGCCTGGAAATGCTTATGGACAGCCATGCGGGAACCTTTTACATGCATGAGTCTGTGAACGCTGACCTGCCCCAGGACTATACCAGACCCTGGTTTGCCTGGGCCAACAGCCTGTTCGCGGAGCTGCTGATCCGGATCATGGAAGAAGGAATTTTAGAAGAATAAAGCATTGACACAGTATCGGTAAGGTGTTATGATAAATTCATATAGGAGATAGAGGTCGCGTATTTCAAAAGTACTTTCTCGGATGTGACAGGCACAGGTGATGAGGGCGGAAAGGGGAATGCGCCGAAAGAGGAGAGAACCTGGAGCTCGAATCTTGGGCATGGGGTGAAGAATCCCATGACTGTCATCCGATATGCGGATGGAGGGCTATCGAAAAGCTGATATTTTCGCCGGCGCTCCTTTGCGCCGGCGTTTATTGTCCGGCAAAAGTTATTGTGATCACATAAAGCAGAGCCCGGGACGGAGTTTGTGAGGGGACCCAGGACAGAACCTAGGACAAAGCCCAGGACAGGACCCAGGACAGGACCTAGGACAGAGCCCAAGACGAAGCTCAGGGCGGAATGGAGGAAAAATGGCTATTTTTAAAGGCGCGGGCGTCGCGATCGTGACACCCATGAAGGAAAACGGAGAAGTAAATTATGAGAGCATGGCAAAGCTGGTGGAGTTCCAGATCGAGAACGGAACGGACGCTGTCATTGTCTGCGGCACCACAGGCGAGTCTTCTACCCTGACCCATGAGGAGCATCTGGATGTGATCGGGGAGTGCGTGAAGATGGTGGCGGGCCGGATCCCTGTGATCGCGGGCACCGGTTCCAACTGCACGGAGACGGCGGTTTATCTTTCCACAGAGGCGGAAAAGCTGGGAGTGGACGGTCTGCTTCTGGTAAGCCCTTATTATAATAAGGCGACCCAGAACGGTTTATACAGGCATTTCAGGACGGTGGCGGAGTCCGTAAAGCTTCCGATCCTGCTTTATAATGTGCCCAGCCGGACCGGCTGCAACATCCTTCCTGAGACGGTGGTGAGGCTGTGCAGGGATGTGGAGAATATCGTGGGAGTCAAGGAAGCCAGCGGCAATATCAGCCAGATCGCCCATCTTGCGGCGATTTCCCAGGGATGTGTGGATATATATTCCGGCAACGACGACCAGATCGTTCCGATCATGGCTTTAGGAGGACTGGGCGTGATCTCCGTATTGTCCAATGTGGCGCCGAGGCAGACCCATGAGATCTGTCAGAAGTTCCTGGATGGCGATGTGGCAGGCAGCCGCAAAATGCAGCTGGAGGCCATGAATCTGTGCAACGCTTTGTTCTGCGAGGTGAACCCGATTCCGGTGAAGAAGGCGTTAAACCTTATGGGCATGAATGCCGGAACCCTGCGCATGCCCCTGACGGAGATGGAGGACGCCAACGCCGCGAAGCTGGAGAAGGTTATGAAGGAGTACGGGATCCTGTAAAAAGATCCGGAATGGAGAATAAAATGGTAAGATTGATCATGCATGGTTGCAACGGCAGAATGGGACAGATGATCAGCGGGATCGCCGCATCTGACCCAGAAGTGGAGATCGCAGCGGGGGTGGATACCAGGGATGACGGACATAACCCTTATCCGGTATTTGGGTGCCTCGGTGACTGCAGCGTGGAGGCGGACTGCCTGATCGATTTCTCTACGGCCTCTGCGGTGGACGGCGTTTTGGATTATTGTGTGGAGAAAGGGCTTCCCTGTGTGCTGTGCACCACAGGCTTAAGTCCTGAACAGATTACAAGGGTGAAGGAGGCTGCGGACAGGGTGGCGGTCTTAAGATCGGCCAATATGTCCCTGGGGATCAATCTGCTGCTCAAGCTTTTGAAGGAAGCAGCGGCTGTCCTGGCAAATGCGGGCTTCGATGTGGAAATCGTGGAGAAGCATCACAGAAGGAAGCTGGACGCTCCCAGCGGAACAGCTATTGCCCTGGCGGATTCCATCAACGACGCCCTTGGCAATGAATATGAATATGTTTACGACAGAAGCGGCAGGAGACAGGAGCGGCCGGAGAAGGAGATCGGCATCAGCGCCCTGCGGGGCGGCACCATTGTGGGAGAGCATGATGTGATCTTCGCGGGAGAAGACGAGGTGATCACTTTTTCCCATACTGCCAATTCCCGCGCCGTATTCGGCAAAGGGGCTGTGGAGGCGGCGAAGTTCCTTGCAGGGAAAGGCGCTGGTCTGTACGATATGAGCGATGTGATCGGCTGACAGGTATTGTTTCAGTATCCTTTTTCAAGTGAGTGTATCCGGTTGTATCCTGCCATAATGAACGGTTGACAGGAATCGACGATTCAGGCTTCCTGTTCAAGCGCATCCGGTCATAATGAAAAGGTTATAATGAACGGGTCATAATAAACAGAGCAAAGAATACGCGGATCGGAGAGGGGCCGGAATTTTCCGGGAATGGAGAAATTTATGGAAGAAATGGAGTTAGTGGTTCTGAAAAGCCTGGCGCAGCAGTATCCAACCATTGCTGCCGCCTCAACGGAGATCATCAATCTCCAGTCGATCTTAAATCTGCCGAAGGGGACGGAACATTTCCTGACGGACATTCACGGGGAATATGAGCAGTTCAATCATGTCCTGAAGAACGGCTCCGGCTCTGTCCGCCGCAAGATCGATGAGGAATTCGGCAATACCATCAGCAGCAAGGATAAAAAAAGCCTGGCGACCCTGATCTATTATCCGGAGGAGAAGCTGGAGATCATCCAGAAGGAAGAGGACAACCTGGAGGACTGGTACAAGATCGCTCTCCATCGGCTGGTACAGATCATCAAGAGGGTTTCTTCCAAATATACCCGTTCCAAGGTGCGCAAGGCTCTGCCAAAGGATTTCGCCTATGTGATCGAGGAACTGATCACGGAAAAAGAGGAGCTTCAGGATAAAGAGGCCTACTATAACGAGATCATCCATACCATCATCCGCATCGGCAGGGCGCCGGAGTTCATCATTGCCCTGGGGCATCTGGCCCAGAGGCTGGTCATCGACCACCTTCACATCGTGGGCGATATCTATGACAGGGGACCCGGTCCCCATATCATCATGGATACCCTCTGCGACTACCATTCCGTGGATATCCAGTGGGGCAATCACGATATCGTCTGGATGGGAGCTGCCAGCGGAAGCCTTGCCTGTATCGCCACGGTAATACGGATGGCGGCAAGATACGGCAACCTCGCTACCCTGGAGGACGGATACGGCATTAATCTGCTTCCCCTTGCCACCTTTGCCTTAGAGACCTACGGCGATACCAACTGCGATGCTTTTACCATCAAATATAATACGGATTATAATACAAAGGATCTGAGCCTGGACACCAAAATGCACAAGGCCATATCCATGCTGCAGTTTAAGCTGGAAGGACAGGTGATCATGCGCCATCCGGAGTTCGGCATGGAAAGCCGGATGCTGTTAAACTACCTGGACTTTGAAAAGGGAACCGTGACGGTGGACGGGCATGTTTATCCCATGAAGGATATGGATTTCCCCACGGTAAATCCAAAGAACCCTTATGAGCTGACGGAAGAGGAGCTTCGGGTGATGCTCAGGCTTCAGCAGGCCTTTATGCGCTGCGAGAAGCTGCAGAAGCATGTGCGCTTCCTCTTTTCCAAGGGAGGCATGTATAAGATCTACAACGGGAATCTTCTGTATCACGGCTGCGTTCCTATGAACGAGGACGGCAGCTTTGCCAGGGTGAACGTGTTCGGAAAGGAATATTGCGGCAAGGCACTATATGACATCCTGGAGGAATACGCCAGAAAGGGATATTATTCCAAGGATGCTTCCACCAAGCTGGACGGACAGGATATGATGTGGTACATCTGGACAGGGGCCGGCTCGCCTGTGTTCGGAAAAGAGAAGATGACCACCTTTGAACGGTATTTTATAGAAGATCCCGTCACTCACCAGGAAAAAAAGAACAGCTATTACCGCCTGTTGGAGCAGGAAGAAGTGGTAAACCGTATCCTGGAAGAATTCGGACTGGATCCTGAGGGCGCCCACATTGTGAACGGACATGTTCCGGTGGAGCAGATCCATGGGGAGTCCCCCATCAAATGCGGCGGCAAACTGTTGATCATTGACGGCGGCTTTTCCAAGGCCTACCAGAAGAAGACGGGGATCGCCGGGTATACCCTGGTATGCAATTCCCACGGGATGCGCCTGGTGGCCCACGAGCCCTTTGAATCCAAGGAAGCTGCGGTGCGGAAGGAATCGGATATCATTTCGGATTCCATTGTGGTGGAGAATTATTATAACAGAAGGCTTGTAGCGGATACCGATACCGGCAGGGAGATCAGAGAAAGCATTTATTATCTGGAGAAGCTTCTGGAGGCTTACAGGGAAGGCAAGATCATTGAAGGATGATAAAAAGAGGGCGGAGGCCCTCTTTTTATTTTGACGAACTATTTATTTCGACATATCGTTTCCAATGTTGTTTGCAGCATCCCCTATGGCGTTTCCGATGTCCCGGGCGGCACCGCCCACGATTTCGCCGGCATCTCCCAAAAGACCGCTGTTGCCGGTGGTGGAATCCTGGTTTACGCCGTCCATGCCTTCTGCGGCATCGTTGGAAGAAGAGCTGTCAGCTCCGACGCTGCTGGAACCATAATTGTTTCCGGCCAGGCTGCTTCCGTTACCGCCGTCTGCAGAGTTGTTTTTCGTGCTGCAGGCTGCAGCCAGACATACATAAGTCAGAATAAGACCCAGCACGAGAAGCTTTTTTCCTTTTTTCATAATGTCCTCCTTACTCGGTTTAACCGCTTGAAAACTAAAATAATGAAGCTGGAACAATGAAACTAGAATAATGGAACCATAAAAACAGAACCCAGACTGAAGAAATTTTGCCCTTCAGTACCTGATTCTGCTGATATTATGTGTAATGCCCTTTGATTTATACTATGAAAAGTTTCATCTTTTTCAAAAAATTTCCTTTCAGAGAAAGATGCATAGAAAATATGCTGTACAAGGGAAAATATTTATTATATGATAATATGATAAAAGCTGGAAATCTGGAAAGCCCGGAGAAATGCCGGAAAGTTTGATGAAAAAGAGAGGATGCAGGGATGGAGTTCAGGCCATGTATTGATATTCATAACGGAAGGGTGAAACAGATCGTGGGGGGAAGCCTGCAGGATCAGAAGGATGAGGCTGTGGAAAATTTCGTGTCCGGTCGGAATGCATCCTTTTATGCGGAGCTTTACAGGAAATACGGGATCAGGAAAGGGCATGTCATTCTTTTAAATTCCCGGGACAGCGAATATTATGAGGCAACAAAGGCGCAGGCCCTGGATGCTCTCAGGGCATATCCCGGAGGTCTTCAGGCAGGCGGAGGGATCACACCGGAAAACGCCGCTGAATTTTTGGATGCAGGAGCTTCTCATGTTATTGTGACTTCTTATGTATTTCGGGACGGGAGGATTCATTATGACCGCTTGTCCAGGATGGCAGATTCAGTCGGAAGATCCCGTCTTGTGCTGGATCTGAGCTGCTGCAGAACGGAAAAGGGATATTATATCGTGACGGACAGGTGGCAGAAGATAACTCATGAGCCAGTATGTTTAGAACTTCTGGAACGTTTGGAAGATTATTGCGACGAGTTTTTGATCCATGCTGTGGACGTGGAAGGAAAGAACAGCGGAATCCAGCGGGATCTGGTGAACTTTCTGGGCGGCTGGCAGGGAAAGCCTGTCACATATGCCGGAGGAGTACATAGCTTTCAGGATCTTGAACTGATCAGACAGCTGGGAAATGGAAGAGTGAACGTTACCATAGGAAGTGCCCTGGATCTGTTCGGCGGCCAGATGCCTTTTATGCAGGTGCTGGAATTTCTGAAAAGCAGTCAGGAAGAGAAGGCGGAAGAAAAAAGGGGTTAAAAGACTTGGACCGGTTGAAGGAAAGGGAGAGAACCGCTGAAACGTAAAAAGGCTGTATACCTTCCGGCATACAGCCCCCACTCTCAGCTCATCCCTTATAACTTCGTTACGTTGACAGCCTGAGGTCCTTTTTCACCATTTACTACTTCATACTCAACGGCTGCGCCCTCTTCCAGAGTCTTGAAGCCTTCCATGTTCAAGCCGGAATAGTGTACGAATACATCGCGTCCTCCTTCGTCAGAGATGAAGCCGTAGCCTTTTTGGTTGTTGAACCACTTTACTGTACCTTTGTTCATTGTACTACCTCCAAAATAGAATCAATCCTGCAGTCTCTTGCTGCCATTTTTGCCGCAATTTTTGCAACATAGCTAGAATAACACAAGGTTCGAAAAAAGTAAAGTGTTTCTATTGATTTATTTTATAAATTGTGATAATGTACAGAAAAATAATTTTCCTGTGAAAAACAGATCTGTTTTGGCGGGAAGAGATAAGTAAGAAGGTGTTAAAATGAAACTGATCAAAAAATGGCTGAATGAAATTTTTATTGATGGGCTAAGCGGAATGGCTCTGGGATTATTTTCCACTCTGATCATCGGTACCATCATAGCGCAGGTCGGAAGTCTCCTGGAAGGAGAGGCTGGAGCTTACCTTACGGCCATCAGCAATGTGGCAAAGACCCTGACCGGCGCCGGCATTGGCGTGGGAGTGGCCTGTAAGTTCAGGCAGGGACCTCTGGTGACGGTATCCGCCGCAGTAGCGGGCATGATAGGGGCCTGGCCCGGCGTGACTGCTATGGAAGCTTTTAAGCTGGGTTCCCCGGGGGAGCCTCTGGGGGCGTTCATTGCAGCGATTGTTGCGATCAAGCTGGGAAAACTGCTGGCAGGCAAGACAAAGGTGGATATCATCGTGACGCCGCTGGTCTCCATCCTTTCGGGCGCCGCTGTGGGATTTGTGGCTGGCCCGCCCATTTCCGCTTTTATGGGCTGGCTGGGAATGTTGGTCAATATCAATGTGGAACAGCATCCTGTCCTTGGGGGAATTGCCGTATCTGTCCTGATGGGTATGATCCTGACGCTGCCCATCAGCTCCGCAGCTATCGGAGTCTCCATGAGCATCAGCGGACTCGCCGCAGGCGCGGCCACGGTGGGCTGCTGCTGCAATATGGTGGGTTTTGCGGTGGCCAGCTTCCGGGAGAATAAAATGGGAGGTCTGGTGGCACAGGGCGTCGGCACTTCCATGCTGCAGGTCCCTAATATTGTGAAAAAGCCGGTCATCTGGCTTCCGGCCATCCTGTCCAGCGCGATTTTGGGACCCGTGGCCTCGGCCCTGCTTCACATGACCAGCACTCCGGTAGGTTCCGGAATGGGTTCCGCAGGCTTTGTGGGACAGTTCGCCGCCTATGGTTCCATGGTGGAAGGCGGAATGGGAAGCCTTCAGGCTCTGGGTCTGATCCTGGTGATGCACTTTTTGCTTCCCGGGCTCCTTTCTTTTATTATTTCAGAGCTGATGAGGAAGAAAGGCTGGATCCGGCCGGGGGATATGTCGTTAAAGGTGTGATGATAATAGCCCCTTTTTCCTCGTTGTTTTTAACAAATAATAAAAGCCTTTTCCGGCAGTTTGACGAATTGAAGGAAAGGGAAGAAAACAAATGTTACAAAAATATTAAATCGCATTGATTCACAAGATCACCTGTGGTAAAATGAAAATGCTTGGTTTCATTTACCGGAGGTGATTTTGTTCATGGAGAGAAGAAAACATAAGCAAAACAGGAAGAACCATGTCATCATTGTAACGTCGGATGCGGCGGACGCTCAGGCGAAGCAGATCCGGATCAGGCCCTGGCTTCTGCAGATACTCATCATTGCAGGCTGCGTGCTGGCCGGCGCGGTTATCGGGTATTTTATCAATGAGGGCAGGATACATGCATTCGTGAACCGGAAGACGGAAGCACAGCAGACGGTGATCGAAAGGCTGGAGGCGGAGAACGCTTCCCTTGCAGATCAGATCGATACGGAAAGAAAACAGGCAGAAGAGAAAAGGCAGGAGCTGTTGGGACAGATTAAGGAGATGGAGACTCTGATCGAGAATCTGAATTCCAATATAGCGGTGCTGAGCGATACAGTCAACGAGAAGACACAAAACGAAGAAACCCTGACGGCGATCCTGGAGAACCAGAAGATCCCTTCCGAGTATCCCCTGACCGGTTCAGCTTCCATTGATAACAGCTCCAATGAGGAGATCTGTATCTTTAAGGCTTCCGCAGGGGCTACGGTGGCGGCTACTGCCGGCGGAGTTGTGACTGCCATCAACGACGACGGGGAATACGGCCACAATGTGTGGGTGGATCACGGAAACGGTTATGTCACGATCTACCGCAATCAGGGGGATGTCATTGTGAAGCTTGGGGATGAAGTGGCCCATGGCACCACGATTTTTGTCATAGGTTCCAAGAATACGAGGTTCGGATATCAGATCATGAAGGATGGGGCGTATATCGATCCCATGAGTATGCTGTCCATCAGCGGCTGAGTCAGTCCGGGAAGGAGAAAATACAGATGTTTGGAAGAAATGAAAATACAAGCGAGAAGATTACCACGATGCTGGGCCCCGGTTCCGATCTGCAGGGAAGCCTTTATGCGGAGGGTTCTGCCCGGGTGGACGGAAATGTGAACGGTAATGTCACAGTGACCGGTATGCTGATCCTGGGCTCTGCCGGCCGGATCAGCGGAGATGTAACGGCGGAAGCCGTGATCCTGGGAGGAGAGGTACTGGGGAACGTCACTGCGCCTGAGAGAGCGGAATTGACTGCAACAGCCAGGGTTTCAGGAGATGTGACTACCAGGGTCATTGTCATTGATGAGAATGCTGTCTTTCAGGGAAGATGCAATATGGACCTGCCTGCGGCCGACACGGAAGAGGATCATTCTGACAGAAGGCCTGTTTTAGGCAGAAAGACGCCTTCCGGTGAGACGGCCTCTAACGGTGAGATCAAACAGAAAATCATGGAGGTGCTCAGGAAGGATGCCGAGGACAGGCATTTGGAAGAGCAGCGCCAGGAAGGAAGGCAGGAAGATCGTCAGGAAGGTCAGCAGGAGGATCAGCGGAAAGATCAGCCAGAAGATCAGCAGGAAGACCGGGGTCCGGCAGAAGGGTGATATATGATGATAAAAATGGAAGGGGCTGTTATCGGCAGCCCCTTCTTTCCCGTCAGCGCGCCCGGCGGCGCACATTATGATCTGACAGCGCACGTTATGATCTGTCTAAGACGTTCTTCCTATTCACTCAATCTTTCAAAAACCATATCATAGCCGTCGTTGCCATAATTCAGGGAACGGTTCACACGGCTGATGGTAGCAGTGGAGGCGCCGGTTTTTTCCGCAATTTCCAGGTAGGTTTTACCATTCTTCAGCATGGCTGCGACTTCAAAACGCTGAGAGAGGGAAAGCAGCTCATTCACGGTACATAAATCTTCAAAAAATATATAGCATTCTTCCCGGCTTTTCAAAGTTAATATAGCATCGAACAGGCTGTCTACAGATTCAGTCTTAATTTTTTTGTTCATTTTGAAAGGTCACCTCATTTTCTGCTTTTATGCTGTAAAATTTTACTGCCCTGCTTTTTTATTTTAACATATGTTATAAACACTGTAAACAAAAAAATCAGGAAAAATGGAAGAAAAAATAAGAAAGTAGTTGTCATGTAGTTTTTCATACTATATAATGTTATATGTAAACGCCAAGCGAAATCTGGAAGTGAGGATGCAAAAATGACGATTGATACGGAGAATTTATTGAACAGCATACTGGAAAGCCTGAGCCGGATCGAGTATATCAAGGCTTCCGATATTCCAAATATTGATCTGTACATGGATCAGGTAACGACTTTTATGGATGAAAGGCTGCGTCATTCTATGCGCTATCCCGGGGAGGACAGGGTCCTGACCAAGACCATGATCAACAACTACGCTAAAAACGATCTGCTGCCGCCGCCGGTGAAAAAGAAATATTCTAAAGAACATGTCATGCTCCTGATCCTGATTTATTATTATAAAGGGATCCTGTCCATCAATGATATCCAGACCCTTCTGCGCCCCATTACGGAGCATTTTTTCCAGAAGGGGCAGGAATTTAACCTGGAGAGCATTTACGAAGAAGTGTTCAGTATGGAGAAGGAGCAGGTAGAGCTCCTGAAGGCGGACGTGGCGGAGAAGTTCCGCAAATCGGAGGAGACCTTCCAGGATGCGCCTGAGGAAAACGCTGATTTTTTAAGGAAGTTTTCCTTTATCTGTCTTTTGAGCTTTGATGTCTATGTGAAGAAAATGATCATCGAGAAGATGGTGGACGAGCTGAATCATGATGCGAAGGGCAAGGGCGGCCATCATCAGGAAAAGAAGGATTGATGCCATGAAGCTTTGTATGGATCTGCATACCCACACGATCTCCAGCGGACATGCCTACAGCACGCTTCATGAGAATATTGCGGCGGCAAAGGCGGAAGGTCTCAGTATCCTGGGGATGAGCGATCATGGTCCCGGAATGCCGGGAGGTCCTGACGCCATTTATTTCCGTAATTTTAAATGTATTCCAAGAAGATACGGGGAGCTGCGCCTGGTGTGTGGGGCGGAAGCGAATATCATGGATTACGAGGGGCGCCTGGATCTGGAGGACAGCGTTCTGGAAAAGCTGGACTATGTGATAGCCAGCATGCATATCCTTTGTGTGGCTCCCGGCACCATGGCGGAAAACACAGCCGCCTCTGTCCGGGCTATGAGGAATCCCTTTGTGCGGATCCTTGGGCATCCGGATGATTCCAGATATCCCTTAAACCGGGAGGAGATCGTGCTGGCGGCAAAGGAGGAAGGGGTGGCTATAGAGATCAACAATGCTTCCCTTCACCCGAAATCCGCCAGGAAGGGCGGCAGGGAGAATATTCTGGAACTGCTTGCGCTTTGCGCGAAGCACAGGACGCCCGTCCTTCTTGGAACGGACAGTCATATCTGCGATACGATTGGACATTTTGAGGAAACCTTAAAGCTGCTTTCGGAGACAGATTTCCCGGAAGAGCTGGTTTTAAATACAAGACCGGAGAATCTTGAGAGGATTCTGGAAAGGAAGGGATTTTAAAATGAAAGATGTGAACTGCGGCTATTGTATGAGAGGGGAACTGCTTGAAAAGTTTGGAATCTTTATCTGCGATCTGAATGTCAGCAGCCTGATCCTGTTTAAGGAGCAGAGCAAGCCCGGCAGATGTATCGTGGCTTATAAAGATCATGTCAGCGAGATCGTGGATATCAGCGAAGAGGAGAGAAATGCTTTCATGGCGGATGTGGTGCGGGCCGCAAAGGCGCTTCACGCGGCCTTTCATCCGGACAAGGTGAATTACGGGGCATACGGGGATACGGGATGCCATCTGCATATGCATCTGGTGCCGAAATATGAGGGCGGAGACGAATGGGGCGGAACCTTCCAGATGAATCCCGGCAGGGTATATCTGTCCGAGGAAGAATACGCTGAAATGATTGAAAAGATCAAGGCCAATTTATAAAGGAAGAGGAATGGATGAGATAAAGATATGAAAACAAAGAGGTACGGCTGTGGAGAGCCGTACCTTTTTATCTGCATGACATATGCTTAAGAACCGGATGCCGCCTTCCTGGCAAAATCCGTGTTGACCAGGTCGGAGTAGGGAACTCTTTCCTCCAGGACGCCGGAATCCTCCAGAATATTCTGCAGAAGCGAGAAAGCGCTTTCCTCAAAGATAAGATTATCCTTCCAGGTGTCCTGATCATAATAACGCTTTATAATGGTGGTCAGGGTTTCCAGGCTGGTTCCTTCGAACTGGGGAGCGATCACCCTGGCAATCTCTTCGGGAGTGTGGTCCTGTACATAGTCCATACCCTTCTGGAGGGCGTTGGTGAAGGCCTGAACCGTGTCCGGATGGTCTTCCAGAAAGCTTTTTCGGGTTGAAAAGGCTGTATAGGGAACATAGCCGGAATCCTCTCCTAAGGAAGCGATCACGTAACCGTCCCCCTTTTCCTCCAGGGAGGTGGCGTGGGGCTCGAATTCAATCGTGAAATCCCCCTGCCCGCCGGAAAAGGCAGCAGCGGTAGACCCGAAATCAATGCTCTGATCGATTTTCACTTCTGCGGGATCGATGCTGTGTTTCCTCAGAATGTATTCAAAAACCATCTCAGGCATTCCGCCTGCCCTGCCTCCCAGCACGTCCCTGCCTTTCAGCATATCCCAGGTGAAATCTTCCACGGGTTCTCTTGCCACCAGGAAATTCCCGGCCCGCTGGGTCAGCTGGGCAAAATTCACCACATAATCCTGGGTTCCTCCGGCATAGGTATAGATGGTGCTTTCGCTCCCCATAAAACCGATATCCGCTTCTCCCGTCAGCACTGCCGTCATGGTCTTGTCTGCTCCGAAGCCGGTGACCAGTTCCACGTCCAGCCCCTCCTCTTTAAAGTAGCCTTCCTCAAAGGCCACATACATGGGGGCGTAGAAGATGGAGTGCGCCACCTCGTTCAGGGTTATTTCGGTCAGCCCCGATGCGCCGTCTTTGTCTTTGACGCAGCCTGCCAGCAGGGAAACGAGCAGGGCGAAAGCACACGCGGTCACAAACAATCTTTTTTTCATAAGATCCTCCAATCAATTGTCGATGCTGTAATATATGTTTATGAGATTCGAAGGGTTCTTATGAAGCGTGAAAACAGCTGGGGACGATCTCCTGACAGGAAAGCAGCAGGGGATTATCCCTTGATAGGAAAGCAGCCGGGGATCATTCCCTGATGTGAATATTCTTAATGGCCCAGAGCTTCAGAGCGTTGGCGTTGTTGCTGATCTTTTCCAGGGATTCCAGGATCTTCTGGAAGGCGGGGCGTTCCGCTTCATCGATCACGCCGTCCTCCGAAATGGCGATCAGGGACATGCGCAGGGAGTCAATATCCTTTAAGGAGCCCAGAACTTTCAGGGAAAGACGATCGAAATCGTCCATCTGGACTTCCTTTACGGTATTCTTTCCCAGGGGACATTCTCTGGCGCAGTAGGAGTTGCAGAGTTCCGGCGTGTTATAGACCTCAGCCATCGCTTTTACCTCCTCCGGATAAGGCAGAATGGTATCCAGTTCGATCCTGGCAAGTCTTGTGCGGTCTATGCCGATGAGCTCCGCAGCCTTTTCCCTGCTGCTAAGATCCGGATTGTTCTGTGCCGCCTCTGACCGGGCGAGATAGTACATATTGTCAGCTGCTTTCGTAGCCTTTTTTCCCATAATATTTTATGCGCCGCCGATACGGGGACTTTCAGAGCCTTTCCGGATCGGAAGCTTTCCTCCTGATAAGAATGAAATCATATAGTGTAAGTTTAAATCAAATACGGGTCTTTGTAAAGAATATTTCAGAAAAAGAGGTTAGGAGAATTTCGTAACAGTTCAGCCGCGCCATTCGCAAAGCCGCGCTTACGCGCTTTCCGTCGCTGCGCGACTACCTTTGCTCATTAAATGGCGCTCCCTCAGTCGCCAGACATGATGGAAAATTCGTGCAAGCACGATTTCCCATCAAATCAGGCGACTGGCTGAACTGTTACAGAATTTCAGAAAAAGAGGTTGAGAGAATCCTTAAAATTTGGTACAATGGAAAAGTGAATGGAAAAGGTTAAAAGTGTGGAAAACAGTAAAAAACAAATACGGAAAAACAAATTGAAGGAGGGAAAGGATTATGGGTTTGATCAAAGCTGCAAAGGAGGCCATAAGCGGTCTTTTGGCAGATCAGTGGAGGGAATATTTCTATTGTGATTCTCTGTCCAACGACATTCTGGCGGTTAAGGGCAGAAAGCGCATGAACGGCAGGGGAAGCAACAGGGGAAGTGATAATATCATCTCCGACGGCTCCATTATAGCGGTCAATGAAGGACAGTGCATGATCATTGTGGATCAGGGTCAGGTGGTGGAGTTCTGTGCGGACGCAGGAGAATTTGTATATGACGCTTCTACGGAGCCCAGCTTGTTTTCCGGAAGCCTTGGGGAAGGCATCAAGAATACCTTTGCCGCGGTGGGAAAGCGGTTTACCTTCGGCGGCTCTGCGGCCAAGGATCAGAGGGTTTATTACTTTAACATCAAGGAGAATATGAGCAACCTTTTCGGTACGGCGACGCCCATCCCTTTTAGGGTGGTGGATGCTAACATCGGTCTGGACGTGGATATTTCCATCCGGTGCAACGGAGAATATTCCTTCCGTATCATGGATCCGCTCCTTTTTTATAAAAACGTGTGCGGCAATGTGGCGGACTGTTATCAGAAATCCCAGATGATGGGGCAGCTGAAGGCGGAGCTTTTGACAGCCATGCAGCCTGCCCTGGCCGCCATCTCCGGCATGGGAGTGCGTTACAGCGCGGTGCCCGCCCACAGCGCGCAGATGGCGGAGATCCTGAATCAGGAGCTCAGTGAAAAATGGCAGAAGCTTCGGGGCATCGCCATCGTGTCCATGAGCATCCGCAGCGTCAACGCGTCCGAAGAGGATGAGAAGATGATCAAGGAGCTGCAGAAGACGGCTGTTCTGCGCAACTCCAATATGGCGGCTGCAACCCTTACCGCTGCCCAGGCGGAGGCCATGAAGGCGGCGGCTTCCAACCAGGCGACGGGACCCATGATGGCCTTCGCCGGTATGAACATGGCAAATATGGCTGGTGGCATAAACGCCGGGCAGCTTTTCGCCATGGGAGGTCAGCAGCAGACCCAGGCGGCGACTCCGGAGCAGATGGGCTTCGCTCCCATGAAACCCAAGGGAGCCGGACAGGAGAGCGCAGGATGGACCTGTGAAAGCTGCGGCAAAACGGACAACAGAGGGAAGTTCTGCATGGAGTGCGGCGCCAAAAAGCCTGAGAACGCAGGCTGGACCTGTAAATGCGGAACGGTAAACCAGGGAAAGTTCTGCATGGAGTGCGGCGCCAGAAGACCTGCGGGAGCCCCTGTCTATCGCTGTGATAAATGCGGCTGGGAGCCGGAGGATCCGGCGCATCCGCCCAAGTTCTGCCCTGAGTGCGGGGATGTCTTCGATGACAGCGACATCCAATAGGATCTTATCTTACAAAGAATGTGTGACAGCGAGGTTTTATGAGCAGCAGTATATATGATACTTTAAATCGGGAACAGAAGGAGGCGGTCCTTACAACAGAGGGACCGCTGCTTCTGCTGGCAGGAGCCGGAAGCGGCAAGACCAGGGCGCTGACCCACAGGATCGCCTACCTGATCCGGGAAATGGGCGTGAATCCCTGGAATATCCTGGCCTTCACCTTTACCAATAAGGCGGCTGAGGAGCTGCGGGAGCGGGTGGATCAGCTGGTGGGCTTCGGATCGGAGCAGATCTGGGTCTCCACCTTTCATTCCACCTGTGTCAGGATCCTGCGCAGGCATATCGACCGGCTGGGCTTTGACAATCGCTTTACGATCTACGATGCGGATGACCAGAAGAGCCTGATCAAGGATATCTGCAAAAGGTTCGGCATCGACAACAAGCAGATCCGGGAAAGGGATTTTATGAACGCCATCTCCTCCGCCAAGGACAGGCTGGTGGATCCCCTGGAATACCGGATGCAGAACATGGGAGATTTCTCCAAAAAGAAGATCGGGGAAGTCTATCAGGAATACCAGGATCAGCTGAAGAAGAACAACGCTCTGGATTTCGATGATCTGATCATGAAAACAGTGGAACTTTTCAAGGCCTGTCCAGAGGTGCTTGAAAATTATCAGGACCGTTTCCAGTATATCAGCGTGGACGAATACCAGGATACCAATCGCGCCCAGTTTGAACTGATCCGCCTGCTGGCGGGAAAATACCGCAATCTTTGTGTGGTGGGGGACGATGATCAGTCCATCTATAAATTCAGGGGGGCGGATATCCGCAATATCCTGGATTTTGAAAAGGTCTACCCGGATACAAAGGTGATCAAGCTGGAACAGAATTACCGTTCCACCGCCAATGTGCTGGATGTGGCGAATGCGGTGATAAGGAACAACAGGGGACGGAAGGCAAAGGCTCTCTGGACCAAGAAGGGCGCAGGCGACAGGGTGTGTTTCAGGCAGTTTGACACCGCCTATGAGGAGGCGGATTACATCGCGGCGCAGATTGCTTCCGCTGCAGGAAAAGGAAAGGGAAAATACGGCGATTATGCCGTGCTTTACCGGACCAACGCCCAGGCGAGACTTCTGGAGGAACGCATGGTCCAGGAGGGGATTCCCTATGATGTGGTGGGGGGAGTCAATTTCTATGCCAGAAAAGAGATCAAGGACATCCTGGCCTATTTAAAGACCATAGACAACGGAAGGGATGACCTGGCGGCAAAGCGTATCATCAATATTCCCAGGCGGGGTATCGGTCCTTCCACCATAGCCAGGGTGGAGGATTATGCCGAAATGCGTGACATCAGCTTTTATGATGCCCTGCGGGATGCGGATAATATCATGGATATGGGAAGAACGGTTTCCAGGATCGATCCTTTTGTGACCCTGATCCAGACCTTCCGCAGCAAGGCGCAGTATATGGGGATCGCAGACCTGATCAGGGATATCCTGGAAAAGATCGGCTACAAAGAATATCTGGAGAGCACGGATGACGAAGGGGCGGAGGACCGTTATGCCAATGTGGAGGAGCTTATCAGCAAGGCGGCGGGCTATGAGGAAGCCCATGACGGATGCACCTTGACGGAATTCCTTGCGGAGGTTGCTCTTGTGGCGGATATTGACAATGTGGAGGGCAGCGCCGACAGGGTGCTTCTGATGACCCTTCACAGCGCGAAGGGCCTGGAATTTCCCTGCGTCTATATGGCAGGCATGGAGGACGGGCTTTTCCCCAGCTATATGTCCATCAGTGCGGATGATACTGCCGAGCTGGAGGAGGAGCGGAGGCTGGCCTATGTGGGAATCACCAGGGCAATGGATCGGCTGACCCTGACGGCGGCAAAGAGCAGGATGATCAGGGGGGAGACCCAGTATCATCCCGTGAGCAGGTTTGTAAAGGAGATCCCGGAGGAGCTTCTGGACTGCGAAAAGGCTGTTCCAAGGCGCTGGAGCTTTCAGACCGGGGATCCGGATGAAGATTATGACAGCCGGGAAGATTATGACAGACGGGGCAGCAGAGGCGGGTATGAAAAGGGAAGCGGGAAATTAGGCTCCCTTCGCCTGACGGAGGATGTTTTTGACTTCCGCCCGAAGGCATCCCTTGCCGGCAGGAAGCCTGCGGCAAAAGGGGAAAAGCCTTTTATCGCCCAGGGGATGGGAAGCCTGAACCAGCTGGCGGGCGTCACAAAGGGGATGCCTTATCAGGCTCCCGCCGCAGTGGATTATAAGGAGGGGGACCGGGTCAGCCATATCAAATATGGTCCGGGAACCGTGACGCGCCTGGAAAAGGATGTGCGGGATTACAAGGTGACAGTGGAGTTTGACAAGGCTGGGCAGAAGATCATGTACGCGTCTTTTGCGAAGCTGAAGAAGATATGAGGTTTGCGGCTGGCTGAACTGTTGTAAATATAAAAAAAACAGATTGGCAGTAGTAATTTTGAGAAAAATGTGGTATCCTAAAGACAGCTTCTTTTTACTTTTTGAACAGGAGGAAATAGTATGAGTAAGCTTGAGGAACTGAAAGAGATGATGAAGATAAACGACCTTCTCCATAAGAAAGAGGAGGAAAAGTGCTGTAAGACAGTATGGATCGTCCTGGGCGTGATCGCTGCAGTAGCGGCAGCGGCAGCCATCGCATACGCTGTATACCGTTATTTTAATCCGGATTATCTGGAAGACGTCGAAGACGATTTTGAAGATGATTTTGAGGACGAAGACGAGGACGAGGAAGAAGAGGATTGCTTCGTAGACGAGAGTGAAGAGAAGTAAATCGGAAGGATATCCGCCGTTATGAAAAAAGGACAGGTATATGAAGGCGTCGTGCAGAGGGTTGATTTCCCCAACAAGGGCGTGGTGAGCGTCGGGGAAGAGACCTGTATCGTGAAGAACAGCCTGCCCGGTCAGAAGGTGAAGCTTCTCGTCAATAAGGTCAGGAATGGGAAGGCGGAGGCCCGCTTGTTGGAGGTGATGGAAAAGTCGCCTTTGGAAACAGGGCATCCGTGTTCCCACTTTGGTGTGTGCGGAGGCTGTACCTATCTTTCCCTGCCTTATACAGAACAGCTTAAGATCAAGGAAGGTCAGGTAAAAAAGCTTCTTGACAACGTTCTGGACAGGCAGGACCGGGAATGGGTCTGGGAGGGCATCAAAGGCAGTCCAAAGGAGTATGAGTACCGCAATAAAATGGAGTTTTCTTTTGGGGACGAGGTAAAGGACGGTCCCCTTTCTCTTGGCATGCATAAAAGAGGCAGCTTTTATGATGTGGTGACTGTAACGGACTGCAGGATCGTGGATGAGGATTACCGGAGGATCCTGGGCGCCGTGTGTGAATATTTTGCTTCGCGGAAGGTGAGCTATTATCACAGACTCAGGCATGAGGGCTATCTGCGGCATCTATTGGTGAGAAAGGCGTCGAAGACCGGGGAGATCCTGGCGGCGTTAGTGACCACCTCCCAGGACCCCTGGAATTGCGGAAGCTCCGGCGGGCAGGAAGAGACAGAAAAGCTGCTTGACGGGTTTCGGGAGCTGCTGCTTTCCCTGGAGCGGGAGGGCTGCCTTTCCGGCAGAATCGCGGGCATTCTACATATCGTAAACGATACCCTCGCGGACGTGGTGAAAAGCGACCGGACGGATATTTTATATGGACAGGACTTTTTTTATGAGGAATTGCTGGGGCTTGAATTTAAAATCTCGGTTTTCTCCTTTTTCCAGACCAATTCCTACAGCGCTGAGGTGCTGTATCGGACGGTGCAGGAGTATGCCGGGAGGGCGTTAAAGGATGAAGGGATGATCTTCGATCTGTATTCCGGAACCGGGACCATCGCCCAGCTGATGGCACCCGTGGCGGATGAAGTCATCGGCGTGGAGATCGTGGAAGAAGCGGTGGAGGCCGCCAGGATGAACGCGGAGGCAAACGGGCTTTCCAATTGCCGTTTTATCGCGGGAGACGTGCTGAAGGTGCTGGACGAATTGGAAGAGAAGCCGGATCTCATTATTCTGGATCCGCCCCGGGACGGGATACATCCGAAGGCTCTGCCGAAGATCATCGGCTACGGCGTGGAGCATATCATTTACATTTCCTGCAAGCCCACCAGCCTGGTACGGGATCTGGAGGTATTCCTGCAGAGCGGATATTTTGTGGAGCGGGCTGCGGCGGTGGATCAATTTCCCTGGACAGCGAATTGCGAGGTGGCTTGCCTGTTGTCCAAATGAGGTGTCCTGTCGCATATGGAAGCGGAACTCACCATGGGCGGGAGGAAACTGATTGATGCCGGGAAGAAAGCCAACTATGAAGAAATCAAAGAGTATATGTTGGTGAATTTCGGAATGAAAGATAGGGGGCTGATTATGGCGGAAAGTCAAAACATCGAGTATAAAGAATCTTGGCGCGATGAATATCTGAAATGGGTATGCGGTTTTGCCAATGCTCAGGGCGGCACTATTTATATTGGCGTTGATGATAACGGCAAAGTGGTCGGAGTGAAAGATATAAAGAAGTTGATGGAGGATATTCCAAACAAGATTCAGTCAGGACTGGGTATTGTTGCCGATGTGAATAAACATACGAAAGATGGGAAGGACTATTTGGAAGTAAAGATTAGGCCAAGTACATTTCCCATCAGCTATCACGGAGAGTTTCATTACCGAAGCGGCGCCACCAAGCAGCAGCTGACAGGAATTGCGCTGACGGAGTTTATTATGCAGAAAACCGGTTTTCGCTGGGAAGACGTCACCGTTGATAATATTACAGTGGATGATTTGGATGATGAAAGCTTTAAGATTTTCAGGAGAGAAGCACTTCGCAGCAAGCGGATGACAGAGGCTGAGCTTAATATTTCAAATGAGGAATTACTTTCCAAGCTGAAACTTTTATCAAACGGTAAGCTGAAGCGTTCAGCCGTGCTGTTGTTCTACGGTGATCCGAGTATTGTGCAGGTCGGTAGTTATGTTAAAATCGGCAAATTTGGTGAGCATGGAACTGTGGAATATCATGATGATCTTGAGGGTTCGCTTATATCTACGGCGGATAAGATTGTGGATCTTATTTATCTTAAATACTTGAAGGCAAAAATCACATATGAACACGACCGGCGTGTAGAGACTTATCCTTTTGCAAGAAATGCTATTCGTGAGGCGATTTACAATGCCATCGCCCACAATTGTTATATGTATGGGACTCCGATACAGATACGGATTGAAGAAGAACAGATTATTATAAGCAACCGCTGTATCCTTCCTGAGGGATGGACTGTGGAGACCTTGATGCAGCCACATGATTCCATACCGTACAATCCTGATATTGCCAACGTATTTTACAGAGCTGGATATATAGAAACCTGGGGACAGGGAATTCAGAAGATATGTGATGAATGCATAGCGTTGGGTGCTGAGCTTCCCAGATACGAGATACTGGGAACTGGTATCAGAGTATATTTCCCGGCACTCGAAAGTGCCCTCATAGGTCAGCCTAAAACTCCAAACCGCCAAAGTGGCGGATTAAGTGACGGAATAGATGGCGGATTGGCGGAAAGAATCCTTGCTTTGATTCGCTCAAATGCTTCTATTACAGTGCAGGAGATGGCCGAGACATTAGAAGTACCTAAAAGGACGCTTGAACGTGAGATGAAGAAACTTCGCAGCCGTGGACGTATTATTCGTGTAGGTGGTAACAGATACGGGTATTGGAAGATAAATGATTAGATTGAGGAACAAAACCAAAAATCTGCCATAGTCAGTTTACCTTAATAAACAAAACACCCTCAAGTGTGCATGCGTTTCCGCAGAGGCCTGAGGGAGATGTTAATAATATATTAGCATAAAGCATGAAATTGTCAAGAAACACCACCTATACTGCGAAATATTAAAGTGCAAAGAATAGCTATTAATGAACCCGCACCTCAATATCGCCGGTGTCCGTATTTATTTCGCACCTGCCGCCGGTCATGGACTTCGGCACATTAACGTGTCCGGTATCCGAATTCGCAAAGAATATCTTATCCGTCAGAAGCTCGCCGATGACGCTGCCGGTGTCGGTCTCAATATAAAGCTCGGCGGCGTCGCAGCCATTGAAACCGATATACCCGGTATCGCTTATAAGCTCGAATTTTCCGGTGCCGACGACGTCTTCAAGCGCGACTTCCCCGGTATCCGTTTCAGCGTGAAGGTCATCACAGGTGACACTGTCAAGCTTTATCCCTCCGGTGTCGGCTGCGGCGCGAAGGTCGCCGCAGGAGATGTTTTCGAGGCTCACGAACCCTGTGCCCGTCTTAATGTCGATATTTTCGGCGATGGTGGCGCCGCTCAGCTTGATTACGCCGGTGTCGGTTTTCAGGTTTATGCTCCCGGCATAGATGTCGCATACGGACAACGCGCCGGTGTCAAGCTCGATGTTGATGCTGCCCCTGGCGCTTGCCGAACAATTTACCGTGCCCGTGTGACCGTCAATTTTTATTTTTTCAAATGTTAAGGCGTTCGGGAGGGAAACCGCGCCGGTATCGCTCCTGATGTCCAAAAATTCGTACTCGTTCTGTGGCAGATATACCGTCATCGTAGGACTTGCGAAGGATATGGAAATAAAGCCGAGCCATGTGCGCGAGTCCTCGGTGCCGATGACGAGAGTGCCGTCTTTGACCTCCGCGGT
>CANQBS010000016.1 GCA_947589075.1 uncultured Acetatifactor sp.
GATAACGGTTTCCTTCCTCATCATAAAGGTAATCCGCGCCGCAGTCCCCTAAAAGCACCACATCGTCGCGGCAGCTTCCGGTGGTATTCAATACCATGACCTCTTCGCCTTCGCCGGACAGGGCGCGGATGCGCTCCCCGGACAGCCTTCCGATCCATTCCGCCATCTGGGCGTATTCCCGCTTCGTCACCTCATAAACCTCATGGATGGAGGAACCGGGCAGAATATCATGGAACTGGTTGATCAGAGCCATCTTCCAGATCCGGTCCAGATCCTCTGCCGGATAGGGCACCTGATCCGCCGCCAGCACAGACAGAAGCTCCAGATCCATGAGAGCCAGCTCCGTCTTACGGTTGGAGCGCTTATTCCGGGCCATGGAGGTAAGGGTGCCTCTGTGGTACTCAAAATACAGCTCGCCCTCCCATACAGGCAGCCGTCTGTTGTCCTTCACCCGCTCCTTCAATTCGTCGAAAAATACCCGGGCGAATTCCTGGCGTACCCTCGGGATTCCCTTTACGCCCTTTTCCATACGGATGGAGGTCTCCAGCATCTCCCTGGTAGGGCCGCCGCCCCCGTCCCCATGTCCGTAGGAAATGAGGATATCGTTGTTGATATCCTTGTTCTGATAACGCATCCAGCCTCCCATAATGGCGTCCGGATGCAGCATTCCGTTATATGTAGTGAAGAAATTGGTCACCGGCTGGCCTACCCCCAGGGTGGTGATCAGGTGGCTCAGCACCTCGCTTCCGTCGATGCCTCTCCAGATCATGGTGTCATAGGGCACCTTATCGAACTGGTTCCAGGCGAGCTTGGTGGTCATAAAATAATCGATGCCGCACTTCTTCATGATCTGGGGCAGGGCGCCCGTATAACCAAATACATCGGGAAGCCACAGAATGCGGTTGTCCACGCCGAACTCTTCCTTGAAGAACCGCTTGCCGTGCATGAACTGACGCACCAGGGATTCCCCGGAGGTCAGGTTGGTATCCGCCTCTACCCACATGCCGCCTTCCGGCTCCCAGCGTCCCTCTGCCACCCGCTGCTTCACCTTTTCAAACAGCTCCGGATAGCGCTCCTTCAGGAAATAATACAACTGGGGCTGGCTGGACATAAAGCGGTAATTGGGATATTCCTCCATCAGCTTTAACACCGTGGCGAAGCTTCTGCTGGTCTTCTCTCTGGTCTGGGCCACGGTCCACCACCATGCCACATCAATATGGGTGTGCCCGATACAGGTGGCGATCACATCCGAATAGCCCGCCATATCGGTATACAAAGCCTTATCAATATAATCGGAGGCTTCCTTCAGGGTCTTATAAAACTCCTCCGAATATGGGGTACGCAGATCAATGAGATTCACCGTCTCGTTCAGGACATTCTCAATATCCTTCCGGTTCTTGTCGTCCGGGTCCATCCTGGGGAAAGCCCAGAGAGGCACCTGGAGATCATAATAAACCTTCTCGATGAGGGCGTCCACCTCCCGCATGGATACATGCAGCTGGAACTCGTCGTGAAGGGTGCCTGTATAAGCCTGCAGACCGATCTGAAGCTCTTCTCCGGCAACCGCCTTTTCCCTTAAGAAAACATCCTTGTGGTTCATGTCGATTCCCTGAACGGCTTCTCCGTTCACAAAGAGCAGGAACTGAGGATTCTTTCCGTCGTCCCACTCCTTGATCTGGGTGCCCACATGCATCCACAGACGCTTTCCATCAAACTCCTGCGGCACGGTATAGGCAGCCTTAAACCAGTAATGGCGGTCCGGTCCGTACCAGTGCATGGTCTTACCGTCAAACTCTTTCCAGGGGGCGCTGTCCGCCTCCGCATCCTCAGGATGCACAAAATAGCCTTCCTTGTACACCCAGTCCGTCACAGGGTGCTTTTGCTTTGTGCGCAGCTTCTTCAGCTCATCGCAGATCACCTGAACCCTTTTGTCTAAAAAATGCATCTTTCCTCCTATTCTGCCTGCTCAGGCTGTCTCCCGTCTTTTTACGGGAATTGTTGAAGGGCTGTTTTTTGTTGACTTTGTCAGCAATGTTGATTTTGTTAGCGGCACCAACTTTGTTAACAGTGTTAACATTTTTAACATTGTTAACAAAAATGTCTAAACTTTATTGCGTTGAACCTATAAATCCCGTCGAAATAGTTAACATTTTTAACTTTTAATTATCTTTTTTATCCATTTTGCTTATCATTATCAATGTGCCACCATTTTAGCATAGATTGCATAAATAGGAAATACTTATTTTGCTTTTTTCATAAAAATTTTAAGAGAGCGGCGGCAATTCAGGCAATTTGTCCGCTGCAGGAAAAATCTCTGAAAGTCCAAAGCCTCCGGACCTTCAGAGAAACTCATACTTCATCAGGGTCAGCCCCTGGGGAGGAGCCGTGGGACCCGCCGCGCTGCGGCATTTTGCTTCCAGGATCCCAGGCATATCCCCGGGATCGCGTTTTCCCTGTCCCACCTCCATCAGGGTTCCCGCAATGATCCTGACCATATTATAAAGGAATCCGTTTCCGCAGATGCGAAGCACCAGATCCTGACCTTCCTCCAGCACCTCCGCCCTGTAGATCGTTCGCACCGTGCTTTCCACCTGGGCTCCCGCCTGGCAGAAGCTCTTAAAATCATGCTCCCCTTCCAGGTACTTTGCCGCTTCCTGCATTTTCCCCACATCCAGGTCATGGTAACAGAACAGGGAATACAGCCGCTTCGTGGGCAAAGGAAACTGGGCTCTGTAAATCCGGTATTCATAGGTTTTGCGGCTGGGAACCTTCCTGGGGGACCAGTCCGGCGCCACCTCGCAGGCAGCCTGGATCCGGATATCCTCCGGCAGCCTCTGGTTCAGGGCATAGGGGAACTTTTCCGCCGGCATACGCGCCTTCGTGTCAAAAACGGCGATATTCCCCAGAGCATGGACTCCGGAATCCGTCCGGCTTGCGCCAGTGACGGTCACAGGCTCCCCCAGCAGCTGGCTCAGGCAGCGGTTCAGCTCGCTTTCTATGGTGATTCCATTGGGCTGGATCTGCCAGCCGTGATAATTGGTTCCGTCATAAGCCACCGTGAGCCGGATCCTTCTCATAAAGCGGTCCTCCTGTTTTCCCTTCCCGCGATCTTTCTTCGCTGCACTTCAAGCCCGCACGCAGGCCGGACAAGTTCAGAGTCTCCCCAGCCCTATGCTGCAGACCAGGTAGACTGCCAGGCTTAAATAAGCCAGCCGGTCCCTGGTCTGATAGATCAGAGGCTTCATTTTGGTACGCCCTTCCCCGCCCCGGTAACATCTGGCTTCCATGGCCATGGCAAGGTCGTTTGCCCGGCGGATGGCAGAGATGAACAAAGGCACCAGAAGGGGCACCATCGCCTTCGCCCTGCGGATCAGGTTTCCATTTTCAAAATCAGCTCCCCGGGCGGTCTGCGCCTTCATGATCTTATCCGTTTCCTCTAACAGGATGGGAATGAACCTCAGGGCAATGGACATCATCATGGCGATCTCATGAACCGGAACCTTGATCAGTTTCAGGGGCCTCATCATGCGCTCCATGCCGTCCGTCAGGTGATTGGGCGTGGTGGTCAGGGTCATGATGGAAGAACCGATGATCAGAAAGGAAAGGCGGATCGCCATAAACGCCGCAAGCTTCAGGCCCTCATATGTGATCCTGACGCGTCCGCCGAAAAATTCCAGAAGAGGCCTGCCCGGCGTCAGGAACAGATTAAAGACCACCGTGATCATCAGCAGAAGCAGGATCGCCTTCATGCCCCTGACGATATAGCGGAAGGGCACCTTTGAAAGCCTGATGACCACCGCCAGAAACAGGGCCGCGATCAGATAACCGAATATATTTTGAAAAAAGAACAGGGAAAGGATAAACAGGATGGTGCCCCCCAGCTTCACCCTGGGATCCAGCCTGTGGATCACAGAATCCGTCTGATAATATTGTCCTAATGTAATATCCCTTAACATCTCAGCCTTCCTGCTCCTTCAAAGCTTTCTTGATCTCCTGCACTGCTTCCCGGACTGTGGTGGCGTCCGCGTCCACCTCCAGACCCTTTTCCCTTAGCCTGTGCATGATATAGGTGACCTGGGGAACGGCCAGTCCCACCTCTTCCAGTTCCTTATCATGGCGGAATACCTCTCTGGGCGTTCCGTCCAGCATCACGCTGCCCCGGTTCATGACAATGATCCTGTCCACATATTCCGCCACATCCTCCATACTGTGGGATACCAGCAAAACCGTCATGCCGGTCTTTCTCTGCAGCTCCCTGATCTGATTCAGGATCTCGTCCCTTCCCCTCGGGTCCAGCCCGGCCGTAGGCTCATCCAGAATCAGCACCCTGGGCTTCATGGCAAGTACCCCGGCAATGGCCGCCCGTCTTTTCTGTCCTCCGGAAATTTCAAAGGGAGACATGCTGTACAGCTCTTCCCCGATGCCAACCTGTGCCAAAGCCTCCCTGGCCCGGGTTTCAACCTCTTCCTTGGGCAGCCCGAGATTTTTCGGGCCAAAGCACACATCCGAAAACACGTCGATCTCAAAAAGCTGGTGCTCTGGATACTGGAATACCAGGCCAACCTTGCTGCGCAGTCCCCGTCTGTCAAAGCCGGGGCCGTCGATATCTTCCCCGTCAAAATAAATATGACCGCTCTCCGCCTTGATGAGTCCGTTTAAATGCTGCACCAGGGTGGATTTCCCGGAACCGGTATGACCGATGATCCCGATGAACTGCCCGTCAGGGATTTCCAGGCAAATATCATTTAACGCCTTCTGCGCCAGAGGCGTATCCGCTTCATAAACATAATTCACATGCTCCAGCACCATCGACATGGTTCCCGCTCCTTTTCAGATCCGGCTGTTTTCCGGCAGGGCATTTTTTTCCCGCTCTTCCTATCATATCCGATATTTGTGGTTTCGTAAAGAGATAAAATAAATTTTAGGATTGTAAATGCCAGATAATTCTAGTAAAATAAAGGGAACCTTACAGCAGCGAAAACAGCGGCAGGAAACGGAGATATCTATGGGAATCATCAAAGCACTGGACGTGATCTACGATTATGTGAAACGGGACGAGGAGGGCAATGCGGAAGGCACCATCCGGGCCGTGGACGACGTGAGCCTGGATATTGAGCTGGGAGACTTCATCGCCATTTTAGGGCACAACGGCTCCGGCAAATCCACCCTTGCCAAACACATGAACGCTATTCTGTGCCCCACGAAAGGCACCGTCTGGGTGGACGGAAAGGATACGAAAGAAGAGGAGGAACTCTGGAACATCCGTCAAAGCGCCGGGATGGTGTTCCAAAATCCCGACAATCAGATCATCGGCCAGGTGGTGGAGGAGGATGTGGGCTTCGGGCCGGAAAACATGGGCGTTCCCACAAAGGAGATCTGGGAGCGGGTGGAGGAAAGCCTGAAGGCGGTGGGAATGTATGCTTACCGCAAGCACTCGCCCAACAAGCTTTCCGGCGGGCAGAAGCAAAGGGTATCCATCGCCGGGGTCCTGGCCATGCATCCGAAATGCATTATTCTGGACGAGCCCACCGCCATGCTGGATCCAAGCGGGAGGCGGGAAGTGATCCGCGCCGTCCGGGCCTTAAACGATGTGGAAAAGATCACCGTCATCCTCATCACCCATTATATGGAAGAGATCATACACGCAGACAAGGTTTTTGTAATGGACCGGGGAAAGATCGCCATGCAGGGAACCCCCAGAGAGATCTTCTCCCAGGTGGAAAAACTGAAATCCCTGGGCCTGGATGTCCCTCAGGTGACGCTGCTGGCTTATGAGCTGCAGAAAGAAGGGATCCCTCTGCCGGAGGGCATCCTGACCATAGAAGAGTTTGTGGAAGCCCTGGTGCCGCCCGGGCGCAATGTGAAAGATGCTCACATATGAAAAAATAGCTCACCGTGAAAAAGGACCAGCCCTTACAGGCTGATCCTTTCTTGTTTTACAGATTTCATTTTCAGCTTTTATACCAGCTCCAGGACAACTTCCATGGCCGCGTCGCCCTTACGGGGTCCGATCTTTACGATCCTGGTATAACCGCCATTGCGGTTCACATACTTGGGTGCGATCTCATCGAAGAGTTTTGCCACCAGGTCAACCTTCTTGGTCTTTCTCTTTCTGCCCGCTGCTTCCTTGGGAACATCCACTACGGGATAGAGCACTCTTAAGATCTGACGTCTCACATGAAGTCTGGAGGGAAGATCCTTCTTGATCTCCTTCTCGATGGTCTCAAACTTGGTAACCTTCTTGCCGTCCACAACTTCCTTTACTCTCTTGCCGTCCTTATCCTTCACGGGAACCTTGGCAGAGACCTTAACCATCTCAAAATTATCCTTTTCCTTGACGGCCATAGCAATAAGACCTTCCACAATCTTTTGAACTTCCTTTGCTCTCGCCTCAGTGGTGATGATCCTGCCGTGCTGGATCAGGGCCGTTACCTGATTTCTCAGTAATGCTTTTCTCTGGGATGAACTTTTTCCCAGCTTTCTGTACATTGCCATAATGTATCTTCCTTTCTCCCTTCATGGGACATCCGGCCATGCTCTTTGGACTTACTTACCGGGTGCTTCTATGCCATATAGAGAGGAACCACCCCCGCACTCATCGGATTTTACCGGGGACGGCCTTCTATGCGCATTTCCGTTATACTTTTCAGGATGCCTTTCAGATCAGGCTTCCTCGCTGGGATTCAGCTGCAGACCCAGCTCCTTTAACTTCGCCAGCACTTCCTCCAGAGATTTGCGGCCCAGGTTACGAACCTTCATCATATCCTCGGAAGTCTTGTTGGTCAGTTCTTCTACGGTGTTGATCCCGGCTCTCTTCAAGCAGTTGTAGGAACGAACAGACAGCTCCAGTTCGTCAATGCTCATCTCAAGCACCTTTTCTTTTTCATCGTTTTCCTTTTCCACCATGACCTCTGCGGTCTTGGCATTCTCAGACAGATCGATGAACAGGCTCAAATGCTCGCTGAGCACTTTTGCCGCCAGACTGACAGCCTCGTCCGGAGCAAGGGTTCCATTGGTATACACGTCAAGCGTCAGCTTGTCGTAATCCGTGATCTGGCCCACACGGGTATTGTCAATGGTCACGTTCACGCGCTCAACCGGCGTATAAATGGAATCGATGGCGATCACACCGATGGGAAGGTCATCATGCTTGTTCCTGTCAGCGCTTACATAGCCGCGGCCCTTGGTAATGGTCAGCTCCATATAAAGCTTTGTATCCTTGCCGCTCAAAGTAGCAATGGTCAGGTCGGGATTCAGGATCTCAATATCCTGGTCAGCCTGAATATCGGAAGCTCTTACCACGCCCTCTCCCTCATACTCAATATATGCGGTCTTGGGCTCATTCGTCTCGCTGGTGTTCTTGATGGCAAGACTCTTGATGTTCATGATGATCTCAGTCACATCTTCTTTTACTCCGGGAATGGTACTGAACTCATGCAGCACACCTTCAATTTTCACCTGGCTTACTGCCACGCCGGGAAGGGAGGAGAGCATGATTCTCCGTAAAGAATTACCAAGAGTGATACCATATCCTCTTTCCAGTGGTTCTACTACGAATTTTCCATATTTTTTGTCTTCCGAAATCTCAGCAACCTCAATATTCGGTCTTTCAAAATCAAACAATGCAAATACCCTCCTTTTGCGAATGCTTATGGGTTACATAAAGTCGCCATAAGCGGACGGTGGAAAACCACGTCCGCTCAGGATTCTGATTACTTGGAGTACAACTCAACGATAAGCATCTCGTCCACGGGAACGTCTATCATCTCCCTGGTAGGAAGATTCTTGATGGTTCCCTTCAGACCCTCTATATCCACGTCCATCCATTCAGGAGTGAGTCTGCCGCCAGTCACCTCAACGATATCCTTATATCTCTGCAGGGATCTTGCCTTCTCCTTGATCTCCACCACATCTCCGGCCTTCACAAGGTAGGAAGGGATCTGAACCAGCTTGCCGTTCACCAGTACATGTCTGTGTCCAACGATCTGCCTTGCCTCTCTTCTGGTTCTGGCAAAACCCATCCTGAACACAACGTTGTCCAGTCTTCTCTCCAGCATCACCATCAGGTTCTCACCGGTAATACCCTTCATTCTATCGGCCCTTTCATAATAATTCCTGAAGGGCTTCTCCAGTACGCCATAGATAAACTTAGCCTTCTGCTTCTCTCTCAGCTGCAGGCCATACTCACTGACCTTCTTGCCGGCGCGGGCAAAGTTCCTGTTGGACTTCTTGTCATATCCAAGAACGGAAGGCTCAATTCCCAGAGCCCTGCATCTCTTTAACACTGGTACGCGATTTACTGCCATTTTCATGTTCTCCTTATAATTATTGTTTACAGCGCAGTCATCCGTTCATCGCTGTCTGCGCTTTCTTCCAACGATTGTGCATGCTCCCCGGGATCCTTCCCTTCGGGCAGGAGCATCTCCCATAATTCATCCAGAATTACGGATTATACACGACGACGCTTGGGCGGGCGGCATCCATTATGCGGAACAGCGGTGACGTCACGGATACTCACTACCTCCAGACCGCTTGCAGAAAGCGCTCTGATCGCAGCCTCACGGCCTGAACCAGGACCCTTTACAAATACATCGACCGTCTTCAGTCCATGAACCAAAGCAGCCTTTGTAGCTGTCTCTGCTGCCATCTGCGCAGCATACGGAGTAGATTTCCTTGAACCTCTAAATCCCAGACCGCCGGCACTTGCCCAGCTTAAAGCATTTCCTTCAGTATCCGTCAATGTAACGATGGTATTATTGAAAGAAGACTGAATATGTGCCTGTCCGCGTTCAACGTTTTTCTTGACACGTTTCTTTGTTACTTTCTTCGCAACCTTTTTTGCCATTTTAAACTAACCTACTTTCTTGAATGATATGCTACTATTGTTACAAACCGCACCGAGCCCGGAATTCTTCCAGATTCCTTCCTCAATTACTTCTTCTTGTTGGCAACGGTTCTCTTGGGACCCTTACGGGTTCTTGCATTGGTCTTGGTTCTCTGTCCGCGGACAGGAAGACCCTTACGATGACGAATACCTCTGTAGCAGCCGATTTCCTGAAGTCTCTTGATGTTCAGGGCGATCTCTCTTCTCAGATCACCTTCTACCATAACTCCCAGGCTTTCAATGGCCTCAGTGATCTTCTTGACCTCATCATCCGTGATATCCCTGACACGAGTATCAGGATTCACACCGGCAGCCGCCAAGATCTTATCGGACGTTGATCTTCCAATTCCATAGATATAGGTCAAGCCGATCTCAATTCTTTTTTCTCTGGGTAAGTCAACACCTGCGATACGAGCCATTTACATTTCCTCCATTTTCCTTTGTCCTGCGCCTGTGCCATCCGCTCTGCCGACACTGATCACACGCAGGCACCATTGTTACTAATTGATTGGGGCCTTCACCCAACCGGACACAAATCCGATCTTTCTGTTACTCCGCTTCCTCCGCCCTCCGGGCGAAATCCGTTCTTCACAGTATCAACAAGTAATCTCCCGCAAGCTCTGTCTTTTGTTGGAAGCATGTATGCTCCCACCGATTATGTTAATCATAGAATTATTTTCACATTTAAACTGACGAAATTACTTCTACGAATCAGCCGCACATAACGATCAGACAAGAACCCGCACCTGACATCTGTCTGTCGGCCGGTGATTATCCTTGTCTCTGCTTGTGCTTGGGATTCTCACAAATGATCATGATGCGTCCTTTTCTCTTGATTACTTTGCACTTTTCGCAAATAGGCTTTACTGATGATCTAACCTTCATCTTAAATCCTCCTTTCAAAAAGACCGTTTTTCATTATAGCACGGGAAAATTCGGATTGCAAGCACTTTTTTATTTATCTCTCCAAATAATGCGTCCCTTGCTCAGGTCATAGGGAGACAGCTCCAAAGTCACCTTATCGCCCGGCAGGATACGGATGAAATTCTGGCGCAGCTTCCCGCTGATATGTGCAAGTACGCGATGTCCGTTCTCAAGCTCCACCTGAAACATGGTATTCGGCAGCTTCTCCACAACAGTTCCCTCGATCTCAATTACATCACTTTTTGACATAAACACCCTCCATTATTGGTTTTGCGTTGTCTTTCTGTAACATTTTACCGCATATTTTATCCGATCATCCAAATGAGGCATTCCTGCCCGGAGCGCCTCCTGTAATTCCAGGTCCACATAGCTGTCTGTGAGCTGAACATGCTTCCTTCTTTTTTTCTTCGGGCTGCCGGTCTTTTTCAGCCTGCCGTCTGCAAGGGTAAAAAACTGGCCGTCAAAGGACAAAACAACATAAACGCTGCCCTTATCATGTCCCGCCCTGGAAATTACAAATCTTCCCGTCATCGTCCTCCCCCTGTCAATAAGTGGTCAGGATCTCCGGCTCCCCGTCTGTGATCAGGATCGTATTTTCATAATGGGCCGACCAGGAACCATCCTGAGTCACCACGGTCCAGTCGTCCTCCATCCATTCCACACCGGCCCTTCCCATATTGATCATGGGCTCCACAGCCAGGGTCATACCCGCGCGGAGTTTCGGGCCTCTCATGATCTGCCTGAAATTGGGTATCTGGGGATCTTCATGAAGATGTGTCCCAATGCCGTGACCTACCAGATCCCTGACGATCCCATAGCCAAAGGGCCGCACATAGGCGTCAATGGCGTTGGAGATGTCATGAAGATGATTGCCTGCCCTCGCCATCTTTATACCGGCAAAAAAGCTCTCTCTTGTCACATCTATCAGCTTCCGGGCCTCCGGACTGATTTTTCCCACCCCATGGGTCCTGGCCGCATCGGAATGGTATCCTCTGTAGATCAGCCCCGCATCCAGACTGACGATGTCCCCCTCCTGCAGAATCCTTTTCCTGCTGGGAATCCCGTGGACCACTTCCTCGTTCACCGATACACAGATACTTGCAGGGTATCCGTTGTAATTTTTGAAATTGGGGACACATCCCAATTTGCGGATCAGCTTTTCTCCCATTTCATCGATGTCCCAGGTAGACATGCCCGGCCGGATCTTCTCCTCCAGCTCCTTGTGCACAGTGGCAAGCAGCCTGCAGGATTCCCGCATCAGCTCTATTTCCCGTTCTGACTTGATCGTGATCGCCATTTTATTTCTCCAGGATCTCCACAATGGCGGCAAAAACATCGTTCATGCTTCTGGTGCCGTCCACAGTGCGGAGGATCCCCTTTCCGGCATAATAATCGATCAGCGGCTGGGTCTGGTCATGATATACCTTCAGTCTGTTCTTCACGGTCTCGGGCTTATCGTCGTCCCGCAGCACAAGGGGCTGCCCGCAGTGATCGCAGATTCCCTCCGTCTTGGGGGGGACATGCTCTATATGGTATGTGGCTCCGCAGGACAGACACGCCCGTCTTCCGGACATCCTTCTGATGATATTCTCATCCGGCACATCCACATTTACAGCCACATCGATGGCATCCTCCATTTCGGTCAGCGCTTTGTCCAGCACCTCGGCCTGGGGAATGGTGCGGGGAAAGCCGTCCAGCACATAACCCTTCTGACAATCCTCCTTTGCCACACGATCCAGCAGGATCTTTACCGTCAGCTCATCCGGAACCAGGAGACCCTGATCCATGTATTTTTTCGCTTCCCTGCCAAGCTCTGTTCCGTTTTTGATATTTGCGCGGAAAATATCCCCTGTGGACACATGAGGTATTCCGTATTTTTCAGCGATCATGATCGCCTGAGTGCCCTTGCCTGCCCCCGGCGCGCCCAACATAATAATCTTCATCCTGCTCCTCCATTCTCTGAAACCTTTTCGGTCTCAGCAAAAGGTCTGCTGCCGTTTACAGCATTCTCACGTCAGAAACCGCGCCCCACAGGCGCATACGGCAAATTACGCCCGAACCATTTCAAGTGGCTCGGGCATAATCTTTACCATATTCATTTCATAAATCAATCATTTAAAAATCCCTTGTAGTTGCGGACAAGCATCTGGGACTCCAGCTGCTTCATGGTCTCAAGGATCACGCTGACGATAATGATCAGGCTGGTGCCGCCGAAGGACACGCTTGCGCCGAACACACCGTTAAAGATATAAGGCAGCACAGCTACGATCGTAAGACCTACCGCGCCGATGAACACGATATAATTGAGCACCCTGGTCAGATATTCGGTAGTAGGAGCGCCAGGTCTGATACCGGGGATAAAGCCTCCCTGCTTTTTCATATTATCAGCCACCATCATCGGATTAAAGGTGATGGAGGTATAGAAATACGCAAAGAATACGATCAGCACAATATAAACCAACATGCCTACGGTATACCAGGGCCTGCTGGGATTACACCAGTTGGCGCTGTTCATTCCTGCAAGGATCGCCCCCCAGAAACCCGTTCCCTGATATCCTACAAAGGAACAGATAATGATGGGGAACTGCAGAATGGACTGGGCGAAAATAACAGGGATCACGCCTGCAGTATTCACTCTCAGAGGAATATTGGAGGTCTGGCCTCCCACCATTTTTCTGCCCTGCATCTTCTTCGCATACTGCACGGGGATCTTGCGGATACCGTCGTTCAGGATGATAACCAGGACAACCATACCGATGATGATCGCAAAAATGATCACAACTGCCAGGATCGCCGTAGCCGGCGCAGTATCAAACTTGCTGATCACGAATTTCTGGAACAGATTGCCGATATCGGAAGGCAGTCTGGAAATGATGTTGATGACCAGCACGATGGAGATACCGTTGCCGATCCCGTTTTCAGTGATCCTCTCACCTACCCACATTAAGAATGCACTACCTGCTGTCAGCGTTACAATTGCTGTGATAACACTCAGCGCATTGAAATTTGTAAGCAGTCCCTGACGGCCAAAACCGATGGCCATGGCAGCAGACTGAATCACAGAAAGACCAATGGTCACATATCTGGTAATGGCAACGATCTTCTTTCTTCCTTCGTTCCCATCCCTCTGCATCTCCTCCAGCTTGGGTATCGCTATGGTGAGCAGCTGCATGATAATGGATGATGTGATATACGGGCTGATGTTCAATGCCAGGATGGACATATTTTCAAAAGAGCCACCAGTAATCGCATTAAAGAAACTGAAATCTCCCGCCTGGGAGGCGAACCACTGCTGGAAGAAAGCGGTATTAATCCCGGGGACAGGCAGCTGTGACCCGATACGGATCACAACCAGCATTCCCAGGGTAAATAATAACTTTTTTCTGATTTCAACAATTTTAAACGCATTTTTCAGGGTGTTAAACATTTACATCACCTCTGCAGTTCCACCAAGAGCTTCGATTTTCTCCTTTGCAGAAGCACTGAAGGCATTTGCCTTAACGGTAAGCTTTTTGGTTAAATCTCCATTTCCGAGTATCTTTACGCCGTCTGCCGGTCTGAACTTCCCGAGCTTAACGATGCCGTTCTCCTCCAGGGTCTTAATATCTACCACGGTATCGTTCTCGAAAATCTCAAGCTGGCTGATATTGACAGCAATGATCTTTTTCTCGTTTCTATTCTTGAAGCCTCTCTTAGGAAGACGCCTGTACAAAGGCATCTGTCCGCCTTCAAAGCCGATTCTCGGAGCTCCAGAACGAGCCTTCTGACCCTTATGGCCCTTTCCGGCTGTTTTACCGTTGCCTGAACCATGTCCACGGCCTCTTCTGAAATTATCGCTGTGTTTGGAACCTTCAGCAGGTCTTAAATTGGATAAATCCATTCCTCACACCTCCTTGTCTAATTATACTTCTTCAACTTTAATTAAGTGACTAATCTGACGAATCTGTCCTCTTGTAGCTTCGTTATCAGGAAGGATGATAGACTTATTCAGCTTGCGAAGCCCCATAGATTCCACAATCTTTCTGTTCTTCGGTACAGCGCCGATGGTGGACTTTACCAAAGTGATCTTCAATTTTTTCTCTGCCATAGTGATTCTCCTTTCCAGCTCACCTGTTTTTAAGCAATGATCTCATCTACAGATTTACCACGGCTCTTGGCTACCTCTTCAGGAGCTTTCAGCTGGCTTAAACCCAAGATGGTCGCAAGCACCACGTTCTGCTTGTTGTTGGAGCCCAGGGATTTGGTACGGATATTCTTGATCCCGGCAAGTTCACAAACCACACGGGCAGGACCTCCTGCAATAATACCAGTACCTTCGGGAGCCTTCTTTAAAAGCACGCTGGAAGAACCGAAGTTGCCAATGAAATCATGGGTGATGGAATGATTCTCATCCAGGGCGATCTCAACAAGATGCTTCGTAGCATCCTCTTTGCCCTTGCGGATTGCTTCCGGGATTTCAACAGCTTTGCCCAGGCCAGCGCCCACATGGCCGTTGCCGTCTCCAACTACCACTAACGCGGTAAAGCGCCTGTTGCGGCCGCCCTTCACCGTCTTGGAAACGCTCTTGATGGCAACAACCTTATCGGTCAATTCATACTGGCTCGGATCTATGATTGTACGTCTCATGGTTTGATCTCCTCTCTTAGAATTCTAAGCCAGCTTCTCTGGCCGCATCAGCTAATGCTGCGATCTTACCCTGGTATATAAAGCCGCCTCTGTCAAAAACAACTTTGGTGATACCCTTTTCGATTGCTCTCTTGGCAATCACTGTTCCCAGATATGCTGCTGCTTCAACGTTATTGGTCTTCTCAAGCTCGGCCTTTACCTCTTTTTCCAGGGTGGAAGCCGCTACCAGAGTATTGCCAACTGTATCGTCGATAATTTGAGCATACATATGATTATTGCTTCTAAACACTGCAAGACGGGGTCTTTCGGCAGTGCCGCTGAAGCGGTTACGAATTCTCAAATGCTTTTTCATGCGAACCTTTTGTCTTGATTCTTTGCTAACCATCTTCATACTCTCCTTATCTCTTATTTCTTACCAGTCTTACCAACTTTACGTCTGATCACTTCATCAGCATACTTGATGCCCTTGCCCTTATAAGGCTCAGGTCTCTTCTTGTCTCTGATATCAGCTGCGAATTGGCCAACCTTTTCTTTATCAATACCCTTTACAATGATGACGTTCTGACCTTCCAGAACTGTCTCAACGCCTTCCGGATCGGTCATCTCTACCGGATGGGAATAACCTAAGGTCAGGGTAAGCACCTTGCCTGCCTTAGCCGCCCTGTAACCAACACCGTTGATCTCCAGGCGCTTCTGATAACCTTCTGTAACGCCCACCACCATATTGTGGATCAGGCTTCTGGTCAAACCGTGCAGAGATTTCATCTTCTTCAGATCGTTGGGTCTGGCCACATGAACTGCATCGCCCTCTACTGTAATCGTCATCTCAGCGGGAAGCACTCTCTCCAGAGTTCCCTTAGGACCCTTTACGGTCACTTTGTTATTTTCTGCGACTTCTACAGTCACACCTGCAGGAATCGCGATTGGCATTCTACCTATACGTGACATGCCCGTACCTCCTATAATAATTATGGGATTTAAAATTTTGTTTCAGGGAAGGATCTGCGTAATGCGAATCTCCTCAATTCCAAGGAAGAATTCGCACAAAGCGAATTCTTCTCGACGAATGCACCGCATTCGTCGTTTTACCAGACGAACGCCAGCACTTCGCCGCCTACGCCCAGCTCTCTTGCTTTCTTATCCGTGATAACGCCCTGATTGGTGGATACGATGGCAATTCCCATTCCACCCAGCACCCTGGGCATATCCTCCTTGCCCGCATAGACGCGCAGTCCGGGCTTGGAAATTCTCTTGATGCCGGAAATGATCTTTTCATTCTTATTGGCACCATACTTTAATTCAATATGAATGGTCTTGAAGCTTCCTTCCTCGATCACATCATATTTCTTAATATAGCCCTCTTCCTGAAGGATGTCAGCGATTGCTAATTTCATCCTGGAAGCAGGAACATCAACTGTATCGTGTTTTGCAGAGATCGCATTACGGATTCTTGTAAGCATATCTGCAATAGGATCGCTCATTGTCATTATGACTTCCTCCTTAATAATCTAGACCTCTTGTTCAACCAGACGGTTCAGGGGAAGAATCCGCTTCGCGGATTCTTCGGGCTCCCGCCCCGCGGGAGCCTTACCAGCTCGCCTTCTTCATGCCGGGGATCTGTCCCTTATAAGCCAGTTCACGGAAGCAAACTCTGCAAACTCCGTACTTTCTTAAATAAGCGTGTGGACGGCCACAAATTCTGCAGCGGGTATAAGCCTGGGTTGAAAACTTGGGCTTGCGCTGCTGTTTGATCTTTAAAGATGTCTTTGCCATGCGAATTTACCTCCTTATTGTTTTGCGAAGGGCATGTTGAACAGAGTCAACAGCTCCCGGGCTTCTTCATCGGTCTTCGCTGTCGTTACGAAGATGATATCCATACCTCTGGTCTTATCAATCTTATCGTACTCGATTTCAGGGAAGATGATCTGCTCCTTGATGCCAAGAGCATAATTGCCTCTTCCGTCGAAGGAGTTGGGATTTACGCCTCTGAAGTCACGCACACGGGGCAGAGCCAGATTCACAAGACGATCCAGGAATTCGTACATCTTCTCGCCGCGCAGTGTGGTCTTACATCCAATCTTCATGCCTTCACGGATCTTGAAGCTCGCGATGGACTTCTTCGCTGTGGTAAGCACGGCCTTCTGCCCGGTTATGGTCTCCATATCCTTTACGGCATTTTCAAGAACCTTTGCATTTTCCTTTGCCTCGCCGACGCCCATATTGACCACGATTTTTTCGAGCTTGGGAACCTGCATGATATTCTTATAACCAAATTTCTTGGTCATTGCATCTACAATCTCTGTAGTGTAAAGATCTTTCAGTCTGCTCACTTTTTTTCCTCCTTCCTATCAATTAGTCGATCACTTCGCCAGTTGACTTCGCATAACGGACTTTCTTATCGCCTTCAAACTTAAAGCCAATCCTGGTTGCCTCGCCCTTATGGACATACATTACGTTAGACAGATCGATAGGAGCTTCTCTCTGAATGATACCGCCGTTGGGATTCGCCTGAGAAGGCTTCGTATGCTTTGTGATCATATTGATGCCTTCCACCAGAACCCTGCCTTTGCTGCGGTCAATAGAAATTACCTTACCTTCTTTGCCATTATCCTTGCCGGCAATCACCTTAACGGTATCGCCCTTCTTTATTTTCAGTGTTGACATACGGCACCTCCCTATAATACTTCCGGAGCCAGGGATACGATCTTCATGAACTGCTTGTCACGAAGCTCTCTGGCAACCGGTCCAAAGATACGGGTTCCTCTCGGGGTCTTATCATCCTTGATGATCACTGCGGCGTTCTCATCAAATTTGATATAGGAACCATCCTTGCGGCGGGCGCCATGGACTGTGCGCACAACAACAGCCTTTACCACATCACCCTTCTTTACAACGCCGCCTGGTGTTGCATCTTTAACAGAAGCAACGATAATATCACCAATCTGTGCATATCTTCTTGTCGAGCCGCCCATAACACGGATACAGAGCAATTCCTTTGCGCCAGTGTTATCAGCGACCTTAAGTCTGCTTTCCTGCTGAATCATGTTATTTCTCCTTCCAAGTCTCTCGGCATATCAGGACAACATGCCCGGACACATTATTTTGCTCTCTCTACGATCTCCACAAGACGCCATCTCTTATCCTTGGAAAGGGGCCTTGTTTCCATCACTCTCACGGTATCGCCAATGTTGCACTCGTTATTCTCATCATGAGCCTTCAGCTTGTAGGTGTTCTTCACGACCTTTTTGTACAGCGGATGCTTTACATGCTCTTCGATCGCAACAACGATCGTTTTATCCATCTTATTGCTGACGACCTTACCGGTACGCATTTTTCTCAAATTTCTTTCCACGACTAAACTCCTTTCTTCTCCGCCACTTAAGCTTTTGCCTTCTCGGTCATTACAGTCTGGATACGGGCAATATTTTTTCTGACCTCTTTGATCCTGGCCGTATTGTCCAGCTGGTTGGTAGCGTTCTGGAATCTCAGGTTGAAAAGTTCTTTTTTGGCAGCCACCAGCTCTTTTGCCAGTTCTGCATCGGATTTGGTTCTTAATTCTTCAACAAATCTGCTTGTCTTCATTCTGATACACCGCCTTCCAAATCTGCTTTCGAAACGACTTTACATTTACACGGCAGCTTATGCATAGCAAGGCGCAATGCCTCACGGGCCTCCTCCTCAGGGATTCCGCCGATCTCAAACATCACACGTCCGGGCTTCACAACCGCTACCCAGTACTCCACAGCGCCCTTACCGGAACCCATACGGGTCTCAGCAGGCTTTGCCGTGATCGGCTTATCCGGGAAAATCTTGATCCATACCTTACCGGTACGCTTCGTATAACGGGTCAGGGCCACACGGGCTGCTTCAATCTGATTAGACTTGATCCAGCTGGGCTCAACAGCAACCAGACCGAATTCGCCATAGGTAAGTGTATTACCTCTTAATGCTTTACCAGCCATCGTACCGCGGAACTGCTTACGATGCTTTACTCTTTTTGGCATTAACATTATTTATCGCTCCCTTCCGGCTTATTTCCTTTCGTAGGAAGGACCTCGCCCTTGTAAATCCATACTTTTACGCCAACTTTGCCATAGGTGGTATTTGCCTCTGCGAAACCATACTCGATATCCGCACGCAGGGTCTGAAGAGGAATGGTCCCCTCGCTGTAGGACTCGCTTCTTGCGATCTCAGCGCCTCCCAGACGGCCGGAGCAGGTGGTCTTGATGCCAAGGGCGCCGCTCTTCATGGTTCTGCCCATGCAGGACTTCATGGCACGCCTGAAGGAAACACGGTTCTCCAGCTGCAGTGCAATGTTCTCAGCTACCAGCTGGGCGTCTCTGTCGGGTCTCTTGATCTCCTTGATGTCAACCAGGACCTTCTTGTCCGTCAGCTTGGAAAGCTCTTTCTTGGTCACTTCGATCTCTGCGCCACCCTTGCCGATGACAACGCCGGGCTTTGCGGTGTAAATAACAACCTTTACTCTGTCGGATGCTCTTTCGATCTCGATCTTGGAAACACCGGCACTGTATAACTTCTTCTTCAGGAACTTTCTGATGTTATAGTCTTCTACCAGATAGTCAGCAAACTCCGCATCAGCGTACCATTTGGAATCCCAATCTTTAATAACGCCGACTCTAAGGCCGTGAGGATTAACTTTCTGTCCCATAAATTTTTCTTTGACTCCTTTCCATGTCCCGACTCGCCGGGACACTGTCCTCTTTACTTCTTCTCATCCAGAACGATGGTAATATGGCTGGAAAGCTTCTCGATCCTGTAAGCTCTGCCCTGTGCCCTGGGATGAACTCTCTTCATTGTCGGTCCCTTGTTTGCATAGCACTCTGCAACATAAAGGTTCTCAGTATTCATACCGTTATTATTCTCAGCATTCGCAACTGCTGACTGCAGCAGCTTCTTGATCACTCTGGACGCATATCTGGGATTGTACTCCAGGATCGCCAGAGCGGTCTGCACATCCTTGCCTCTGATGGCATCCAATACGAAACATGCCTTCTGAACAGACACTCTCGCGTAAGACAGCTTTGCTGAAGGTCTGGTATCTTTCTGCGCGTTTCTTTCTCTCTTTATTTGGGATCTATGTCCTTTTGCCATAGATAATCTCCTCCTTTCAACTCAGGTCCCTTATTTCACCTTAGACTTCTTCTCGTCCTTGCCGTGTCCCCTGAAGGTTCTGGTAGCGACGAATTCACCGAGCTTATGACCGACCATATCCTCCGTCACATATACAGGTACATGCTTTCTTCCGTCATGGACAGCGATCGTGTGGCCGACGAAGGAAGGGAATATCGTGGAGCGGCGGGACCAGGTCTTGATGACCTGCTTCTGTCCGGACGCATTCAAAGCATCAACTTTCTTTAACAGACTCTCATCTGCGAAAGGTCCTTTTTTCAGTGATCTACCCATTGTCTTTCCTCCTGTTTTTATGAAAACATATTATTTGATTGCTCTTCCGTCACGTCTTCTTACGATCATCTTGTCGGACGGCTTCTTCTTACGGGTCTTAAGACCAAGAGCGGGCTTGCCCCAAGGAGTGCTGGGACCCGGACGGCCAATGCCGGTTTTGCCCTCGCCGCCGCCATGAGGATGGTCGTTAGGGTTCATGACGGAACCGCGTACAGTAGGACGGATGCCCATGTGACGCTTGCGTCCGGCTTTACCGATATTGATCAGGTTATGATCACCGTTGCCTACGATGCCGATCGTTGCGCGGCATGTCAAAGGAACCAATCTCATCTCGCCGGAAGGAAGACGGAGTGTTGCATACTTTCCTTCCTTAGCCATCATCTGCGCGCTGTTGCCGGCGGAACGGGCCATCTGTCCGCCTTTGCCGGGATGCAGCTCGATATTGTGGATCTGAGTACCAACAGGGATTTCAGAAAGAGGCAGGCAGTTGCCAACCCTTACTTCGGCTGTGGGGCCGTTCATGACCTTCATGCCGTCTGTCAGGCCCTGAGGAGCAAGGATATAGGACTTCACGCCGTCCTCATAGCAGATCAGGGCGATATTGGCGGATCTGTTGGGATCGTATTCAATTCCGATCACAGTTGCGGGAATACCATCCTTATATCTCTTAAAATCAACCAGCCTGTATTTTCTTCTGTTGCCGCCGCCATGGTGTCTTACCGTGATCTTGCCCTGGTTATTGCGGCCGGCATTCTTCGAAAGGGATACGCACAGGCTCTTCTCCGGAGTCTTCTTGGTGATTTCGGAGAAATCAGAGCCGGTCATATGCCTTCTGGAAGGTGTATATGGGTTATATGTCTTGATTCCCATTTTTTTAATCTCCTTTTATTATGATTTTCGCGCGGCTTTCTGTCCGCCGCATACATAAATCCTGTCTGCAGGACTCCTTACAGTCCCGGATAGAACTCGATGTCCTTGCTGTCCTCGGTCAGCCAGACGATGGCCTTCTTGGTCTTGGCGGTTCTTCCCACCACCATGCCCCGTCTCTTCTTCTTACCGTCCATGTTCATGGTGTTTACCTTCTTCACCTTGGCGCCATCGAACATCTTCTCAACGGCTTCCTTGACCTGGGTCTTGTTCGCCTGCGGGTGAACAAGAAAAGTGTATTTCTTCTCGCTCATTCCGGCCATGCTCTTTTCTGTAATGACCGGCTTTAAGATAACGTCATAATATTTGATATCAGCCATTATGCGTACACCTCCTCGATCTTGGCGACAGCGTCCTTGGTAACGACCACTGTTCCTGCCTTCATAACATCGTATACGTTCAAGCTATTTACCAGGGTGGTGTCGATCGTGGGAAGATTTCTGGCGGACATTACAACATTTTTGTCATTGTCGGCCAGCACTACAAGCCCCTTCTCCACCTTCAGGTTGTTCATGACTGCCACAAATTTCTTTGTCTTGATCTCTTCCAGCTTCAGCTCATCCAGAACGATCAGCTTACTGCTCTGTACCTTGCTGGTCAGTGCGGACTTCAGGGCAGCCCTCTTTTCCTTCTTATTGATCTTAAAAGAATAATCCCGGGGAACAGGGGCGAATACTACGCCGCCGTGGGTCCACTGGGGAGCTCTTGTGGAACCCTGTCTTGCATGTCCGGTTTCCTTCTGTCTCCAGGGCTTCTTTCCTCCTCCGGATACCTCTCCGCGTGTCTTGGCCTTCTGTGTGCCCTGACGATTGTTTGCAAGCTGTTGTACAACTGCCATGTGTACCAGATGCTCGTTGATCTCCACACCAAATACAGCGTCGTTTAATTCAATTGTACCAACTTCCTTGCCTTCCATATTATAAACAGCTACGCTTGCCATCTGATGAATCCTCCTTCCTGATTAGGCTTCAACCTTGACGGTTTCTTTGATGGTGACCAGAGCCTTCTTCGGTCCGGGTACGGAACCCTTGATCAAAAGCAGATTCTTGTCGGCGTCTACTCTTACCACTTCCAAGTTCTGAACGGTTACCTTTTCACAGCCCATATGGCCAGGCATTCCCTTGCCCTTGAACACACGGCTGGGGGAAGAACATGCGCCGTTGGAACCCTGATGACGATGGAACTTGGAACCATGGGCCATGGGTCCTCTGTGCTGTCCGTGTCTCTTGATGGCGCCCTGGAAGCCTTTGCCCTTTGAAATAGCGGATGCGTCGATGTGATCGCCCACCTCAAAGATATCAGCCTTGATCTCTGCGCCCAGAGAATACTCGTCTGCGTTCTCAAACTTGAACTCTCTTACATATCTCTTGGAGCTGACGCCGGCCTTCTTGAAATGTCCCTGCAGAGCCTTGGAAACGCCGTGCTGGTGAATCACTTCCTTCTTGCCTTTGCCGTCCTTGTTCACAACTTTGTCCTTCTTGTCAACGAAGCCTACCTGCACTGCGCTGTAGCCATCGTTCTCAACAGTCTTGATCTGGGTCACCGCGCAGGGACCAGCCTGAAGAACTGTTACGGGGATCAGCGTGCCGTCTTCATTAAAGATCTGGGTCATGCCGATTTTGGTTGCTAAAATTGCCTTCTTCATGATTACCTCCTGTTTTTTGTTTCTACATAGCGGACCACGAGGAACTGACAGACAGTTCATCGGGAAATACCGCAGGCGGCATTTCCGGGGAACTCTTCCCCTGTTCATACGTCTTTGTAGAGGTTTTTAATTGTTTGGGTTGACTGTTTTCTTTCCTGCTGTTTTCGCTGCCGCTGCATTTCTTTCCTTCTTTTTTTCTGCAGCCTGCAGCTTTCCGGTTCCCGGATTACTTGGTCTTCATCTTAATGTCGATATACACGCCTGCGGGCATCTCAAGTCTCTGCAGAGCATCCACCGTCTTCTGGGTCGGTGTGATGATATCGATCAGTCTCTTATGGGTTCTCTGTTCGAACTGTTCTCTGGAATCCTTGTACTTGTGTACGGCGCGCAGAATGGTTACAACCTCTCTCTTGGTGGGAAGGGGAACCGGTCCGCTTACCTGGGAACCGTTCTTCTTGACTGTTTCGATGATTTTCTTGGCAGATGCATCAACCAGCTGATGATCATAAGCCTTCAGGGTGATTCTCATAATCTGATTTGCCATAAAAAAAGTCGCCTCCTTTTCGCACTTTTCATTTCAAGCGGATACTGCATCCTGCAATACCCCGCTTTCAGTACGACAAGCGGTGACTGTACACTCTCCCGTGTGTGTCCTCATCCTCGTGCAACCCAGCCGGGATTCCAACCTCACACGTCGTTTCTACCCTGTGGTAGACTTTAATTGGTACAGTGACTTGCCGTCAGTTTCCTAACTTGACATTCGCTCCACGGAAAACCTGCTGTCGATCGCCCGCCAGCAGCAACCTCGCGCTTCACAGCTATCATGTCACAGCACCAATCATTCTACCATAGCGTTCCTAACTTAGCAAGAGAAAAATTGTATTTTTTTTCGTACAATCGAAGTTGTTACAGTTCAGCATTCCTACGCCCTCCTGCTCTTCCATGCAGGCGTCCGAAGCATCACCCTGCAGATGTTGGCGGCGCTCCTTAAATATTCCTCCCTGGTCACTGTGCCCTTCTCAAGGCTTTCCAGGCTGTTGTCCTTCTGAGAATTGGAGCCCGCATCCTCCACCACCATAAACAGATCGTTCTGAGCCCTGACCATGGCGGCGACGTTTTCCGCCCTGCCGGGCCGTTCTCCTTCATCATTCCCCCTGGCGCCCCAGTCGCTCATGACAAGGCCTTCATATCCCCACTCTCCCCGCAGGATGGTGGTCAGCAGGTCATAGTTGCTGGCGGTCCAGAAGCCGTTTACCGGATTATAAGAGGACATGATGGTATAGGCTCCTCCCTCTTTCACGGCGATCTCAAAGCCCTTCAGATAAATTTCCCTGAGAGCCCTCTCCGAAACCACCGCTTCCACAAAATGCCTTCTGTATTCCTGACTGTTGCAGGCAAAATGCTTGATGGTGCCCGTCACGCCGTACCGTCCCATACCTTTCAGCTGGGCGGCAGCCATCCTGCCGGCTAACAGGGGATCCTCGCTGAAATACTCGAAATTACGGCCGTTCAATGGGTTCCTGTGAATATTCATGCCGGGACCTAAAAGCATATCTATCTGATTCTTCCGAAGCTCCATGCCCTCCCATTGATAAAGCTCCTCCAGTAGGTCCTCGTTAAAAGTACAGGCGAGGGCAGTTCCGTTGGGCAGGGAAAAAGCGATGGTGCCGCAGTCCATACGGATCCCGGCAGGGCCGTCCGAACAGCACACCTCCACAAGCCCGTAATCCCGCAGCCTTTGGGTCACTCCCCCAAAGCCTCCCGCGGTTCCCGGAGTCACCTTAAGGGAAGCCGAATGCTCTCCCCGCACCATACAGGCCAGCTCCTCATTCGTCAATTGATTCAGGAAAGTTTCCATGGACACCTTTCCGGCCTCCACATCCTGCAGGCGATAACCCAGATCCCCCGTGCAGCCTTCGCTTTCCGGCAGTCTTTCCAGACGTCTTGCGGAGGGCTCCTTCGTCCTGAGAGGCACATCTTCCATCGTCATGCGGCAGGCGCCCGACGCCTCCAGAACAGGCTTCATTCTCCTGAAGGCCGTCACCGGAGCGCAGGCCTCTTCGCACTGGCTGACCACCGTTTCCTCCGTCCGTTCAAAGCATCCCGCCAAAGCTGCGCTTCTTACATCGCCTCCCACATAGAAGGACCATTTCCCGGCTTCCATCACATAGCAGGATTTGTGTCCGGTCACGCCGCTGTCGTCATAGGAAGCCAGCCTGTCCCAGGAGATCTCTATGGTCACGGACTCGGTCTCACCGGGTTCCAGCTTTCTGGTCTTGGCAAAGCCGCAGAGACTGCGGGCAGGCTGTCCAAGAGCTCCCTGAGGGGCGCTGCAATAGACCTGAACCACTTCTTTTCCGGGAAATCCGCCCTTGTTGGTCACATCGGCATGAACCCTGACGCCCTGATCCAGCACCTCTATCCCCATTTTTTCAAAGCCGAACTCCGTATAGGACAATCCAAAGCCAAAGGGATACAATACCTTTTCCCGGGCAAAGGTTTCAAAATAACGGTATCCCACGTAAATGTCCTCTTCATAAAGATTGCGGTCTTCCCCGCCGTGGTTCTTTGCAGAAGGATAATCCCGGATATCCCGGGCAATGGTATCCGCCAGCCTGCCGGAAGGAGACACGGTTCCGTTTAAAACATCCAAAACGCCGTTTCCTCCTTCCTGTCCGCCCTGCCATACATACAGGACGGCTGAGGGCCTGTATTCCTCCACCCATTTCATATCCATGATATTTCCCACATTTAACAGCACCACCGTGCGCTCGAAGCATCCGCATACCTTTTCCAGCATATCCCGTTCTTCCGGGGTCAGCAGATAGCTCCCCTCTACTGCCTGATTGTCCTTATCCTCCCCGGCTACCCTTGCCAGAACGATCACTGCCGTATCGGACTGCTCCCGCGCTCTGCTCACCAGTTCCGGGCTTAAGGGCATCTCCTTCTGGCACCAGGGCTCCGTGGCCCAGCCGTGACCTTCGTCAAAGGGATTTTCACGGATCCAGTCCTCGTAAACCCTTTCCACTTCCTTATTTAATACAAAATCACTGTCCAGCAGGGCTTCCCGAATCCCCGTCACATAGCTGGAGCAGATCATTCCGCCGGAGCCTGTGCCGCTTTTATAATAATTGAACTGGCTCCTGCCGAACAGGGCGATCTTCTCGCCGGATCTAAGGGGCAGCACATTTCCCTCATTGCGCAGCATGACGATGCTTTCCGCCGCCGCTTCCCTGGCGGTCTTCGCATAGGCTTCCAGGTTAAAATCCTTCAGATCAAAATTGAAACCGTCCATCCTTTTTTCTCCTTTTTCTCCTTATGACTTTTGTATCTCCTTTACAGAGCAGCACGGCGTCTGCCCTGACAGAATCTATATTGTAAGAATCTATGTTGATAAAAATGATTTTATCACAGTGTTCCGCATCTCACAACCATTCTTTCCACTTTCTTCCTGCAGGTTCCCCTCTGTGATTCCCGGACCGCAGCCCAAACATCCGCACTTGACAATCCCCATATAAATAGGTATGATTTCAGCAGGACCTGGAAATTTAGAAAGCTTGGAGGATCTGACAGCTATGTGGATTGCCGACAGATGGAAAGACTACGAAGTAATAGACACCTCCCATGGGGAAAAACTGGAGCGGTGGGGAAATTATCTGCTGATCCGGCCGGATCCCCAGGTCATCTGGAACACGCCCTTAAGTCACAAGGGATGGAAGAACTGTAACGGCCACTACCACAGGAGCTCAAAGGGAGGCGGCGAATGGGAATTCTTCGGGCTACCGGAGGAATGGAGCATTTCTTATCCGATGGAGCCTAAAAACCCAAAGGATTCGAAAAATCTAAAGGATCCAGATCATAAGACCTCCGGCAACGAACTCACCTTCCATCTCAAGCCCTTCAGCTTCAAGCATACGGGACTGTTCCCGGAACAGGCGGCAAACTGGGACTGGTTCTCGGGACTGATCCAGGAGGCACGGAAGGCCGGAAGACCCGTTAAGGTGCTGAACCTGTTCGCTTATACCGGCGGAGCTACCCTGGCAGCCGCAGCGGCAGGAGCGTCCGTCACCCATGTGGACGCTGCCAAGGGCATGGTGGGCTGGGCCAAGGAAAACGCCGCCTCCTCCGGTCTCGGGGAAGCTCCCATCCGTTACCTGGTGGACGACTGCATGAAGTTTGTGGAACGGGAGATCCGCCGGGGAAACCACTACGACGGCATCATCATGGATCCGCCTTCTTACGGCCGGGGACCCAAGGGCGAAATTTGGAAGATGGAAGAAAATATCTGGGATTTTCTGATGCTCACCACACAGCTTTTGAGCAAAGACGCCCTGTTTTTCCTGATCAATTCCTATACCACTGGGCTTCAGCCCGCAGTGCTGTCCTATATGATGAATACAGCCATCACAAAACGTTTCGGCGGCCATGTGGAAGCCGACGAAATCGGGCTTCCGGTAACCCAGAGCGGGTTCGTCCTGCCTTGCGGGGCTTCCGGCCGCTGGAGCCGGCAGTAATTTTGTATTCAATCACGTATACGCTCCGACACGAATTGCTTTGATGGCAGATGAAAAATCGCATCCGAGAATTTCTCAAGAGGAAGCGAAGTCTCCTCTTGCTTTGACCTCGTAAATGTTCTGGAATCAGAATAGAAAGGAGATCAACATGGACATTATAAAATATGAAGGGAAGCCGGAGGATATCCAATGGCCTGAGGGCTTCCGGGAAAAGCTTGAGGGAAAAATCATCCAGGAGCAGCTTGAATATTATAGAGTCACATACTTTTCGAAATATTCCCGCTCCTCCTACGGGGAAATCACTCATGAGGATGTCCATAAATATATGTACCGTCTGGAGGACAGGAAAGAAGTGCTGGCCCTTGTGGAAATGGACGGACTCGTGGTAGGCGCCAGGATTCAAGGCTACTGGGGTTCCAAAATATGCCTGCCCTATAAGGGCGTGGTCACCTACTATGCCAGCGACAACGAAGGCTCAGGCTATAAGGAGCGGGAGGATGTCATGTACCTGATCCCTGTGCCTGCGCCGGAAGAGAGCGGGCAGTAAATCACGCTTTCCCTTTCGGAAAATTTTCTGCATAAAATCATTTGACAAGGAAAAAATAATAGCATATAATAAAAGTACGAAAATCCATACGATTTTTTGTACGAAAGCGAGGTATTAAAAGTGTTAGCAGTAAAGAGCATGGATGTAAGAGAAAATTTTAAATCCTTATGTGATAAGGTGTTTAACGGCGAAACATTGATTGTCTCAAGACCAAAGAATGAAAATATAGTGATGATTTCAGAAGCCGAATACAATGAAATTATAAAAGCCAAAAGAAACGCTGATTATCTTGCCATGCTGGATAAATCTATGACCGAAGCTGAATCCGGTGGGTTTATCACAAAAACAATAGATGAATTAGGAGCCTATGAATAATGAATGTTGTATTTACACAGACTTACATATAATTTTGACAGCAATCAAAATCTTATTATATATTCCTGCAAATATCATTACGAAGATTAGCGCCGTTTCAGGCGCTTTTCTTTTACAAAAAATTTATTCCAGCCAAAAAAGGTTTATTCTGGCTAAAAAATTTTATTCCAGCTAAAAAAAATTTATGTCTTGACATTTCCTCCTATCTATTGTATATTCATCTTAATCCAAGTGTACTAACTCATTTAATACACTTAATTTGCAGGATACGCAAGCTAAAACTGACTAATTGTATTGCTCCATATTCCATACAGAAAGGGGGAATCGCCCATGATCGCACTGGACTACCGGGATAAACGTCCCATCTATGAACAGGTGGTGGATAAGCTGGAGAACCTGATCGTCTGCGGGGCTCTGGAATCCAACATGAAAATGCCTTCGGTGCGAAGCCTTGCCCTGGAGCTTTCCGTCAATCCCAACACCATCCAGCGCGCATATGCCCAGCTGGAGCAGGACGGCTATCTGTATACCATCGTGGGCAGGGGAAATTATGTAACCAGCGAAAACGAATGGAAAAGCAGCAAGGTCAGATCCATGCTCAAAGATCTGTCAGCCCTCCTTTCCCGGATGAAGGAGCTGGGCATCACAAAGCAGGAGATCGAAGCAGTCCTGGCAGAAAGCTTTCCACCGGATGAGGCGCCGCAAGCTGCAGAACAGCTGAGTGCAGCGTCGCTGGATGCGAAGCCAAAGGATACGGCACCACAAGAAATAAAGCCGCAGGATTCGGGACCGCTGAATTCAGAGCCCCAGGCTCCACTCCAGGACAGAGATTCCTTAAATCTCAATTCTTCCGACAGGGATGACGCCCTGTCCGACCGGGAAATAATATCCGGAAAAAGCATTTTGCCGCAAGGCAAGGGAGGTGGATTATGATAGAGATTCGCAATGTTTCCAAATACTTTGACCAGATCAAGGCTCTGGACAATATCAGCGCGGACATCGGTGAAGGCCAGGTATTCGGCCTGATCGGCACCAACGGCGCCGGGAAAAGCACCCTGATGCGCACAATCGCGGGGGTTATGCGCCCCAATGAGGGTAGTATTCAAATAGATGGCCAGGAGGTGTACGAAAATCCCGGGGTTAAATCCCAGATTTTCTACATCTCCGACGACCAGTACTTCTACAGCAGCGGAACGCCTCAGGAAATGATGCGGTTTTACAAAATATATTATCCGGATTTCGATATTCCCCGTTTTGAAAAGCTCCTTGGGATCCTGGATCTGGACAAAAACCGCAAGATCAACACCTTTTCCAAGGGCATGAAAAAACAGCTTTCCGTATTGTACGGCATCTGCTCAGGCACCAAATATCTTCTGTGCGACGAAACTTTCGATGGTCTGGATCCCGTCATGCGGCAGGCGGTGAAGGCCCTCTTTATCAAGGAGATCGAAAGCAGGGGGCTGACGCCCATCATTGCCTCCCACAATCTGCGGGAGCTGGAGGATGTCTGCGACCACGTGGGGCTGCTCCATAAGGGCGGTATCCTTTTCTCCAAAGACCTGGACGAGATGAAGCTCGGCATCCACAAGCTCCAGTGCGTGCTGTCGCCGGACTGCGATTACCACGTCCTCCTGCAGGGCAGAGAGCAGATCCAGCTTCTCAAAGAAGACCGCAGAGGCTCTCTGATCACCCTGACCCTGAGAGGGCAGGCCGAGGATATCGAATCGGCTTTTGCCTCTCTGAATCCTGTTTTCTTTGAACTTCTTCCCCTGACCCTGGAGGAAATCTTTATCAGCGAAACGGAGGTGCACGGTTATGACTTCAAAAATCTCATCCTTTAATATCGCCATGGAAGATCTGCGCCAGCGTTCCTGGATGCTGGCCCTGTCCCTTCTGGGAAACTTCCTTGCCCTTCCCGTTACCTTTCTGTTAGCCAACAGGCAGTACCTTTCTTCCCTGTATCCGGAGCGCACCAACGGGATGACCCGCGCCCAGTGGCTGGCACAAAATTACTGCGAATATTTCAATACGGATTCCGTGATCTTCTCCGGCTTTATCCTCATCGCCGGGGCGTTCATCGTGGGAATCTGCGGTTCCCGCTACCTTTATTCCCGCAGGAAATCCGACCTGTTCCATTCCCTTCCCATAAAACGGGGAAAGCTTTTCCTGATCCAGTGGCTCAACGGCTTTCTCATCTGGCTGGTACCCATGGTGCTCTGCACCATACTCACCTACTTTTTTGCGCTTTTCAATCTGCTCCAGGCCGGCGGGCTGGAGTATGCCGGACTGATCTTTACGGGAATTTTAAAAACCATGGGGGTCCTCATCATAGCGTACCTGACCATTTACCATTTTTGTCTGGTCTGCACGGCTTTCTGCGGCAACGCCCTGAACGCCCTCTGCTCCACCCTTCTTCTGGGGTCGGCGGTTATGATCCTCTATGGTCTCATCCATTCTCTGTGCGACGAGCTTTTCGATACCTTTGTGTCCCTGCCCTTTTCCCCGGAGCAGCTGGTATGGGCTTCCCCCATCGTCAACGGCTTTTGGGTGCTTAACCTCACGGATGTGCTGGACTCTGTTTTTGGATCCCAGGCAAATGCCGCCCTGCCTTCCCTTTTCTACCTGGGGATGACCCTTCTTGTGCTGGCAGGCAACCTGGGCCTGGCATACAGGCTGTTCGTAAAGCGTCCCAGCGAGCTGGCGGAAAGAGGCATCTGCCGCCCTTCGGCGCAGCATATGATGCGCCTGTCAGCTGGATTCTTAGGCGGTATCTGCGGCGCCATGTTCTTTTCCTTTATCGTAGGGACAGAGAACGCCCTGGGCTGGCAGCTTTTCGGCGGGATCCTGTTCGGAGGCTTTGCCTTCGGCGTAATGGACATCATCATGCAGAGAAGCTTCCGCACCTTTTTCGCCCACAAGTGGGAGATGATCAGCTGCATTGCTGTCGGCTGCCTGTTTTTCCTCTCCTTCGTCTTCGACTGGACCGGCTTCGACACCAGGATCCCTGCCAGGGAACAGATCCAGAGCGCCACCGTCGGTTTCTATAACTATACGGATGATTCCTACGTCTACGAGTTGGACAGATCCGGGAACCTTGTGCGCAAAAATTCCTTCGATTATCTGCCGGATATCGGTTTCACGGACGCGGACCAGATCTACGCCCTGCTGCAGGCAGCCCAAAAATTCAGCACGGATTACAATTTGTCCGGTCCCTACACAGCTACTGCCGAAAGCGGCCGGTCCTCCTACCTGTACTTTGATCCTGACGGCACGTCGGCGCTGCCGGACGACATTAACAGCTATTTCTCCAGAACTTACCAGATCCGAACCTTTACCATACAGGTAAAGCTGAAAAGCGGCCTTACTTTTCTAAGGCAGTACCAGATCAGCGCTGCAAGCAGGGAGCTTCTGCGTCCCTTCCTGGAAAGCGACGGATACCGGAAAACCTTTTATAAGCTTTCCAGCGGCCTGTTAGGGCTTCCGGAAAGCATGGACATTGAGACCCGCTTTTCCTACAGGGACTTCCCGATCACGGAAAAGGCACAGATCAGCGCTGTCATGGAAGCCTATCAGAAGGACTTCCTGGAGCACTACCGCCTGGAAGAACTGGATGACGGCTGCTCTCCCCTGCGGTTTTCCTTAAACTTCCCCGGGTCAAACTACGGATTTTCCCTGGATGTCTATGAAAATTACACCAACACCCTGGAAGTTCTTCAGTCGATCTTTCCGGACTATCCCCTGTCCATGAAAGATTTCGCCCAAAAGGATCTGACCGAAGGACGCTCCCTGTCCTCCATAGAAGTCTCCCTTGACCTCGGAACCACCAACCAGGGATACCCCATTCCCATCACCAGAGAATCCCTGGGTTCCTATTTCGGTCTGGAAGGATACCCGGACTTCGCAATCTACCAGCTGCAGTTAGATGAGGAAAACAGGAAGAAAGAAACAGAGGCACAGGAAAATCCAGAAAATGAGGAGGATGCAGAAGAAGAGAAACGCGTTTACGACAAACCTGTCATCTATGAGGAAATCTCCTTAAGCATCACAGAGAAAGAAGACCTTCGCGGCCTGGCAGGCTTCCTCCATGGAGGCAGACTGAACTCCGCCTTCCTTGGAACCTCCGGGGACGAATATATCCAGTTCGGCAGCGGCGTTACGGAAGAAGAACGCGCCTTCCCCTGCTACGTGAAAAAAGGAGAACTGCCCCAGGAATGGATCGACCGCCTCCTGGAAGAAGGAAACATCAGCACCTATTACTAAACCCAAAAACAAAACCTTCCGTGCCCCTCTCCAGAAACCATCACCTCCGGATTAAAAGGGGCACGGAAAACAGCATTTTCAGACAATAGATTTTTCAGAAACCAGGAGGAAGGCGATATAGACAAAATAAGGGCGACTTGCCACCGCATTCGGAGCCCGTTTTTGTCTATATCGCCTTCCTCCGTCCCATGAACCTTTTCTCAGAACCCCGATTCTCCGTCCCCAGAAACTTTCCACTTTCCAACTTCCAGGAGAAGGTTCCTCCGCCCCTACCTCTTCTTCCGATACTGCAGCGGCGTCATATCATAATTCTTCTTAAACAGCCGGTTAAAATGCTCCACATTCTCATAGCCCACATATTCCGCCACAGATTCCACAGTCTGGTTGGTCTCCGCCAGCAGGGCGCAGGCGCGCTTCAGACGCGCTTCCTTCACGGCCTCCTGGAAGGTCTGACCGGATTTTTCCTTAATATATTTGGAAAGATAGGGCTTGGTAAGGTTAAAAGTCTCCGACAGCTCATCCAGGGTCACTGTGCGATAATGATTCTGGATGTAATTCATGATATCCACGATCCGCTCTTCCCTGCCCTGGAGAACATTCATCTGCTCCGCCAGCTTATTCACCGCGCACACCAGAGCCGCGATGGAGGCCTTGATGATATCCTCGTCGATACCCACGCCCCAGTACATACGATCCTCAAAACGAAGCCCCACATAAGCGGCTGCCTTGGAGGCGGAACCTTTGGAGATCGCGTGCTCCTCATAGGTGGAAAGGACATAGGGAATGCCGAAATAGGATTTGATAGCGTTGCTCACCGCGTCCAGACGTCCGTTGCCGGAGCTCTCCACAACCCTTCTCTCCTTCTTCTGCTCGATGGTCACCTCCGCGCGGATCCCGTCGATCTGCTTGAAATGACATTCCGGCACGCTGAACACGCTGCTGCGCTTCATATAATTATCCTCGAAAATACGATAAATCTCCTGGGGCGGCAGCTCCTTATGCCTTCTGTCGGAAACGCCCTTCATAAGATAGCCCACCTCTTCCCGCATTTCCGCCGGAATGGACATACCAAAATTCTGCTTGAGGATGAAGGCGATCCCGCCCTTGCCGGACTGACTGTTGATACGGATCACATCGGACTCGTATTCCCTGCCAACATCCCTGGGGTCGATGGGCAGATAAGGCACATCCCAGCGCTCGCCGCTCTTGCCGGCAGCCCTCCAGGCCATACCCTTTGAAATGGCGTCCTGATGGGAGCCTGAAAAAGCGGTAAAGACCAGATCCCCAGCATAAGGAGTGCGCTCGTGCACCTTCATGCCGGTAAGCCTCTCATAGGTCTCCCGGATCTTCATGATATGGCTGAAATCCAGACCCGGCTCCACACCGAAGCAGACCATGTTCAGAGCCACCGTCACCAGATCCACATTGCCGGTGCGCTCCCCGTTGCCAAATAAAGTGCCTTCAATACGATCCGCTCCCGCCAGGACACCCATCTCCGCATCGCTGATGCCGCAGCCTCTGTCGTTATGGGGATGGACGCTTAAGACCACCGCCTCCCGGTATTTCAAATGCTTGTGAATATATTCCACCTGACAGGCAAAAATATGGGGCATGGCGATCTGTACAGTGGTAGGGATATTGATGATCGCCTTATGGTTCACATCCGGCCGCCATACATCCAACACCGCATTACAGACCTCCACCGCATAATCCACTTCCGTCCCCGGAAAGCTTTCCGGGCTGTATTCAAAGATAAAATTCCCTTCCGTCTCATCCGCCAGGGTCTTAAGAAGCTTCGCGCCTTCCACCGCAAGCTGCTTTACTTCTTCCCTGCTTTTGCCGAAAACCTGCTCCCTCTGGGCCACAGATGTGGAATTGTAAAGGTGCACTACCGCCCGGGGCGCTCCCTTCACGGCGTCAAAGGTCTTTCGGATGATATGCTCCCTGGCCTGGGTCAGCACCTGGATCGTCACGTCCTCCGGGATCATATTCCGCTCGATGAGGGCGCGGATAAACTGATATTCCGTATCGGAAGCAGCCGGGAAGCCCACTTCGATCTCCTTAAAGCCCACCTCCACCAAAAGGCGGAAGAACTCCAGCTTCTCTTCCAGGCTCATGGGTTCGATCAAGGCCTGGTTGCCGTCCCTAAGATCCACGCTGCACCAAATGGGCGCATGGTCAATATAGCTTTTCTTTGCCCAGTCATAAGTCAGTTCAGGAGGAAGGAAAAAACTCCTTCCGTATTTCTCAGCTACATTCATACCATTTTCCTCCAGCTTTTCAGTTTTCACAGGAATCTCGTCACCTAATCATAAACTTCCCAAATAAAATAAGAAAAGTGATTTAACTTCCACATCATAACACACACACACAAATCCCACAAGGGGATAATTTAATCAAGAATATTGATATATTTTATTCTGATTAAAGCCTCCCTATTCAATTGGCGGGCAATCGCAAAATCGCGCGCACCGATTCACAGTGCGCGCGATTCTTCACATATCACATTTCATTATCTGATCCATTCGGGTTCTCCGTCATCTGAAAATCCGAAATCTTATTTTGCTGCCCGCTTTTTCATGATCACTACAAAGACTGCGATCAATGCTGCAAGGGACACGCCGACAGTCGCTGCCACCACCGGGATCGCCGAAGAAGAACCGACAGTATTTCCGTCATTGGTGGGAACATCCTGCTCATCCAGGTCGATGATCTCCGCAGGTTCGCTGGGAGTCGTCTCTTCCTCTCCCGCAGCATCTTCTCCGCCGGGGCTCAGGGGAGTATCATTCTCGTCGATTTCTTCGTTCTCATTTCCGCCGTTTTCATCAACATTTTCTTCCCCTCCGGGACCTGCAGGAACCGGGTTGTCATTGATCTCTTCTCCGCCGGGGAGATTTGCCACATCATTGCCGCCGCCAGGCTGTACGATGGTTCCGCCGGGCACTGTCACCACATTTTCCACAACCTCAGTTATGGTATTGGTCACGTCCAGCACAAGAGGAGTGTACTCAAATGTGAAAATGTTTTCCGCCTCATTGGCCGTCAAAACCTTACGCAGATTGTACGCCTGAGGCTGATAGCCTTCCACATACTGATAAGGCACTGTGATCTGATCCCCGATATTCGCATAATAGGTTCTAGAGTCCAAAAGGGTCTGTTCCGTGCCCCTCACAACATAGTTGATCGTATAGGACACCTGCTCGCCTTTAATGCCATACACCACAACATAAGCCGCATCTTCTTTTACCGTCGTGTCATATGCCAGCTCATCATGCCCTGCAAGGCGGATACCCTTCACATAATACTTGGAGCCTTCCGGCAGAACCACCAGCTGCTGAGGATCTATGGAAACATTCGCATCATAAGGATACTCACCGATCAGCATCACCTTGCTGCCATCTTCAAAGCTGCCCTGGGTTCCTGCGGAAAGGGTGATCTTATAGGTATATTCCTCTGCATGGACCGTAAGGGTGGACAGGCCAAGACTTATAACGACGGCTGCGATCATAAGCACTGACATCATTTTTCTGATTGTTTTCATCTCTCCTGTCCTTCCTTTCTGTTTTTCATCTGATACCCGAAGAATACCGCGATCAGAAGCACGCCGGTCATCCCGGCCAGAGCCGCCTGCAGCAGGCTTTCGTCGCCTGTTCTGGGCGCCAGGGGAATCGCGTTGTCATCGATTATGATCTCCGGATCGCCTGTCTCATACACCGTACGCTCTTCGCGCACCGTCACATTATGCACAGTCTTGGTCGTACGCTCTACGGCAAAAGCAAGATTGATCGCCGCCTGGGAATCAGAGTAGTCGTTGGTAAGGGTCTCTCCGTCCAGGGATACCGTCAGCCTTACCGTTCCCTTCTTGCCGGGGGTCATGGCATCCAGATAGAAATATCCATCCCCGCCGAGAGTCGCGTCATTGACCATCATCAGGCCCTGGGAGACCTCGCCTCCCTGAGACCCGGCAGCCTCTCTCTCGCCGCCTATTGTATCATTGCTGTACAGCACCTGCTCGCTGCCGCCTTCCGGCGTATAAACCAATTCGTAGGTATAAGCGCCTCCGCTGGCCGCATTCGCTTCTTCAAAACTCTTCAGGACTTCATTCTTCATATACCAGTCAGTATCATCCTGACTATCGTTCTGGACTTCCACCTGGATCGTCACGCTGCCGCCGGGCAAAACATTTCCGATCTGGGCGTTGATATCTTCCGCGGTGAAATTAGACAGCATCTCCGTACCCTGAAAGGAGACAGTGAGTTTTTCATCCAGACCAACGGACTGAACCTCGGCGGCAGATACATTCATTGTCATTCCAAAGGCCAAGGCAAGAGCAGCCGTCAGGCATCCGATCCTCTTCCTATTTCTCATCTTCCTGTCCCTCCTTACTCAGTGGGCGGCAGACTCAATGTGCCGTCCTCAGCGATATTTACCTCTACGCCCCAGGCGCTCAGGATCGCATCCTGCGCGCTTCCGGTCTGAACCGCATCGGCTTCTGCGCTGATCTCAAAGTTTACATCATTATATCGATAGGTAAGGGTGATATTGCCGGTTTCATCATTCTTTCCCCACACGACATCGGATGCTACTGCAGGGTCAATCGTGATTCCATTCAGGAATGCCACCTTATCTCCTCCATCCGCCGGATTTTCCGGATCTGCCCCAAGAGGCTTGGTGTAATAGATCACGATCTTCTCATCGGTACTTTCCTGCTGACTTACCACCCAGCCCTCTGCAAGATCCAGATGAATAAGCGACGGATCAAGATCCCTTACAGGCGAGCCGCTCTGATCCGTCCAACGGATCCGAAGAAGCACCCTCACATATTCCTCCAATGCTCCATTGTTGCTCACACTGAGCAATTCGGGATAATAGACGCCGGGCTTCGCCTCTCCTTCCAAACCAGTCAGCTGATATCCGTTTTCATTCTTGACATCATCGGAGGATTCCAGTTTGTTTTCACCTTCCCAAAGAAGCACACCCACTCTCCAAGTCTCCAGATCAGCTTCATAATCCGGGGTGGTATAGTTTGGCTCTGCCTTGGTATAACCAGTGGAAACACCCATAAGAAATGCACCTGCACACAAGGCAACCGCAATATATTTCACAGGGAATTTCTTTTTACTATTCTGATTTCGCTTCATCATTCATTCCCCTCCTCTCCTTCGGTCTGGGATTGAGCTGCATACCAGTCACGAGGTTGCGCATTGCCGCTTTCATCATAAACCGCAGGCGTATTCTCATGCACTACAATGATCTGGAAGTCCGGAGTACCTCCGTCAGCCTTTACATGCGCAGTAACGTTTACCTTAAGCTCGCTGGTTGTTTCTCCGCCTGCAAGTACCTTGGTATAAAACCAATATCCATCATCCTTTTCTTCCCAGCCTTCATCAGATTCAAATGTAACCTCCATGTTGTTCAGCTCCGGATTAGGATAAAACACCTTAACCCTGATGAAAGCCTCTGCAGTTCCGGTATTCTCTACCGTGATCACCTTATCCAAATTCTGAATCTCTTCCTTTAATTCCGTGTCCGGCTTCATATCAGCTACTTTACCTTCCCCGGAAGCAGCTGTCCAATCGGTAAAGTATGCCAACGTCATACCCACTGAAACGCTCAGGCAGAGCACAAGCGCAGACAGGACTAACAATAATTGTTTCTTATGGGAACAATTTTTCCACATCTCTTTCATGAACCTTCGCCTCCTTTAATCTGCCTGATCGTCTTTAGACTTCTGCTCTGCATAATACTCGCCGTTAGGAGCTGTATATACATTGATCACACCGCTTCCGCCATTTAAGGAACCATTATAATGGTTGGTGTAGGAAGCTGAGTAATTGAACGTATCATCAGACTCTTCCGTGCCATTCTCTGCGAGCATACCATAATAGGAATCGTAAAGCTTAACGGTTTCTCCATCCGCATATGTTTTCTCTTCGCTGGCAGAATAGGAAATCACATTTTCGTCATCCACGAGCTCATAGCTTCCGCTGTAGATTTCTTCGACCGTGATTTCGTCACAAGGAGGCACAAATTCCAGAAGCTCTGACTGGGTTCCGGCAGAATCAAAGGTCATGCCCACCAGCCGTTCAAAGACTTTCTCCGAACCGTCATTCTTCGTACCTGTCACTTTAAATACAAAGGTTGCACCGTCAAGATCGGAGCTGTAATCCTCCAGGGTCTTGGTAAGAAGAAGCTTGGTATAGCGTGGAAGCGCAGGGGAAGCTACTTTGTTAATCTCTTTATTGGTCAAATCACCATTTTTATCTGTTTTTAACCAACCGTCATAAACAATGGCTTCACCTTCATTGGTCTTAAGCTCATATTGTTCAGGATAATTTCCAGCTGCATCCTTCTTCAAACGAACCTGATAAGTCATATAATAGGTAGTAAAAGGAAGCCCTGAAACAGTCCAGGTCAGTTCCTTCTTCTCAGCATCATAAGCGACGCTTCCGCAATCTTCCGTGATCGTGATATCCTTTTCGTCGATCACTCCGTCCTGATTCAGATCAACGATCTCGAAATCTTCTCCAACCACGTCCCGAACCAGCTTTGTTGCGAATGCCATTTGTATGGCTTTATTCACAGCGCTGCTGAAACCTTCACTGTCATATGCGTTGAAGTATAAAGACATCGTTTCATTATTTTCGATTTTAATCGTACTTGCCAGACTCTTCAGCTTCGTTTCAGCAGTTTGATTGGGCGTCTTGGTTCCCTGGAAAATTGTATAAATAGTCGTTACAGGATCTTGTTTTCCGGCAGGCGCTTTCTTCAGCCTTTTTGCCACATCTTTTCCATCACGTCCTGTTTGAGGAGCTCCATCGGAAATAAAGATCAGCTCAACATCACGCGTTTTGTCAGAACGCTCATTTATCATCGTTTCCGCTGCTTCCAGCGCATAGTCATAATGGGTTGCCGCGGCATTGGGTGGCACCAGACCAAGCAGGAAGGCGGAAAGCGTGTTTGCATTATCAGTGAAATCCTGCTGTGACACTTCAACATCGTTGGATGAAAAAGCAACAATCCCAACTCTATTACTGTACCCTTCGGTCTGAACTAATTTCAGCGCAGTATCCAAGGTCTTGGATTGAATATTATAAAACATGGAATCCTGATAACCTTCCGCAACGTTGGTAATGGAATCCGACATGTCGATCACAAAGAGAAAATCCTTTCCCTGTGACATGGCATAATTAAACCGGAACTGAACTTCTGCCGTGGTATCATCCAGCCATCTGGCAGATTTAATTATCTGGGTTTCATCTGTCTGATTGGAATAGCCATATTTGTAGGAACTCTCATTTCCTTTTTCATAACTCATCCACTTGGCGTCCTTTTCGGGATCCAGTGATAACTTATCCGACTCCGTTGTACCTTCATCAATTGTGAATTTACCATTCATAATATTTTTCATACGATTCAAAAGCCAGGTCTTCTGCTCCTCGGTCAGCTTCTGATAAAGGTTCGTATACCCAAGATCGGTTTCCTCATTTCCGGTGTCAAGACCAGTCACCACCACTCCATCAGCGCCAGAATTTTCAAAGGTCATGGCCCTGAGTGCAGTGCATCCCTTAAGATTCAGATCGATTCTCTGTAGTGAATCACAATCTGCGAAAGCTTCATTCCCTACATCCATACTGTAAGGACCGGCGCCGTCATTGGAAAGGATTAAGGTTTCCAGTCTATCGTTATTTCGAAATGCCACCTTTCCGATTAAACCGCAGTTGTAAATCTCCAGATTCTTTATGGAAGCATTTTGAAAAGTTGCATTCCCAATATTCTGCACGTTGCGCAGAATGACCTTATCAAGTCCGGTCACGCTTTGGAAAACGCCTTTGGGATCCTTCTCAGTTCCTTGATTTTTCAGTTCCCCACAATTTTCAATGGTTAAAACGGCACCTTCTGCAAAGGCATACTTAGAAAACAGACCATTGCTTATTAAGGAAATATTCCGCAAAGTAAGACTCTTTAACGGGGTCTTTAACTGGGAAGATAAATCTTTTGCAGCAATGCTTCCCATCGGAATATTATCCATCACCAAGCTTACAGTAGCCGGTAAATATTTGAAAAACGTTTGCCAGCTTCCCGAGTTAGCCCCTATGATGTCTCCTAAATTTCCATTGATTTCTACTTCGTTAAGCTCTGTTACCTTCGCAAGCCCTGCTTTTTCAGGATGAGTTACCAGCTGATAATACCAACCATCTGCATTGCTATAATGGCTGATACCATAGTCGCCCGTAATGGTAAGCTTCTTTGTATTGGGATTGTAGAGCCAGCCGTTTCCTTCCAGAAGATCTCTCTTTACCACCTCTGCCGCCACCAGGGAGAACGTTGAAAAGCTGTCTACTGTGAAGCTAAGTTCATCTAAAGTGAATCCATTAGCCGGAGTTCCATCCACAGCATCTGCATTTGAATACAACACCTGCAGGCTTTCCATCCCTATCTGTGTGCCGTTTTTCTCCGTATAATGAATCAATTCAACAATATCGTCATCCTCGCCAAAGGTTATGGGAGACTCAAATTTAATCGTCACATCCAGGCTGTAATTTTTGGCAGGTTCCACTTTTTTTTCGTTTTTCCATAAACTCAATCCAAATGAAATCTCCCGTTTCTTTTCCGCATAAGGAGCTTTGTTGCCCAGATATGCATCCAGGATCACCTGATTGGGCTGTCCATCTTCTATTTTCAACTCTGTTCCTGCCAGACTCGGATCCTCTGTTGTTACAGTAACAGTAGCACCAACACCATTGATGATAGTTGTTTCCACCATAGATTCCGATTTCATATCTCCGCTAGACACATCTCCGCTGGACACATCGGTGCCGGGATCTGTTTCCTGATCGGCTGCCTCCGTGCCGGTTTCCTCCGTGCCTGCCTCATTGCTTTCTGCAGCCTGAGGTTCCGTGGTTCCCTCAGAACCCGCTTCTTCACTTTCCGCGGTCAGGGACTCCATCGTTTCCTCAGGGTTCGCCTCACTGCTTTCCGCAGGCAGAGACTCCCCTGTTTCTTCCGTGCTATCCTCTCCGCCGTCTGTGGACTGGGTCTCCGTTGTTTCCGGGGTTCCATCTTCTTCCGCGGAAGAAGATATCGTGCTGTCCCCGCCGCTCACCGGATTCGTCTCCGCATAGGACGGTACGATCTGTGAGGCAGTGATCGCAAGTACCAGCACCAGCGCGAGCAGATACCTCAGCGTACCATGTTTCCAATAACTCATTTTGCTTTCCTCCATTCTTGTTTCATGTTGCCTGCTAAAAATATGTGTCCAAAAAACTTTTGTTCAGTACCCTCCGTCACCAGATCTTCCGCTCCTGCTATCCGCCCACTTCACTTCCTCCTTCCCACATTCAGCCAATACCATCAAGTATTCCCTGCGCGGTCATTCTTTTCTCTTCTGCCGGACAGTCCGTCCGCCGCAAGATTAAATATCAGCACCACAGCCAGAAGCCCGCCAATGACCGCTTTTCCGCGGGACGTATTAAAATAAATTGCCGCATACCCCAGATAGGGAAGATGCCCCCTCACCTTTCCAAGCGCCTGTGAAAACTTCACCGGCCTTGCATCGATGCTTTTATTGGCATCCCCTTTTGTAATGAAGATCTGTTCTTCCATATTCTTTTCCGCGATCCTGTGAGTCACCAGAACAGATTCATCCACACGGTATGTAAGGATATCTCCCACATTTAACGTCTCTGGATCCGCCGCCTTATAATAAATCACAGATCCTGCCGGGATCGTCGGCTCCATACTTCCGCTGAGCACCGCCAGTACCTGATAGCCGGCCAGTCTGGGCAGCAGAAGAAGGGCGGCCAGAAGACACGATACCGTTATGATTCCATAGTTGCAAATTTTCCTCAGCATATATTCCCTTCATCCATACAGATGTGATTTCATAAAAACAGGTGGGGAGACTTTTCCTTATAAAATTTATTAAGGTAATTATAAGATTTAAACAATCATCATTAGAATCAAAATTCAGATAAAAAAAAGGTTTTTTGGAAAATTTAGTTGACTTTCTATTTGATCCATCTGAGAACAACAGAAATATATCAGAATATCTTTTCACGGTAGTTTGACAGCCTAACTGTATTAAATAATTCCAAAAGCCTTTATTGGCTTTATTTTTTTGTCAAAATTAAAATTTATACTTGCACGTTCCAGCGCATTCCATTATAATAGAAATGAGGTGATCTTTATGC
>CANQBS010000017.1 GCA_947589075.1 uncultured Acetatifactor sp.
TGAGTTTTGTCAAAGAGAAAAGTTTGTTGTTTTTTTGATTTACCTCTTGACAAAAGTCACTTCATAACGGAGGTAAAAAAATGGCAACTTGTCCAAAGTGCGGAAATGAACTACAGGTTGGTGCCGCTTTTTGCGGTGTCTGTGGGGCACCTGTAGGTAACAACGTAAATTCTGAAAAAGAAGCTCCAACGTTTACTTCACCAAACTCGGAAACACCGACGTTTACTCCACCTGATCAGACGTCTCCAGTATTTACACCGCCTAAAGACATGGCACCTACTTTTGAGCCACCAAGAGGCGGAAGTCATCATAACGGACCTGTCTGCTTTCATCATCCGTCTGAGCCTGCTGCTGGTAGATGTGCTCGATGTGGCAAATACATATGTAAAGACTGCGTTGAGGCATATGGGGTTTCTGCGGGAGAGTATGCTGGAAAATGTCTATGTTTTGATTGCTGTCAGGAGATTGTGTCACAAAACGTTGAGGAATTAACTAGAAATAAAAACACAATAAAGATGCAATTTATATTGCAGATTATTGGAATGGTTATTGGTTTTATAGTTGGTATCTCTATGGGCGCTGGCTCAGGTGATGCGGGTTCTGTTTTTGTTGCAGGATTGATATGTGCTTGTATAGGTGGAGTATTTCTTAGTGCATTGAAAGCATTCTTCTCGCTCACATGGGATGTGATTAAGATTGCATTTTCTGGAAACTTTGGTTGGCTTACTGTCCTGTCGATTATCTTTAATATTATAGTGATTGTATTTAAGTGCATATGGATTACACTTTCGAATACAGTCCAATATATCGTTTATTTAAAAAGAACGTCAGGATTTATTGAAGAAGATAGTGCGGCACTTCAACAGATGCGAGATTATATGGAATACACATTAGTCCGTAATAAGAATAAAGGCGTGGATCTTGAAACATTGATGAATGAGGGTAGCCAACTTTATAACAATTCATATGCACAGGCAGTTAGAGATAATGGTGAGCAAGCTGCAGATGCGGCTTTGAGACAGGCAACTACTAGAATTGCTGAAAATGGCGAGATTATCAGAGATTTTCCTAATTCAAGCCGTGTAGCAGCATAAATTGTATAAACAGGAGGTTATTGATTATGGATGAAAACAATAATGATGCAATTGCAGCACGCCGGAGAGCATTGGCTGAAGCGCTTAGAACGGGTGAGCCGGTTGTAGTAACACCTACGGGTGAAGTAGAAATGAAGGATGAAGCGCAAGAAAACGGTATGTCAGGAATTCAGGTTCCGGATGGAAAACTGGCAAAGGAGGATTGATTAAGATGGCATTTTATTGGTATCAGAGTGATCCGGATCTTTACCAAGCAGAAGTGGCTGCTATGAGAAAGTTTTTTCCGTCATTTCAGATTAATCAATTGCAAGATGGCTCAGGAAGGTTATATTGGCGTGGATGCGTTCAACCTATGGGTGAAGGTGGCATGGTGTGGGATTTGATGCTTATTTATAAGAATGATCATCCTCACGCTACAGAAGGGGAATATGGAGGATCTATACAAATATTACCAGTGAAGCCAAGGTTAAAAGATATTGCTGCTAGGATGATGCCATTACTGGAGGAAACTTATGGAGGATACGATAATGCGGCAAGTCGAGGATTTGGACTTGGTCTACCACATATTTATAGACAAAATTTTGGAAGAAATGAAGAATATTTTATTTGTACTGCTGATCCGAAATATTTCAAAGCTGGACAGACTAGGTCTACTTCAGCGGCTTCTGCTCTTAGCTGGGCATGCAAATGGATTATGCTTTGCGAAATGTGGATTAACGGAGAAATAAGTGATGATGTGGCTTTAGAAGGTAATTATTGATTGCTTCATGATACCCAGCCTTTTATTTGGGATGGGCATTTTTCGTAATTGATTGGAGGTGAGTTGATTTATGAGGGTTGTTTTTTCTGATAGGGCATTTGCAGCTGTTATGGCAGAAACAACAGAAAAAATCAAAACTGAAACTGGTGGACTTTTTTTAGGAGAAGTAGAAAAAGACACATGGTATATTATTGAGACAATCGATCCGGGACCAAAATCAATATTTGAAGTGGCATATTTTGAGTATGACCAACAGTATACGCAACATTTAATAAATAAAATAGCAAATCTATATGACAAAAAGCTTAATCTTATTGGATTGTGGCATAGGCACCCGGGTTCTTTTGATGTGTTTTCCGGAACAGATGATGGGACAAATACAAAGTATGCAGGTATGAGAAAAGAAGGAGCCATTTCTGTTCTTGTCAATATAGATCCCAATTTTAGATTAACAGTCTACCATGTTGCACAACCATGTAGATATAAGAAGATTTCATACGAAGTGGGAAATGATTTGATACCAGATCAATATTTAAAACTCAAGACACCGGAAAGATATAAGTCTATGATGACTAATATGCTTTATTCAAATGAAAGAAATGTGGACTTGGAACCATCAGTTAGTTTAGTCTCGTTTATGCGTTTGTTGAGACCGAAGCTTAAAGAACGAAGGTATGATGAAAATATTAATAAGCCTACTGGAAGTGATGAAGAAGTTCGCACTAAAATAATAGATTCGATTCTGTCGGACATTATGTTTATGTCAGATGAAATTGGTATCAAAATGGCAGTTGTTCAGGAAAAATGTAATGTCGCATTTGTGCAAGATACAGTTGATGGAACAACAAAGGTTTTTTTTGCATATTTAGAAGCAGATGATAAGGTTGTTTTTCAATATGAGGGTGAGAACTATTTATATGAAGATGGTATTTTCGAATCGATTTATCACATGATACATTATCAGGTTGCAAAAGGGGGATTGAATTTGCAAACACAAGAAGATGGGATGGTGTTTCAAAAGCAATTAGAGCAGGAAAGTCGAAAAATAATAAACGGAGTAATTCGTTTGATAAAATCAGACAGGAGTGACAATTAATTATGGAAAATTTCTTTGGAGATGAGATAGAAAAGATCGTATTTATTTCTGACGAACAGTTAAACGATCTTTCGTTAAATGAAATATATGGTAAGTTTTGGGAAGATACTTGTATTTATAGTGTGTTTCCATCTGCTTTAAATTATAGAGGTGATCTGCTATGTAAAATTCTTAATATTGGTAGTGCTCCAGCAAAAAAGGGTTTTTCTGCAGTAAAAGGTGAAGATCGAATACACTTTTATTCTGATGGAAAGGAGTTGAGAATAGAATCATATGGTTTATATCAAAGTATTTTTTCCAGAAACAAGGGGATTCTAGAAACCGATAAGATGATAAAAAAGAAAGCTGTCATACTGGGGTGTGGTTCAGTAGGCAGTCTTGTTGCAATGGAACTTGCACGAGCAGGTGTAAGCCATTTTTTGCTTGTGGATGCAGATATTGTAGAGTATCACAATATTTGTAGGCATCAGTGTGGAATAGAAGATGTTGGAGATTTGAAAATAAATGCTTTAGAAAGAAAAATAAAGAATATTAATCCTCATGTGGACGTTTCAAAGTTTGAAGGGATAGTTCAAAATGTCCCCAAAACTCAATTAGATGATTTCTGTGTACCAGGAGATACAATTTTTGTTGGATGCGCTGATAACAGGGCTGCTGATGTGTATGCAAATAGAATAAGCATATATTATGATTCTTTTTTTATATCAATAGGTTTTTGGGAAAGAGCATATGCTGGTGAAATCTTTTATCATATTCCAGGTAAAAACATGCCATGTTATGATTGCGCATTAGGAGATGGAGGTAATATTTCTGCAAGAGCACAGGCAAATCATCATGTGTATTCAAATCAAGAGGATACCGAAGGATTAAAATTTGAACCTGGTATATCAGTAGATATCAATTTTATCACAACCATTGGTATAAAAATAATACTAGATTTACTTAATATTAATGATAGAGACTATATACCTCGTGTATTAAATGATCTAAAACAATATACGGTGATTTGTAACACAAGTAATACGGATATTGGCGGGGAAATGATTGAAATATTCAGTTATCCGTTGCAGATAACAACATCTTTGGTAGTAGGGTTTGGGAAAAAACATTGTAAGGAATCATGTATCTGTAAATACGAATTAGAAGAAAAATGAAAATGAGGTAAGTGATTATGCAGGCAATATCACAGAATGAAATAATAGCGCTTGTGTCCGATATCAATGCGTTTGCAGATAAAGCAGAGAATATGATTGATTCAACGCAAAAGACATATAATTTAGAAAAAGATAGAATGACACGAAGCCATAATGCAGAGATAACAAGCCTTGACAACAGTTATAAGGCTAATTGTGACGCCGTGCGAAAAAAATCTCAGAGCACAATAAGAGATGCAAAAAGAATACTTACAAGTACAGATGAATTAGATAAACAGTTGTCTAATATTGATAAATACTATGTAAAAACAAAGAAAAAGAAAGAATCATTACTTGTTGATAAAACAAGTGATATATATTCGGATGCTACTGACTACTTTGAAACGCTATCCAAAATACAAGATACTTTTAATATTCTTTTTAAGAAATATTCAGAAGACATTTTGCCTGGGTTGATTAACGGACTAAACTATTTGTTTTCAAGTCAGCGAAAAAGAGATTATGAAGAGTTAATTATTTTGAGGAACACGGTTGCAGCTTTTGTTTCTGAGATTGAAAAAGAGTTACCTCCAATTATGGAGGAAAATCTCGCGTCTATGAAAGAAAACTATCTGACACGCCGTAATGCTCTTATAATTCAACATAAGAAAGAAGAAGAGGGATTAGAAACACGTTATAACAATATGTTAGATGATGTTGCAGGAAAAATTTATGATAGTTTAGATGCAATATTACCAGATGAATTTGTTATATATTTACATGATCTAATATCAAATTACATTAATACCGTATCTAAAGTAAATAGTAGTAATATGATTCAGGATGATGTGCTTAATATGTGTTTTATAGACTATCCTGTTGACTATTTTATTGAGTCAAAAATCGTTGCTTCAGTTATAAAAGACAAATGTGCAAAGCTGTTAACTGATAATAATGCAATTAGATTTCCAATTGTTACATCTACAACCAATGCACCAGTTTGGTTAATAAAATGTGATGGTAGCAATTCTGCAGCTTCGTTGGGATTTGCGCATTCAATCATGTTTGGATTATTATCTTCTTTGCCTGTATCACAATTGACGTATACTGTTATCGATCCTGAAAACAGAGGAAACAGTGTTGCGCCGTATTTTGATGCTAAGAAGAAGTTGCCAGAGTTATTTGGAGAAAGAATATGTAATTGCAAGGAAGATATTTCTGCTAAAATAACAGCCCTCAATGAAAAAATAGAAAGGGTATTACAAGATCGCCTTGGAAATCAATATGAAACTGTATTTGATTACTCCAAGGACCATGAGGATTATTTGTCAGAGACAGAATTGCTATTAATTTATGATTTTCCTAAAGGATTTGATGAAAGAACACTTGCGGATTTAAGAAATATTCTGAGAAATGGAAGTCGTTGTGGCATATTTACATTGATATCTCAGACATCTTCGATAGATGAGGTGCATTCAGCAGAATATGATCAGGCTATTATAGCAATACAGGAATTGTCCGCAATTATAATGCAAAATGATAAGAACTTCCTTTTTAGAGGTCTTCCATTATCATATTATCATATGCCGGATAAAATTGAGTTTGCTAAATATTTTAGTAAATATATGCTGATTTTTGAAGGGATAAAAAATAGGGGGATAGCATTTTCGCCTCTTATTAAGAAACTTGTTGAAACAAAAAATTCTAGTGATTTAGATGCTCATATTTCACTTATCTGCGATATGATGAAAAATTACGAAAAAAATTATGCAAAAGTGCCTGATGTTAAGATTTCGTTCCCCTCTATTGTTATACTAGGGAATGTTTTGTACCCTGCAGATATTTTTTCTGATAGTATAGGGTATAAAGATATATTAGATAAATTTAAAACGAATGAAAATACAGATTATGAATTAGGTTATGTAGAATTGCCATTAACATTCGATTTGAGAAATAGTTTCAATTTATTTCTTAATGCGCCTGAAATTGGCTGTAAAGAAATGCTTTCGTTTACACATCACGTTATTTGGAGCTTTTTGTCTTTTATGCCTGTTACAAAGGTAAATGTGTGTGTGTTTGATGTAGAGCAACGAGGAAATAGTATTATTCCTTTTTTGGATTTTAGAAAAAGAACTCCGGAAACATTTGATCATAAAATTTATACTAGTGGGGATGCTATAGTAGAACGCCTGCAAAGAATAAATGCTCAAATAGATGAATTCATTCAAGAAAAGCTTGGTAATAAATATAAGGATATACTTGAATATAATCTAAATACACCAAACAGAGCCGAACCAGTGACCCTTTTATTATTATATGATTTTCCAAGTGGAATGGATGGACGATCGCTTAGTTTACTAACCAATGTGTTGCGAAATGGGAATAAATGTGGTGTATTTACTGTTATATGTTATAACCCTAGTATTACGTTCTCAAGGTATGAAAATATAGATGAAAGATTAGAGAATATACAGAGATTTTGTGCAATGGTAGAATATAAAGATCATCACTATCGACTTATGCCATATAATTTACAAATAAATATACCGGAATTACTTGTTGGTGATATAGCAGATGGATTTATTAATGATTATTTAGAAAAATGTGATTATATCAAAAAACAGGGTCTTTCTTTTAGGGATATTATCGCTAAAGAACTATTTTCAATGGATTCATCCAAATCTATAAGTATTCCCGTTGGTATAGGAGATGGAGATTCAATCATCGATATAGTCATAGGAGAGGGATCATCTCATCATGGATTGATTGCTGGAGCAACTGGTTCAGGAAAATCGACATTATTACATACATTGATTATGAGCAGCATGCTTCACTATAGTCCTGAACAGTTAAACCTATATCTAATGGATTTTAAAAGTGGTACGGAGTTTAAGGTGTATGAGTCAGTGAAATTACCTCATATCAAGTTGCTTGCGTTAGATGCAATGCAGGAATTTGGGGAAAGTATACTTGAAAATCTTGTAAGCGAGATGGAACAAAGAGGTACATTATTCAAAAATGCGGGGCAAACTAGTCTGAAGGGATATACACAGGCTACAGGAAAGTATTTACCACGGATTTTAGTTATTATGGATGAGTTCCAAATTTTGTTTAATGATTCAACAAATCGAAAGGTTGCAATGAATTGTGCGGAACTTACTAAACGCATAGTTACAGAGGGACGTGCGTTTGGTATCCACCTTTTAATGGCAACTCAATCGACAAAGGTAATATCAGATTTGACTTTGTCAAGGGGAACAATAGAGCAGATGCGTATTCGTATAGGCTTAAAATGTGGTGAAGATGATGCAAGATACTTGTTCTCTGATCAGAATGATGCTAAAGCACTTATGATGATGAAGGGACCTATAGGCACAGCAGTTATGAACCTTGACTATACTGAGCAGGCTAATATAGGATTTAGAGCAGCTTATTGTGATGATGATACTCAAAAAGAATATCTTGAAATAATTGCAAATACATTTTCTGATAGAGAATATACACTTCAAACATTTGAAGGGAGTAGAACTGTTAATCTATTGGATTTCTTTGCAGAGAATAATATTGGGATTACAAATGAGAGCCCTATGAAGATTTACATGGGTAGTTTGATAAAAGTTGCTCCGCCATTTGCAATTTCTATTGATAAAAAGAAGAAACATAATCTTTTGATATGCGGCGCTAATGAAATGATGGCAAGCACCGTTTCCGGAAATTATATTATATCAGCGTTGCTAAATGAGAATTCCAGTGTTTACTGTATTGATGGTGACTATCTTGTGAGTGATGAGTCTTCGATGCCTTTTTATAAAACACTGAATTCTTTTGGAGATAGATTTAACATTGCAACGAATAGGGCTGATATAATTCGATATATAAACAATATATATAAACAATACCAAGCATGGAAGAAACAAAATAGTAATGAAAATATATTTATAGTCATAAGGAATCTACAGTTTTTGGATATTGTAAAATCTATGCTAAAAGGTGATAGAGTTGACGAGTCCGAGTTCATGGTTGATGAACCTGTTCGGGAAGCAGAAATTAATCCAGCGGATCCGTTTGCGGCTATAAATAATATGTTTGCAAACAAAGGGAATGAAGAGAACCTTGGTGTTGGAGAAAAACTAATAAAAATGATTGAAGATGGATCCGGATTCGGCATTTATTTTGTGATTACATGTCTTGAATATCAAACTATAAGGGAGACAATGTATTATGGTGAAAATGTACTGAGCAGATTTCCTGAGAGAATTATATTTTCTCTTGGTGCGAATGATGCAGATAATCTTATAGAAAATGTATCAGTTGCAGGTCTACGTGACAATACTGTATATTATACTGATGGAGTAAAAAATACATTTCAGTTGAAACCATATATTGCGCCATCTCCTTCGGAGCTAAAAGATTACATTGAAAATCTTTTAGACTAAGGATGGAGGTGATGTATATTGAGTAAAGTAAATGCAGACTTGTCTGAGTTAGCACAAACAGCACAAGAAATAACGGTTGCAGTAAATAGTGTATCGGAAACAAAAACTTCATTAATGAGGAAATATCAACAGTTGGGAGTTGGATGGAAGGATAAAAGATATGAGGAATTAGGGGATATTATCCGTGAATGTGTCAGAGCCTTGAATGATATTCAAAAAAATCTACTCCAAAGCAACAAATTCATTCTAGGATTAATAAAAAGTATACAGGAGTATGAGAACGTTAATATATCAGAAGGAAACGAGTCAGATAGTTCTTTTATGCAGAGACTCAGGAATGGCGTTTCTTCTTTAGCAGGTGGTGAGAGGTATCAGTATTGCTTGGGCGTACTCACAAAAGGGCATGTTCCTTCTGATTATATTGAGATAATAAGAAGTAGACATGATAATGCGGATCCAACTGCACGAAGGGTATTTGATGGATTTGTAGATAAACTAATGATACAGAATGCGGATTACCCAGAGTGCGAAACTGCACATTATTCGCCAATCAGTTATCCTGGCCATTCTAGAGGAGTATATTACAATGCGGAAGCAGATGCAACGAATCCAAGAGGAGCTGGAGCAACGTATTTTCATGAGTTAGGGCATATGATAGATCATGCATCATCAGATTTTCATGAGAATATGTCTAACAATATAGATTTTGGAAGAGCACTTATTGAGGATGGGCAGAATGTCCTATCTACATTCAATAATATGACATCAGAAAGAAGAAATAATTTTCTCAGCGTAATTAGACAAGATGCAGCACATTCTTTTTCTGATCTGATCGATGCAACGACAAATGGACAATTACACGGAAGCTATGGGCATTCACGAGGTTATTGGCAGAGGAGTGGAAATCTTCAGGCTGAAGCATTTGCACATTTTTTTGAAGCATCAATGGGTGGAGGTTGGAAACTACAATTATTATCAAATATGTTTCCTACAGCATTTGCAATGTTTAGGGAAATGTTAGAATCAATACAACCTGAAGAGAGAACAAGAGTATTAGAAAGATAGGAGGATTAATATGGAACTTAAAGATTTCATGAATTCATTAGCGGATACGCCAGTTCCAAAACAGGATGCGGAGTATGTTGAATTGGAAAAGCAATATGAAGAGAAATTCGGGCATATAGTACCAAGAGAAATGTTGCCGCCGTCAATAAAAATTGATGATATAAAAAAGGCAATGATTGACTGTATTGAGTCTGGTAACGGAGATATTCTGAAAGTATTAAATGTTGAAATTAATGACAAGTACTTTTATTGATGGAGGTGCAACAATATAGTGGATATATGGCATAAAGTAGGAAGGATTGTTAGAATAGAGAATCTTGGTACTTTGGTTTTCTTTTTCTTAAATCTGAGTCTGATAATAGCATTGTTTTGTCCTATGGGTATATATGATGATACTTTTGGCATTGCAATAACCATATATCTTTTTACGGTAGTGATAAGTTTGTCTCCCATAGGTGAATGGGTACTTGCTGCACTGGCTGGAGCACATGAGATAAAAAGGAAAGATATAAAAATACGACTAATTCCACTACTTGAGGTTGTATATAATAAGGCGAATAATTATACTCCTTCAATGGTAAAATCTATCAACCTTAAGATTATTCATGATGATAAAGCTAATGCCTTTGCAATTGGAAGAAAGACGATTTGCGTCACAGATGGACTTTTAAACTTGAACGATGATGATATTATGTCGGTTTTTGCACATGAAATTGGACATATCGTATATGGGCATTCTGTTATTCAATTACTTATTGGAGGTAGTAATGTATTTATTGCAGGCTGTTTGTTGTTGATTAAAATTTTCTGCTGGATGATTACAGGAATATGTAGCCTATTTGCAATAGGGACTAGAAGTTTTCTTTGGGGATCCTTGATTGCTATTTTTGGAGCATTTTCAAGTCTGTCTATTTGGCTTTGGACAAAATTTTGTATGATTTTTCTCATGTGGTCAATGAGAAAAAACGAATTTGTTGCTGATGAATATGCATATAGGATTGGATTTGGAAATGGTCTTGCACGAGTACTGGACTCACATTTGTGTTCTGTTCCAGATAATGGTCTTTTGAAAGCATTATATTCTACTCATCCACATAGTGATGATAGAGTTGCTAGACTTCAGGAATTAGGGGCTACATATTCGAGGTATTAAGTTAATTATAATAAACATGAGAAGAGGTGGTAAGAGTGATTTGTTCGTTTTGTGGTAAAGAAAATGACAATAAGATGAATTATTGCGTGTATTGTGGAAAAAAACTATTAATAGACAATGTATCTAATGTCCAAATGGACATTAATAAGTTGGGAACGCAATATTCAAATAATTTGAATTATGAATACAAATCTCAAGGTTCAAACAATCAAAGCACAAATGATGTAGGTAATTTTACAAAACGATTGACGGAATCACCCAAAAAATCATATATGCCAATTCTATTTGCAATTATTGGAACTACAGTAGTTTTAACATCTATATACTTTCTTTTTTTAAAAAACGATAAATCGAATAATATTGAAAACAATGAATATGAGTATGTAACACAAAAAGAAATTGAAAGTGATTACAAAGAAATTGAACAAGACAATAGTGAAGAAAACAATGTATATGAAAAGATTGAAAATGATGAGAAATGGATGAATTCTGAAAATGTAGATGAAGAAATTGATCAGAATTCGAATTCTAACAATGAGGAAAGCGTGCAAGAATCTCAGTCATTGACTCCGTTTTATGGGATATGGTGTATGGCAACAAAGAAAAAAAGTGAGGCAGCAAAAGAAGCAAAGTCATTAAAAAAACTGGGTTTGGAGGCAAAAGTGTTCGTAACTACTGACTGGAGTAACCTTAATTCAGAAAAATGGTACGTGGTGTCTGCAGGTGTATACAAAAGTGAAGATGATGCAAATGCTGTATTGGATGAAGTGAAAAAAATATATCCGAGTGCATATGTAAAGTATTCTGGTGATAGGCAAGAATAATGCTCAATAAAAATGTAATTATAGATATTATATTTGTTTTAAATATAATTGCCTAAATATTATTTGCATGACAAGAAAGGAGTTAGATTATGTATTGTTCATTTTGTGGAAAAGAAAATGATAATAAGATGAATTTTTGCGTATATTGCGGGAAAAAACTATTAAAAGAAAATGCTTCTAATAACAATCAATGGGATATTGGAAAGAGAGAATCGCAACAATCGAATAACTCGAATTATCAATATCAAAGCGCGAATAAGAAAAATACAAATAATATCAATACAGAATATAGTCCACATCAATCAAAAAAAACACCGCAAAAATCCTATATTCCTGTTGTTCTTGGGATAGGAGGGGTTTTAGTTCTTTTTGCTGTTGTTTACGGAATATTAGGAAGAAAAGATAAAAACGATATAGCTGGTTATGAGAGTACATATGAATATGCAGAATATGATGATAATGAGACAAAAAATGGTAACGATGAGCAGGATTATAACGAAAGCGCTGATGAATCTGAACAGTATGAACAAGATGAAGACATGGACAACTATGATTCGACAGATGATACTGGGGAAGATATAGAGGATTATGAAGAAGATGATAGCGAAATAGATGAAGATAACGAGAACGAAAAAGATGAGTATGTATTACCTAATTCTGATTCGGAATACATATCAAAAAGTGATCTCAAGGGATTGACAAAAGAAGAGTGTCGTCTGGCTCTTAATGAATTATATGCACGTCATGGAAGAAAATTCGATGATAAATCTTATAGGGAGTACTTTTCTCAGTTTGATTGGTATGAGCCATCTATTGATCCTGAAGATTTTGATGAATCAGTTATATTTAATGATATAGAAATAGCTAATAGAAATCTAATTGTTGATTATGAAAAAAAGAAAGGATGGAGATAATCGAAATATAAGGTGTTTAATCTATATACATATATGATATAATTACGCCTGCAATGTTCGATAAGTATTGATATGAAAAGAATTATTTATTTTATTAGTTTATTTGTATGTATGATACTATGCGGATGTGAGAAAGTAGATAAACAAGTTGAATCAACAGAGGAAATATCAATTGAATATCCGGAGGGTTTTGGACAGACGACTGAAGAAAAGCCTATCAAAGAAATCGAAGAATTGAACAATACTGCTTCAACCGAAGAACAACCAACCACAGAAATATATAATCCAAGAGAAGATATTTTAATAGCACTTGATCCGGGACATCAAGCACCATCTATAGATATGAGTACTACAGAACCTAATGCTCCGGGTTCATCTGTAATGAAAGCCAGAGCCACCAGTGGAACCAGCGGAAAATATACCGGTGTGGGTGAGTATGAGCTTAATTTAAACATAGCAAAAAAAGTCAGAGATAGCTTGTCTGATTTAGGTTATAATGTAATTATGACCCGTGAAGATAACGAAACAGCAATAAGCAATATGGAAAGAGCACAATTGGCCAATGAAAAACATGCTAATATTTCCGTGCGAATTCACGCAAACGGAAGTGATGACAGCAGTGCAAATGGTGCATTAATACTTATAGGCTCTCAAAGCAATCCTTACGTCGGATATTTATATGATGAAAGTTACAGGCTTGGCGAGTACATCCTTAACTCTTACTGTGATTACACAGGTATGAAAAACCTTGGGATTCAAACAAACGATACAATGACAGGGATTAACTGGAGTGAAATTCCTGTTATTATCTTAGAAATGGGATTTATGTCCAATGAATCAGATGATCGAAATATGCAGGATATTTCATATCAGGAAAAAATGGTAGAAGGAATCGTTGCCGGGATCGAAAAATATTATTGCTTTGATTCAGAGAAAGATAACAATACCAATGTAAATAAATCTAATGATTTACAAGCAATTGTTGATTCGGAAGTTGCTACTTTTCCGGAAACAAACGGTTTTGTATCTGTGTATATAGAAGATATGGCAACAGGAATGACTGCCGAACACGGAAACACATCCATGATTGCTGCCAGTCTGATAAAATTATATATTGCCGGTTGTATTTACGAATTACAAGATACAAATCCACAAGATGCCCCTCAAAATGTAGATGATTTAATTGGCAAAATGCTTTCGGAAAGTGATAACAACGCTGCTAACGCTTTAGTTAAAAAACTTGGTGGTGGTGACGTAACGATTGGAATGCAAAAAATAAATACATATTGTTCTGAACACGGTTTGACAGATTCTTCTATGGGAAGATTAATGTTGGATTTCAACGCAAACTCAGAAAACTTTACTTCTGTCAAAGATTCTGCTGCATTTTTAAAATCTGTTTATAACGAAAATCTATGTGGATCAGATAAAATAATGTCTTATTTAAAACAACAGAAACGGACCAATAAAATACCTTCCGGCATACCAGAAGGTATTGAAACAGCTAATAAAACTGGGGAATTAGAAAATGTTGAAAATGATGTGGCAATTATTTTTGCCAACAATCACCCCTATGTTATTAGTGTTATGACTGGAGATGTACAAGATAAATCAATCGCAAGAGATTGGATAGTCGATTTCTCCCAAAAAGTGTATGAGTATATTACAAAATAGTAAAATTCATAGAATAATAATCATAAATATGTTTTTAGAGAAATATTTATAATACAGGTTAAATTATATAAGCCGAGATTCAGTCTGTTTAAAATGGGCTGAATTTTTTATACTTGACATAACACGCAATGCGTGTTATGATTAAGGCGATAAGAAAGAATGTAGCAAGCTTATCAGAAAGGAGGGCAGTATGTCTACTGAAGCAATGAACGAGATCAAGAAGATGCGTAAAGAGGCAGGCATGACACAGAAAGCCTTCAGCGAGTTTTTTGGAATCCCTGTAAGAACCCTGCAGGATTGGGAGGCAGGGGTCAGAACGCCACCTGATTATGTGGTAAGACTTCTTCCATACAAGCTGAATCTTGAATGGGATTACGAGAACAAGAAACCAAAGGATTTATCCAAAGCAAAGTAATTTATTATGGCAACGATGCACTCACAGGGGAATGATCTTATGTGAATGTTAGTTATTACCGACAGTGAAACCTCTGACGATTGAAATATATAAGAGGCGTGATGTCCGAATGTGAGCTGCGTATCCAATTTAATTTATGGAAAGGCGGCGATTTATATGAAGAAGAATATGAATATAAGGCTTGTTCTGGCTGTAATAGCGGTAGCGTTGGCGTGGAGTATGTATTTTCCTTTATCGGTAGAGGCTAGACTTAAGAGACATTTATCTGCTAAGAATAAGACATTATCAGTCGGGCAGGAATATACCTTGAAGATGAAAGGCATTTCATCCAAAGATAAGAAAAAGGGAAGAAAGGTCAGATGGAGAGTATCAGATAAATCTGTGGCGCTTATCAAAGGAAAGAAGAATTATAGTATAACACTGCGGGCAAGAAAGACAGGAAATGTAAAGGTGTCCGGAATTTATCGGGGCAAGAAATATACTTGCAAAATCAGGGTAAAGGATGATACATCCGGGAAACAAGATTCCGAAGAACTGCCCGATGCCGATGAAGATAAGTCAAATATACATCTGAATGCATCGGAGGTTAGCATATATTATTTAAGTGATACGGATAAGAAATATTTATCAGAATCAGATAATCATATTTACAGCTATCATTTTAAGGTAGAGGGAATAAGCAAGAATATGGATGTCAAATGGAGCATCGAGAGCGAAGATAAGGTCAGTAGTTTCAAGGTAGATCATGGCAGGGTATATATGTGGAAGAGTCCCGGGTATGAGGAAAACCATGAGGATGCACTGGTCGTAGCTACGCTTGAGGATGGCAGGAGATTTACAGCAAAACTGCACGGATTTTCTGAAAGGAATGAGGCTGTTAAGAACATCGTGAACGGATTTGTAAATGATAGACTTAGCCCTGATATGACTGAATATGAGAAGGTTGATGCGATTGCTTCATATGTATCATTGAACTATGAGTATCAGCTTTATCAGTCCGACTGGATTACAATGGCGCTCGGTGGTAGCGGAGATTGTTTTTCAAGCAGGTGTTTTGTTAGATATTTATGTCAGGCAGCAGGGATTAAGGCGGTTATCTGCGTGGGAGATAGTTTAGATGGAATGACATTGGTTAAGGCGGATGGAAAGCTATATGTGGTTCTGACAGGCTTTAGAGATACTCAGCCAAGAAAGTACAGAATATATGAACCTACAGAAGATTCTTTGCAGAGCATAGTGTCGAGAAGCCATATTGACCTCTCGTATTTCGATTAGAGGGGCGGTGCGGTGATGGACAAAGATAATACATTTGACTGGAACTGCTACGATTGGAATGCCGTAAATGATGAGCTTCAAAAGAAGAAACTATCGACAGGAAATGAAGAACTTGAGAACTTGCCAAGAGATATGTTCGTGGAATATGTGCGATGGCTTCATGATAATAAACCGGAATTGTTCTATATCATGGTTAAGATGCATCAGGCAGATCAGGAGGGAGCACCACATGAGGAGCTTGACAAGTGGAAGAGACTCTGGGATTCCTATGGTAAGGAATGTTAGATTTTGATGTTGGAAATCGTTGGTTTTTGTTGGTTTTATGTACGAGTAGAAACACAGGCACAGGTGCATTTGTTTACATCAGTGCCTGTGTTTTTTTGGATTTAGCATTATATTTAGCAAACATTTTTGTCCAAAAGATCTAAGTACAAATTTTTGGACTTTTCTGTGAAAAAACCTTGTGTTTGACACAAATTCATGTCATTATATAGGTTGAAGGGGAAATATCAGGGAGGTTGATATCATTGGCAAAGGGCGAAAATCAGAAGCTTAAGCTTCTTTATCTGTTGGATATACTGAATGAATATACAGATGATGAGCATTTTATCACAATGCAGGAGATTGTGAAAAGACTTTCTGAGTATGGAGTAAATGCTGAAAGGAAAACTCTTTATAATGATTTGGAGGAACTTCGCAAATACGGTGCTGATATTATAGGTGAAAAAGATGGTCTGGGCTACAATTATCATATAGGCAATAGGAAATTTGAGCTTGCGGAGCTAAAACTCCTCGTGGATGCCGTGCAGTCATCGAGATTTATAACAAAAGCGAAGTCTAAGGAGCTTATAGGCAAGCTTAACGATCTGACGAGCAAATACCATGCAGATGAACTGAACCATCAGGTATATGTGGCAGGTCGTGTCAAGACGATGAATGAGAGCATTTACTACAATGTGGATCTGATTCATACGGCTATTTCTGCGGATGTAAAGATCAGATTCAGATATTTTATGTGGAATGAGAATAAGAAGCAAGTCTACAGAAGGGAAGGTGCATACTATAGCGTTTCTCCTTGGGGATTGACTTGGGATGATGAGAATTACTATCTTATTGGTTATGACGATGAGTATAAGGCTATAAGGTACTACCGGGTTGATAAAATGAAGAAGATTTTCTTGTCTGACGAGAAAAGAGAGGGCAAGGAGAGTTTTAAGTCAGTAGATATGGCTGTATATTCTAAAAAGAGATTTGGAATGTTTGACGGAGAAGAGACTGAGGTTGAACTGCTCTGTGATAACGATATGGCGGGGGTTATAATCGACAGATTCGGTAAGAACACGCCTTTTGTAAAGAATGATGATGGACATTTTATTGCTCTTGTATCTGTTGCGGTCAGCATACAGTTCCTTGGATGGGTGATGTCGCTTGGAGACGGAGTGAAGATTGTCGGTCCTGAGAGGGTTGTGAAACAGATGCAAAATGAGGTCATAAGACTTAAAAATGCCTATTTAGATGATTAGGCGTATGTTTTTTGAATAAATCGTATTGAGCGTAGAGGCGCTTGATACGATTTTTGAATGTATGGGAGTTGAGTACAGACTTTTGGACAACTCTTTGTGTTATACTTTATTCATCGAAGATATTTACCCGTCGTTAATCGGAGGTAGCAAAAAAGTGTTTAAGAGATTCATATTCTGGTTAAGAAGGAATAAAAAAACAAGGAATTGCAGCGGCTGTTGTGTTACCTGTCGGTACTATGATATATGCAGGTGCGACAAGATTGAGAATGAGTTGGCAGGATGAAAAGAGGTGAATGTGCTATGCTCAAACTGATTTGGTATTTATGTATGTGGCCTTTTTATCTGTTCGGCTGGATGTTCAAAGGCATATGGAAATGTATATGTTTCCTGTTTGGCGTGTGGATTATAGGGTCAATCATAGATTGATCTGTGTGAAAGATTGGAGAAAGTGCTTATGAAAGAGAAATATGTGACAATCACAGGAATGAATCATTATTACGGGCTTACACCTTTCAAGGTGGGCAAGAAACTTAAATGTGTGAAGGAACCCGATAATCCTTATGACGATGAGGCAATCAAAGTTGTCATGAAAGAAGTCGGTAAAGTCGGGTATATCGCAATTTCACCATACACAAAGGCTACAGGCACACTTGGGGCTGGTGGAATCGGTGGATATGTGAAGAAGAAGTTTAAGGTTGAGGTTATGTTTATTACAAGCAGTAAGGTGATTTGCCGAGTAGTGGATGGACTTAAGAAGAAAGAGTGTATCGCAAATGAGAACAAGGAAATGATTGATAATGAGAGAAATGTCGAAATGACAGAATAATTGTCAAATGACTCAATATATGATATAATATTATTTTGGGTTATTGTATGCAAATAAGATACTTTGACGACATGAGGTGCTGTTTATGACTATTGATAACGAAGTCTTGTATAAAAAATATAATATAGATATCGAATTATACAGAGGTATGCCAATAGACTTCGATGATCTTAGAATACGTACAGCGAATTGTCTGAAAGGAGCAGGTGTTTTTGATATAGATAGTTTGTTGTCTATGTCGTATGACAAGCTATCAAGTATAAAAAGCTTGGGGATACTTAGTTTAAATGATATTGAGGAATATGTCAAGAAGCTTGATTCAAAAACAGAAGAGATGATGGAAAGAATGGATATCCTTATGACATCCAGAATTAAGAATCGAAGAGACTTGATTTATTCCGGAGAGTTCACGGAAGAATTGTATGAAGGAATTAGCGAATACGAACAAAGGACTATAGACGAACTAAAGATTGGATTTGATCTTTTAGATCATGATCTAATTGTTTTGTGTAGAGAGAATCCGGCATTAGCATATGATATTTCCAGTATGCTGAAGCGTTTTACTATGCAGATAGAAAAATATAAAGAACTGGACAAGTTATATGATTCCGTAAAAGGAAAAATAAACAATCGTCTTAAGCCTTATTATGAGGTCTATCCTATGCGTGAGTCAATAAGTGAAGTGTTTAAGAACTATTGTGATGATGGTAGTGTTTTGCTTGAATCACTTTTTGACAAAGCAAAATCATCTGCTATTTCAACAGACGAAAAGATAAAGTTCGTCAAGTGGGCTTCTTATGATTTAAAAGAAGAACTCACTTCTTTTTTGAATGGATTTTACGAACGTTCTGCGAATGCGGAGAGAGTCCTTCTTCTTAGATCAAGAAAATGCACACTGCAAGAGATAGGGGATGAATTAGGGATTACAAGAGAGCGAGTGCGTCAGATTGAGAAGAAGGTAGTTCAACCATTTTGCAGATGGCAGAGAAATAAAAGATTCCTTCCAAGACTGTCTGCTGAGTTTAATGGAGAAACTATAATTGAGTCAACAGAACTACAGGAGTATTTTGATGAAACAACAGAGGTTTTGTTGTACTTATTACAATGTGCCGATGATGAGTTCTTTTCGTATGATCGTGATACGGATACAGTAATAATTGTTGATGATGATATTACTGATTTTGCTAGAGATTATGTGGAGAAAATGCCGGATGAATTAGATGTTACGAGCATTGAAGAGTATAAAAATAAAGCGGCAGATGAGCATGATATTCCTATAGATATCTTTGAAAGAGAGATTGATAGGCAATATAAAGTTTCAGGTACAATTTATCATAGGAATAAGCTCTCACTTGAGAAGATGTATAATATTGTTATGAAACGGTATTATCCTGACGGAATGAATGTGTATGATGATGTGGAAATTGCACGTTTTAGATCTTTGTTGATTAATGAATTTGGTGATGTTTCACTTCCTGAGAAGAATAGGGCGATATCTGCTGCGATAGGAAGGACTTGTATATTATGTGGAAGAGGAAAGTATAGAGTGAAAGATGATGTTGTAATTCCTCAAAAACTGGTAAAAAAGATTTGGGAATTTATAATGAAAAGTGATAGAAGACTATTCTTTATGAATGAAATCTTTCTTGAATTTGAAGATGAGCTTCGTGAGGAGGGTATAGATAATAGATTTTTTCTTCAGGGGATTCTCCGTGAAGAATATGAAAATGATCTTTTCTTTAGAAGAGATTATGTATCTAAGGACAGCGAAAACCTTTCAATGTATAGGGATATTCAGTTGTTCATAAAGAAATCAGAGTATCCGGTGACAAAAGAACAGATTAGGGAAGCCTATCCTGGAATCACAGAAATAATGATTAGCATTGCTTTGGCTGACGATGATATAATCAATTACTTTGGATCTTATATACATGGTGCTAATCTTAATCTTTATGCTGATGATAAGAAATATATTGATAAGGTTGTAAGTGCAATTGTAAATGATGGTACACCACATCATTGTGAAGAAATATTCTCTATAATTCAAAATGGCAATCAGGATATGCTTAATAGATTGGGGATTTTTTATCAATATAGCTTATTCAGTTTGTTGCAGTATTTGTATAAGGACAGATACGAATTTGCTAGACCATACATAGCAGAAAAGGGAACCAATATAAATAAACCGATAGAACTTTTGCAGGAGTATGTATCAGCAAATGAGATATTTGAGATAACAGAATTACAGGGACTAGCAAAAGATTATCATTATTTTGTATATGATATTTTGAAGTTCTTAAATGGATGGAATGATACACATTTGCTGATCAACAAGGATGAGATGGCGACAATAGAATATATAGGTATAACACTTGATATTGCAGATGAAGTCGAACAACAAATACTTAAAGAAATTGATGATAGTGCATTGATTACAAATCTTAAGTGCATATATAACCTGCCTTCTATATGTGTGCCGTGGAATGAATGGTTGATTTATAGCGTGATAAATAAGTGGGGAAAGGAACTTGAGGCTAATACAACATCGAATCAATTCAGATTATCGTCACCCGTTGTTTCTAGGATAGGTAGATTCAATCGGGAGGATTATGGATATTCTGATTCCGGTGAAATGGTTCAGACAATCGACTTGAATGATATTGATGCTGTGGAAGATTACATAATGGAAGATTTTGATATCGAGTGGTGATGAGTATATGAATTATAAAGATATGGATATAAAAAGAAGTTATATAAGTTGTGGGGAAGATGGCATTGCTGATGCTTTGATTGTGCCGGCATTGAAATGTACTAATCATTATTACAGAAGTGTCGGTTATTTTTCTTCGGGTGTTTTTGATACTATTATGGATGGGATTCCTACATTTGTTAGGAATGGTGGCGATATAAAGATGATTGTCAGTCCTAAGTTAAATGATGAGGATATTGAGGCAATCAATCTTGGCTATGAGGAAAAGGAGCGTATTATTGGGAATGCGTTTAGCAGAGAGTTTCTGGAAGAAGTTGAGAATTTTGATGATTCAAGACTTGCGCTGTTGGCAGAATTGATAGCTAGGGGAGTTTTAGATATAAAAATTGCAGTGACAAATACGCTTGGAGATTATCATGATAAGTTGGGAATTCTTGAAGATTTTGAGGGCAATAAAGTTGTGTTTTACGGGTCTGCTAATTCTAGTAAAAACGGATATAGAGATAATTATGATAAAATCCGTGTTGTGAAAAGCTGGATAGAAGGGCAAAAAGACAGTGTTGATGATGAAGTGGAAGAATTTGATTCGTTGTGGAATGGTACGAATCAGTTTGTTGAAGTATATGAGTACAAAGAGTCAGCAAGGAAGCATTTACTTCAGGTTATGGAACGGAGGAGCAATTCACGAAAGCAAGGTAACACGGGAATTAAGCTGAGAGACTACCAGGAAGAGGCAATTAAGGCGTGGGCTAATAATGATTTCCATGGATTTTATGTTATGGCTACAGGTACTGGTAAGACATGGACTGCGATATATTCTGCCAAAAGGTTACTTGAAGAGCATTCTGCAACCGTAGTGATATGCGCTCCGTATAAACACTTAGTGAAACAATGGGCAGAAGACGTAAGAAAAGCATTTCCCGATGCAGTACTTATAATGGTTTCATCAGAGAATCCCTCATGGGATCAGAAGATAAGTCAGGAAATTATTAATAAAAGATATAATAAAAATGTTCAGATTATTATTATCTCAACGATTGTATCTTTCAATTTGGACAGATTTACAAATGTTATAAGCAAAGATTCCTCAGATAAACTGTTGATTGTTGACGAAGCGCATAGATTTACTAAAAGAAGTGATGGATTAAAAAACAGCTACATATATATGTTAGGATTGAGTGCTACGCCATATAGTGGTCGAAGTGCAGCTTCCGGAAAGGAACTGATGAAATATTTTGGAGGGCAGGTATTTGATCTTCCAATAGAAACAGCGCTGGATAAGAAGTTTCTTGTTCCATATTATTATAAACCGATATTCGTATATGCTACCGATGATGAGGAAGAACGATTCAGGAAACAATCGAGAATTATTGCTTCATATTTTAGAAACGGAAAGTGCATTGATCCCGAAAGCCTTGCAAAGACATTGAGAAATAGATTAAGGATTATTTCGATGGCACAAGCAAAGATTGATGGTATTGGTGATTTTATTAATCAGATTGAGGAAAAAGATCATGTGGTAGTTTATTGTGGCGATGGAAGATTATATGATGATACCGGCGAAGAAATAAGACATATCAGACAAGTGAAACGTGTGTTAAATGATATGGATTACAAGGCTAGTCAGTTTACTGCACAGGAAAATATGACGGAAAGAATGGAATTGGTTGATGCCTTTAACAAAGGTGAGATCTCTGCTTTGGCGGCTATTAGATGTTTGGATGAGGGAATTAATATTCCATCAATAAAAAGCGCATTGATTCTTTCGAGTAATGACGATTACCGGGAATTTGTTCAGAGGAGAGGACGTATTCTTAGGCTTTATGATGATAAGAAAAGTGCCGTTATCTACGATGTTGTTGTTCTACCATCTAATGATATGACAGAGTGGGCGAAGATTGAACTTAGGCGTTATAGAGAATACGCTAAATTATCTATAAACTATGATGAGACAATGAATGAGTTAGATAGTCTTTTGATTCAATATGGTTTGTCAGAAGAAGACGTGGATGTATATGATTATGAAGAAATGGAGGACGAGATTGATGAGTGACGAGCAAATTAAGGAGCATATGATAGAGTTTATCAAAGAAAAAGAAAGAGATGTAGTCAATGATAAACTTAGAGGATCAAGTGGCGACAATAAATCTAAGTCGGATATAGTTAATTCGATTTTGTCTGAGTTAGATAAGGAGGTGCCTGATGAGAATTAGTAAGATCGAGTTTGAGAATTTCAGAAACTTTAAAGGTCATGGAGAGATTAAATGCTCTACCGATGGGAAAGTAACCATTATTTATGGTAAAAATGGAGACGGAAAAACTACTCTACACCAACTCTTTCAATGGGTGTTTTATGGTGCTGTTCACTTTAATAAGACGACTTCAGATACTTTATATAACCTGAGTTTTGAAAGTGAGCAGGCATATAATTCTACCTTTCAAGTGATGGGGCGAATAGATTTTGAGCATATGAATGAGAAATATTCTCTCACCCGAACAATCACTTATCGCAAGGAACTAGACTCATCATCTATTATCAACGAAGAGTTGGAACTCAATCATTTGGATTCTGGTGATAATTGGAAGAGAATTGATCGACCACAGGAGACTATAGAAAAGCTGCTTCCATCAGGATTGTCAGAATACTTTTTCTTTGACGGAGAGAATATGATAGCGGATCTAAGAGTAAAAGGAAGGGATTCAGCAAAGAATCTTCGTAAGGCATTGTATTCTATTTTTGATTTAGATATTCTGGAATCAGCTCTTGGTCATATTGGAAATACAGACTTGAAAACTACAGTCCTTGGTAAGCTTTATTTGAGCAAAGGGACTATTTCAAGCGGAAGTGACATTAACGCAACTAAGACCAATATAGAAAATGCTCAGAACAAGATCGAGGAATATGAGCGTATTATTAGCGATGATGAAGCCGAAAAGAATGCAAAAAAGGAGTTAATCTCCAATATTTCTGAGCAAATTGGTTCAACCAAATCAAAAGAAGAATATGAGAAAGAACGAAGGGGATTGATTAAGCAGCGCGATGCATTTCTTTCTAATATTGATTCGGAAATGTCTCAATTTGGCGATATGGTTATAAGCGATTTTCCTCAGCTTTTAATATCGAAAGCTGTGGAGGATGCAAAGAAACGCATTCATCTAAAGGTGGAAGACAGCAAACTTCCGCAGGGACTTGATAAAAGACTTATTTTTTACCTTACGCACTTATCTACATCAAAATGTATCTGCGGAAGAGATTTGACAGAAGAACATAAGGAGCACATAAAGAGTTTTCTTGATATGATGCCTCCAAATAATTATGATAGCATGTATATTAATTTCTCTGCACAGGCTAAGCAATGGGGCAAGAGGTATAGTAGAGATAGAATTGAAAGTTTCATAAAACATGTTATAGACAATCAAGAGCAGGCTAACTTGTGTGATGCAAGAATAAGAGATTTGGATGAAGATGAAAAGAATAGCAAAGATATAGAGGATCTTATTGTTGACAGAAAAAATGCCGAGAACAGAGTTGTTGAACTTGAGAGTGACTTGATTAAAGTAAACGGTGAACTCGATAAATATAAGATGTTCTTGAAAAAAGAAATGAAGAAGTTTGATAGTCTTACTGAGCAAACTAAGATTAATCAGGTAGCAATGAGAAAGATTGATATCATGAAAGCTGTTCGGGATTATTTTAAAGAATGCCTGGATGATGAATCGGAAAAATACAGTAAGCTTCTTCAGGAGAATATTCAGTCTTTGCTTAATATGATGCTTACAAGTAAGAGAACAGTATCAGTCAGTCCGGAATTTGCTGTAAAGGTTGTTGACAGTTATAAGGATGAGTCCAAGTCGGAAGGTCAATTTGCTGTAGTATCATTTGCATATATTGGTGGAATCTTAAAACTTGTTTCCGATGTTGAGAATCTTAGTGGTAAGGAATACCCTCTTGTTTTAGATGGACCATTTTCAAAATTGGATGCTGACCAAAGACAGAATGTAATTGACTGCATACCAAAGTTTGCACCACAGGTCATTCTCTTCTCTAAGGACAGCCTTCAAGATTATTTTGATGCCGATACTATAGGAAGCGTTTATACGATACAGAGCAATGAAGAGAAGAACATTGCCTCAGTAAAGGAGGGATTCACATGGACTTCAGATCAGATGTAGTATTAAGGGGAATTGCGTGGGATAAGACTATAAAAAGTTTATCAAGTATTTTTTCTTCACGTCCTAAATATAATATTTATTTACTTTCGCTATCTATAGGGATTATGTATGATAAGAGAATTGAAAAACTCGATGAATCAGAAGAGAGTGAGACATATAACGTGCCGAGAAATGTTTTGAATACACAAAGTTCAGATGGAAGACTTGATTTTATGTATCAATCGGCTATTCTAACATCACAAACTGTTGATTATGATGAAGATACAAGATTAGAGATGGCATTTGGTGATACGACAGAAAGTTCTAAGAAAATTGCTTTTCTAACAGAGTTTGCTAATTTTGGAGTAACCAAGCTGGCAGAAAAGATTGGAACATCAAATCTTGAGTCGATGGAAAATATAAAAAACTTTCTCGTTAGCACTCTTGAGGGGAGGAACTTCGATATAGACGCTCTAAATGTGGATGATTTGATGGATGACTGGGAACCAGATTTTTCTGTTAGACCAAACTAAAGATTGACAGATGGATTAAAATGCGATATACTTAAGTAGTCTACTTAAGTATATCGCATTTTTTGGAGGGTATTATGGATTTTGTATATAAATTTCCTGTTGTTAAGGGTGTTCAGGCAAATAGGGTGTACTATATAGCAATGGTGCCGATGAAGATGCTGCCCAGATTGTTTCCGGTAGAAGATGAATATGTTCCGCCGGAGTACAGGGCACAGAGAAGATTGAACGAGAGCAGGATACCTGTTATTAGCAGATATATATTAGAGAACAGAAAGAACTATGTTTTTTCGGCACTGGCAGCTTCGATTGATGGTGAGTTTGAGTTTAAGGCGGGAGATGTATCGGATGAAGTGGGATTACTTGAGGTGTCTATGGATGCACGTTTTCTTCTGAATGACGGACAGCATAGAAAGGCGGCGATTCTTGAGGCTTTAAGAGAAGATGATACATTAGGCGAAGAGACGATATCTGTAGTGTTTTATGAGGATAAGGGACTATCAAGAAGCCAGCAGATTTTCACAGACTTAAATAAGCACGCGGTAAAAACCTCCAATTCGATATCGGAATTATATGATTCGAGGGATCCGATTGCGGTAATGACCAGAAATGTTATATCCAATATAGAATTTTTTGATAGATATACAGATAAGGAGAAAGATAATCTGGGTAAATATGCTTCTAATCTATTTACGCTCAATACATTCTACAATGCAAACAAAAGAATGATTGGGAAGAAGAAAGTAGATGATGAAACAGAGCAGTTTGCTACTATGTATTGGAAATGTGTTGCCGGTTATGTGAAACCATGGACGGAATTATCCACATCTCAGATTACCAAGGTGGATTTGAGAGAGAAATATATTGTTACTCAAGGTGTTGTGATTAAGGCATTTGGACAGATTGGCAAGATGTTCTACAATGACAGAGAACTTGATGTTAGCGATATGTTAAAAGGGCTTAGAGATATTAATTGGAGAAGAAACGCTCCTATTTGGGTTAAAAGAGCGATTCGCCCTGATGGAAGAATGATTGCGAATGAGAAAGCAGTCAGATTGATTGCGAATTGTATCAAAGAACAACTTGGAATTCCGCTTGATGAAGATGACGAGCAAATTGAGAATGATTTTAAGAATAATTAACTGGAGGATTGTTTGATGGCTGTTGCTAGTAAGACCACAATAAACAAAGAAGTTATAGAAGGAATGATGGAAACAGTCCGTAACCTGTATTTAGCAGATGATATTCCATGGGTTATAGGATATTCAGGCGGAAAGGATAGTACAGCCACATTGCAGCTTGTGTGGTATTCGCTTGAAAAGTTATCACCGGATCAGTTAAAGAAACCTGTTCACGTTATAAATACGGATACTTTGGTTGAGTCTCCTGTGATTTCAAGATGGGCAAAGAAATCGCTTGAAGAATTAGAGAGAATGTCTGATGAGAAAGGGATGCCTTTTAAGAAACATATTTTAAAACCTAAGACAGACAATACTTTCTGGGTGAATTTTTTAGGAAGAGGCTATCCATTCCCGAGGAAGAAGTTGAGATGGTGCACAGACCGCTTAAAGATTCAGCCGGTTAATAATTTTATAAAGGATAAAATTGCAGAACACGGTGAGATTATACTTGTTATAGGGACTAGAAAGGCTGAAAGTGCCAATCGTGCCAAGACTATGGCAAAATATGAAAAAATGAGAGTAAGAGAATTGCTTAGTCCAAATCCAAGTATGGCAAATGAGCTTGTATTTTCTCCGTTAGAAGATTGGACCGATGATGATGTATGGATTTATCTTATGCAATACAAGAATCCGTGGGGATATTCGAATAAGGAACTCATGACAATATATAGGGGAGCTTCAGCAGATAATGAATGTCCATTGATGGTAGAAAAGGATCTTCCAAGCTGCGGTAAGAGTAGATTTGGATGCTGGGTTTGTACCATGGTAGAGCGTGATAAATCTATGGAAGCGATGATTGCGAATGACGACGAGAAAGCATGGATGTCACCGCTTTTAGAGTTTCGTAATGAGTTTGGTGATGAAAGTGAAGATCGTGATCGAAGAAGTTTCAGAAAAATGAATGGTTCTTTACAAGGAAGCTATGAGCGACTTCATCATGGACCATATTTGAAGGAGATTAGGGATGACTGGTTAGAGAAACTATTGACCATTCAGAAGAATTTAAATGATAATTGCCCGGCAGATTTTGATAGTATTGAGCTTATTTCTGATGGAGAATTAAGAGAAATCAGAAGAATATGGGTGTTAGAGAAGCATGAGTTTGATGATTCGTTGCCAAAGATTTATGAGAAGGTTTACGGAAAACCATTTAACGATCCTGATTGGATAGGTTCTCAACTTTTTGGAAAAGACGAATGGGATTTATTAAAAGAAGTATGTAACGATCCTAAGTATGCTGATGAAGAACTTTTGTTTGAAATGATGTACAGTCTGATAGATGTAGAGAATCAATCTACAGGACTCGATCAGAAAAAAGGTTTGATAGATGACCTTACGAGAGTAATAAAGAAGAATTTCTATGCAAATGAAACAGATGCTACGAACTATTATGCTGAACATACTAAAAGAAAAAAAGAATTTGGTGGAAATTATAATGAGAAATTTCTTGAACCGGCTATGGTCAAAGAAGAGGCGAATTATAATGTAAATCCGGATGATGATATTGATCTTGCAATAGATGAAGAAGAGGAAGATAACTATGATAATTAGAAAGCTTGTGCTGCATAATTTTGGTATTTATGCGGGTACAAATGAGTTTACATTTGATGGAAATAAGAATGTTGTGTTAATTGGCGGAATGAATGGTCGAGGTAAGACAACAATATTAGAGGCTGTATTATTAGCACTATACGGAAGAAACTCCTTTGCGTATACCGAGAGTAAATTTCAATCTTATAGTAGGTATCTTGATTCATATGTGAATAAAGCTGATGGTACCTGTATGTCTTATGTAACACTTGATTTTGAAATGGACGGAAGTGACTATACTGTTAAAAGAAGTTGGGAAGGCAATAAAAGAAAGATTAATGATAATATAGATGTATGGCAAGATGGCAAGCCAAATGAGTTTCTAACCGAAAACTGGGTGATGTTCATGGAAAACCTTTTGCCGAGTGGATTATCAAATTTCTTTTTCTTTGATGGAGAAAAGATAGCAGAGTTAGCGGCTGACAGTACGGACGAAAAACTGAAAGATTCAATAAAATCTCTTTTGGGAATTGAAGTGTTGGATAGTCTTGATAGGAATCTGGCAAAACTGTTGCGTAAAAGTGGTAAAGAAAAGGATAAGGTATTTAAGGAAGAGGTATCTTTTGAGTTGAAAAAGGCAAAGGAGGATGCAGAACAGCAGTTAAGGGATTTAGATGATAAAATACAGAGATTGGAAGATGAACTGGTTGTAGCAGAGAAGAAGATCGAGCAGGCGAGAATTGAATATACTTTAAAGGGCGGGGATATTTTTGAAAAGAAAGAAGAGTATTACAAAAAGAGGTCAGAGTTAGCGGTAAAGCAATCACAGCAAAAAGAGCAGCTTCTTGATACTGCGGCATCGGAATTGCCTCTTGTTCTTGTAAGAGGTCTTCTTGAAGATATGAGAAGCTCTGTAGAAAAGGAACGAGAGTCGAGAGAAAACAGTGTGGCATTGAAGAAGATCCAGGAGTTTTATTCTTCATATAAGGCAAATAATAAATCAGATGAACTTGTCGATTTTATTCAATATATGACTGATATAACTAATAAGTCAGATAAGGATATGATTTATAATCTGTCCGATTCTTCGTGGTTGCAGTTAGTACAATTATGCGAAGGTAGACTTGACAAAAGAATAGTTGATACTAATCATTTGTTTGAAGTGCGTGATGAAACACAGCAGGAGATAGAAAGCACAGATAGTTTGCTTTCCGTAGAAATTGATGAAGAGAAAATCGGAAAGATCTATAAAAAGATTATTAAATTAGAGCATGATAAGAGTAAGAAGGAAGTTGAGCTTGATGAATGTAGAAGAGAAAGACCGCACTTAAATAATGCTCAGATTAAGGCGACTACAGAATTCAATAGATATGTAGAGGGGATGCTGAAAAAATTAGAGACGAGTGATGATTATGACAGAATAGTTAAGTATTCCCATCTCGCAACCAGTGTATTATCAGAATATAAAGTTAAGCTACAGGAAAAGAAGATTGGGAAATTGGCTGATGCGATGACTCAGTGTTACAAAAAGCTTGCGAATAAGAAAGGGATGATTGTTCGTATAGAGATGGATCCGGTAAGCCTCGATCTTAAGTATCTTAATGATAAGGAAGAAGAGATTCCTAAAGAACGGCTTTCTGCCGGAGAAAAGCAGCTTATGGTTGTATCTCTGTTATGGGCATTGGCAATTTGTTCAAGCAGAAAGCTTCCGGTGATTATAGATACACCTTTATCGAGACTTGATTCTAAACACAGAATGGCATTGATTAAAACATATTTTCCTAATGCCAGCGATCAAACAATCGTATTATCTACAGATTCGGAAATATATGGTAAGTATTATAGTGCTCTTAAGAAAAACGTAGGGAATGAATATACGCTTGATTACAATGATGAAACAAGAAGTACTACAATTCAGACAGGATACAGATGGGAGGATGAGTAATGATAGTGAAACAGATCCGTTTATCAAATCGTGCAAAGGAAAGATTATCAAGATTGAAAGGAAAGACTGGAATAAAGAATTGGAATGTTCTCTGTAGATGGGCATATTGCTATTCTTTGAAAGAAAACACCATTCCTACACCTGAAAATATAGATGCTGACAGTAATGTAGAAATGTCATGGTATACATTTGCTGGGGAATATAGTGATCTGTATGAGGCGTTGATTATAGCATGGTGTAAGAAGATGGATATTCCTACAGATAATGATACTATGGCAAAATATATTAAAATGCACATAGAAAGAGGAATATCATACTTGTCGGGAACCAATTTTATCAAGGAACTTGATGATTTGTTGAGAATAGGAGCAGCGGGATAATGAGTGTGTATTTAGATTATAATGCCTCAGCACCGATTGATAATCGTGTTGTGGATTTTATGATGGATATTTACAAAAATAATATCGGAAATGCTGATAGTAGGACTCATGATTATGGGGATAATGCAAGAAGCATTGTAGAAAATGCAAGAAAACAAGTGGCTCTATTGCTGGATGTTCCTCCAGAGGATGTGTTCTTTACTAGTGGAGCAACGGAGAGTAATAATATTGCTATTCAAGGACTAAGGGAATACGCTGAGAAAACAGGGAAAAAGCATATTATTATCACAAGCATAGAACATAAGGCGGTATTAGAAACCGCTAAGTATATGAGTGATCATGGGTATAGAGTTGATTTTGTTTCCCCTGATCATACAGGACGAGTATCAGCGGATGAAGTAATTGGCTTGGTTGATGATGATACTTTATTAGTATCTATAATGCATGTGAATAATGAAACTGGAGCAATCCAACCCGTAAAAGAAATAGGCGACAGACTTGCAGGTAAGGATGTGTTGTTTCATATTGATGCAACACAAAGTTGTGGAAAGCTGGTAGAAGAAATAAGGAAAATCAAATATGACATGCTTTCTTTTAGCAGTCACAAGATGTATGGACCTCAGGGAATAGGTGCGTTAGTGTTGCGCAGAAGGAATTATAAGTTACCACCGGTTAAGCCAATCATGTTTGGAGGACAGCAGGAGCATGGAATCAGTCCCGGCACGATACCGGTAGCTTTAGTAGGTGGATTAGGTAAGGCGTGTGAGATAGCGATTGATGAACACAAAAGTGATGAAGCCGATAATATATCAATCAGAGATATGTTAATAGAAATGTTGGACAAATCAGGCGTTAAGTATAGAATCAATGGAGATATAGATTATTTAATATCGTCCACTTTAAATATTCAGATAGAAGGTGTTTCATCTGAGGCACTTATGTTGTCTAGTAAGCAGTATTGCGGTATTTCAAATGGTTCAGCGTGTACATCAAGTAGTTATTCTCCGAGTTATGTTCTCGTAGCAATGGGGATGTCGGAAGATGATATAGACCAGTCAATCAGGCTTAGTTGGGGTAGAAATACAGATGTTGAAGCATTAAGAAGTAATTTTGAGAGACTATTGGAAGTAGCAAAGAAACTAGCGTGACATAAAAGAACGGAAGGTGAGATTTTGTCAGGATGGAATCTTAAAAGCGGAGAATTAAATAGAGTTTTTGTAAGTGAGGATGAATACTGGTCTTTGTTTAATTTTGTGTATTCTGATTCTTGCCTGAAACGCAATACATATAAATATGGGCTTATAAAATCCATTATGGATAACCTTTTTAATTGCAGATTTGAAAAGGAGAATCAAGTTTACTACCTGCCTTATAAAGATATCTTTTATAGATTTACAGTCAATTATTGGAATTTGGTTCTTAAGTATCATCTTAAACAGATGAGACCTGATGGGAAATCTGCTGTGTCAAAAATAGAATCAATTCTGCTTGAGAAAGCAAGGGGCAATGATGCAATAAAAGGATTGGAGTTCTCGTCGCTTAGAGACGTGGATCAGACGGATATAGTGAAGAAAGTTTCAGAATCGTGCAGACGCAATGTTGTAGGAGCTTTATTCAATGATATGGATGGCAAACTTTATGGATTTGATCTAAAGGGAAGTGGTATATATATTGCGGAATCAGGTTATAATTTCATGCTAAAATATAAAGCGGAACTTGAAAAATTAAACTACTACGCATGGGCTAAGTTTATGGAGAAAATAAATGACGATGGTGTTTTGGTTAGATTGCTTGACAAGTTGGAACTTGCTACACCAAGGAGAGATAATCTAGCTGTGTATAGAGAAGTGTTATATAGAGAGTTTGAGGAATGTAATTGTTTTTATTGTGGGAAAAAACTTGGTTTTGATGGAAAAAGTGCGCATGTCGACCATTTTATTCCATGGTCTTATGTGAAAGATGATAAGCTATGGAATTTTGTCTTATCGTGTCCGCGATGTAACGAAAAGAAGAATAATAAAATTCCGGCTGAGAGATATCTTGAGATTGTATTAAAGAGAAATGAGAAAATAAAAGTATCTTCTAATGAGATTGTCCAGATTGATTTTGAATGCTACAATCCAGAGCGATTTCTAAGGATTTGGAAATATGCACAGTTAAGCGGAATGAAGCAGTTTGCTAACTTGTAGAAGATTGATAAGAATGGTTGTACTAATAAGATGTCTACTTCTGCTATCATTTGATTCTGGTTGAGCCAATATAAAAATGAGAAAATAAAAGATAAAAAATGTTGACGAGGAGGGGTGAAGTGTCAATACAAGATATGGTTCCATACAGATTACCTAGATTCATGAACAAACATTTGATAGATCCACATGTAGTTATTGTGGGGGCTGGAGCATCTATAGCTGCATGTGAAGTTGATAAAAATGGGAAAAAAGTTCCTCTATTGAAAAATATACATAATGTCTTGGGGCTTACCGAAGAATTGAAAAGGTATGATTTTTCAGATGAGGAAATGATAGATTTTGAAAAATTATTTTCGGATATTTATGGTAAACCTGAATATAAGGATTTACAAAGTAAATTAGAATATGAAGTGTGTGATTATTTTAGCACTCTTAAACTTCCTGATACTCCGACAATGTATGATTATTTAATCTTGTCGTTGACTGAGAAAGATGCAATTATTTCATTTAATTGGGATCCGTTTTTAATACAGGCATATAGGCGTAATATTGAAGTTGGTAATTTACCTGAATTAATATTTCCTCACGGAAACGCAGGGGTAGGATTATGCAACGATTGTAAAATAAAAGGATATGCAGGATGTTTGTGCCCTAATTGTTATAAAGAATTGGTGCAAATGCCATTGCTTTATCCTACCGGTAAAAAGGATTACAATGGTAAAGCAATAATAAAAAATGAATGGAACAGAGCGAGAAATGTGTTATCTAGAGCTGCTGGAATAACTGTATACGGCTATAGCGCACCAGTAACAGACATTGAAGCTGTTGAGCTTATGAAAGCGGCTAATGAATTAAGCCAGATGAAGGATATTGCACCGTTTACTATTATTAATTTACCAGAAAATGAAGAGGAACAAAGAAAAAAATGGTCTGAGTTTTATGACGTAGATATGGTGTTATATTGTAATGATTTTAAAGAGTCGCTGCTTTGGAAAAATCCAAGAGTTAGTTTAGAAACTCTATTTGATGCGATTCTGCAAAGCCAACCGAGGAGTATAGAGAAGCCGTTTAAAGAGTGTTCAAAGTTAAAAGATTTGCAAGAGTTTGTTGTAACAATTACAGAGTTTGATATGAATATATAAATCTGATTCTATTGAGTAGTCAAGCTATAGGAATAGATCAAACTGTCAACATTCTCTGAATGTATTAAACTATAATATCAAAAAGAAAGGAATATGAGATATAATTGTTTCTGTATATGTCATATAGGTGAAATAAATGGCAACTATTATTGCACAAGAATTAATGAAATGGAAGGATACATTAATCATTGAAGAGTTAAATCCATATGATTTTACGGTAGTGAATATCATACTACAACGATTTGATGATTTGATTGAGGCAGGTGGTACGGCAGGAGCAAAACGAATAACAAAATTTGCTGAATTGGTATCTTCAAAGAAAGGAATTTGTGATTCTGAATTATTGGATATTTCAATTGGGAGTAGTACTGATGAGAACAGGATAAAGAGAGTTATTTCCTTGGAAGTCAACTCTTTTAGAGGCTTTGCTGCTAGCAGAACCTTTGATCTTGGAAAACAGTATGTTCTTTTATATGGCCCGAACGGATCTGGAAAAACAAGTTTTAGTGAGGCTTTAGAATACGGGCTTCTTGGAAGTATTGAAGAAGCTGAAGCTGATCATATCAGATTGTCTACATATATAAAGAATACTTCAACCAATAAGGGAGTAGCCCCGGTTATTCGTTGTTTGTTTGAAGATGGAAACGAAGCTGAAGTAGAAGAGAACTACGAAGCATACCGTTTTGCCTTTATAGAAAAAAATCGTATAACTGATTTTTCACATATCAGTGGACTTAATGCGAAAAACCAAAGCGAAAGAATGGCGGCTTTGTTTGGACTTTCAGAGTTTTCTGGATTTGTGCAGGGATTTACAAGAAATTTTGATGATAGATATCTTTCAACAAATTCTGTTACTGAACAATCTTTTAAGGAACAGCAGGTTGTCATAAATGGAAAGAAGAAAGAGCTTTCAGAGCAAGAAAAAGAGCTGGAGAACATAAAAAAGGAAATAGAGAAGTCGCTTGATAGTTTAGCAAAGGAGAAGAAGGGAGTAGAGACCATTGAACAGGCAATAGATTATTATGATAATGCTGACAATGGTATTCTGACCATTAAACTTCAGAAAAAAAATACAGAAACTGTTAAGGCAATTGATAAAGATAATTTTAATATGATTAAAGATATTTGTAAAGAAATAAGCAATGCTCTTAATTCAATAAATGATAAACGAGGGGAACTGGCAAATAAAGCATTGGAAATAAATTATAAACAACTGTATGAATCCATTTCTCAGTTAAGTGAAACAGATGAATGCCCAGCTTGCGGAACTCCTGTTATAAAGGCAATAAGAAATCCATATATTTATGCGAGTGAGAAACTGGAAGAGTATAAGGAAATTGACGAGATTAAGAAGGCTATTCGTAAAAAATCAGCAGAGTGTAAAGCGTGTATTGATGAGCTTGAAATACTTCTTAATGCTAATAAAGAACTTATCAATTTATTAGGTGTTGCAGTTTCTGGTCTCGATAAAGTGGCGGTTTCCGATATTGAAAAATATGAAAAAACAGTAGAAATATGGTTTGATTTTAGTAAATGTATTTTGGCTTTGGTTAATGAAGAAGTAGATGCGAACATCAAGGATTACAATGAAGCGGCAGAGAAGAAGAATGAAGCATATTTACAGGAAGTAGAGAAGCTGAAAGAAGAAGAGAAAGCACTTGTATTATTATCTACACAATTATCGGAGAAAGAAAAATTAGTTGAGGATAATAGAACATTTATATCAGAATTTGAAAAAAACAGTGAGACTGTCTTGAAGAAAATACAAGTAGAAAAAAAACAAGCAGAGTTTAATAGAAAAATAATGGAATCATATCAGAAGATAATTGCCAATCTATATGAATATGCAGATAAATTGCCAGAACTGATAGCTCAGGACTTAGAAAGCAAGATTGTAGATTATTACAATGTTATCAATTGTGGAGATGCTGATTTTGAGATGATTTCGGATATTCATCTTCCTTTTGGGGAATCAAAAAAATTATCTATCACTTTTAATGATGGAAGCATATCTGATGCATTGCAGGTGTTAAGTGAGGGACATATAAAAATCTTGGGATTATCAATATTGTTGGCGAAAGCCCAAAAAGACAATCTCAACTTTATTGTATTCGACGATATTGTAAATGCTATTGATGATGAGCATAGGAATGGAGTTGCAAATCTCCTCATGGTTCACGAAGATTTCAAGGATAAGCAAATAATTTTATCCACTCATGGGGAACAGTTTGTTTTAAAATTAAAGGATAGACTTGGTTCATCAAGAAGCAACAAGGATGCAGTTATTTATAAATTCCTTCCAGCAGACTCGTTGCAAGAAAGAGGGGTAATAGTAGAGTATTCAGATGCAAAAACTCCTATTGAAGCGGCAAAAAAGAAATATGATGATAACGAATTGAAGGATGCGGCCTCAAAATGTAGGCAGGCAATGGAAAGCGTCTCCTATAATTTGTGGAACAAGATTTCGAAGACTTCGAATGGAGAAATTTCAGTTGCAATGCGATCTCCAAAGTCACAGCCGGATTTAGCGTCTATTGTTAATGCGCTTATAAAGAAAACTAAAAAGATAACCGGTATGGAGAGCATTACTGAAAAATTAGAAGAAATCAGACAGCTAGATAATTGGCGTGTTCTTAATAAGGGAACTCATTTTGAAGACGAACAGCCAGAATTTGACAGGTCGGATGTGAAGAATGTTTTGGATATTTTGACCGCATTGGATGATAGTGTGAGAGAGTTGAAGATACAAGAATCGGCATTGAATTGAAGGTTGACGAAAGATGGTTGGAGGATACAGAGTTGTTATATTTTTTTGAAGCACTATGACGGGTAGGGAGCTGACAGAGGATATTATTTCTGTGGTAGCCGCTCCGTATTCTGACAAGACATATGAGCTTGCTATAAGGTGGAGTGAGTATTCGCAGATAAAGAAGATAGGAATTCGTTTCATTCTGGTTAAAGCAGACGGTGATATAGTGATGATTTGAGGTGAGTTTTATGTCGAATGGACATTATTCCGATGATCCGTTGGAGGATTCACTGTTCCGTGATGATGTATTGCGGATGCAGCAAGAGACAGATAAAGAGATTCGTCAATATGAGCTTGAGCACGGTACTGACGGAAAGGGAAGTGTGGGAGCGGCTTTTTTGTTGATGTTTTTGATGGTAGTATTCTTTTTTGGGCTTTTCCTTAGCTGAGGTGAGAGATATGATTTGTCCGTATTGTAAGTTGAAAAACGTAATACCAATTATATATGTTTTTCCTGAACCGGACATGTTTATGGCTGCTGAAGGAGGTTTTTATGGAGAAACAAAAGCATTTTTATAGTGTGTTTAGCATTCTATATAAAAACATAATTGTCGGAGAAACAACAGGTAAAAGGGAAGATTTTTATAGGTTAATATTCAATGATTTATATAAAGAAGTGGGCTATGAATATGTTGATAATGATGGTATAAGAAAAGTTACATCGGGTAATATGCCTATACATAGGAAAGTATCAAAGAGGCTTTATTCATTTGACGGTTTTGAAAGATTAAGAAACAGTATTGAAGAGGGTGTTCTTCCACTTGTTAGGAATATAGATGATATTATAGACGGTTTTTTAGATGTATTGAATAAAGATGAGTTTATCCCTCAAGATGATAAGAGAGTATTATTATCAGATGTTGACACAAAGGATGAATTTAAGTTTTCAAGATTTATCACTGCCTGTATGGTGTATTTGGATTATTCAGATTATATGGTTAATAAAGGAAAGGATGGCAGATTAAACATTTCATTTATGAGATTGGGAGAAAGCCAGCCACCTGCAAAATATCCAATTTATATAACGGAAGTACCGTCAAGCGTAGACGAAGTGATAGGAAGAGAAGAAGAGATAATTGCTTTAGAAGATATTGTTATTAAGAGAAAGCATAATTGTGTAGTGTCTTCTGTTGGTGGTCTCGGAAAAACTGAATTAATTAAAAAGTTTTTGCATGGAGTATATAGTACTGAAACAACAGACTCTGATATTGATGCAATTGCGTGGATTTCATATGATAATGGTGATTTGAGATTTTCGTTAAAACAGGCATTGAAATTGAAGTGTGATATCGAAGATGTGTGGATGCAGGTACAAGCATTATCAGAACGCTATGGAAAAAGATTGTTGATTGTCATAGATAATGTGGAAAAAGGCGATGATGAGTACTTATCTAAAGTTGGTACTCTACCGTCGATTATTCTTGTGACAAGTCGTAGAAGAGATTTGGTTGGATTTGATGATGAACTGTTACTACAGCCGCTTTCTGTAGATGATTGTAGAAGACTCTTTTATAAGAATTATGAATTTGAGGAAAGAGATAACGAAATTCTCAATGATATTATTGAATTAACAGCAAAATTGACAATTCTTATTGTTATGTTAGCAAAAGTTGCCTCTTTGGAGGAGTTATCTTTAAGAGAACTATATGATAATCTGGAAGAGAAAGGATTTAAGCTTAGCGAAGAAGATGTTTCTGTAAGACATGAAAGATTGGAAAAAGATAAAAGTATTATCGAACAGATATGTATTTTGTTCTCATTGATGAATATCAGCGAAAAAGAACAGAAGTTGCTTGCCTGCATTTCTATAATACCGAATCTGGAGTTTGATTTTGGAAAGGCAAAAAAATGGTTTGGGATAAGGAAAAACTCGGATTTAATGAAACTATATAAGATGGGAATGATAGAAGAGGTTACGGTCAATAAAAAGCATATATATTGGATGCATTCTGTTATAGCAGCATCTGTTAGAGAGCAGAAGAAGGCGGTAATATATGACTTATCCAGGACTTTTGTGACGATATTATCGGAAGAACTTGATTATGAAAGCACAAGCGGACGGGAATATGAGAAGACTTATTTAATACCCTTTTCATGGTCGGTAGCTGACATTATGGAGGATCATTGGAATGATGAAAAAGATGTTGTGTTTTTAGAAAACCTTTTCCATATATGTTTTGCGTGTAGTCATTATTCCCTGTGTGCGAGAATAATTGATTTAATACTTAGAATACAAAAAGCTGGTGATATATTTGATTATAATGACATAGCAAATTCTCTTCGCAATAAAGTGGATTTGTTATTACAGTTTGACAAAGCAGGAGAAGCCGAGAAATTGTTGGCAGATATTGAAGAGTTATTTGATAAGAATAACGCATCTGACGAGGAGCGCAATATTCTAAAGTATCAGTATGCAGTTATGTATCAAGTAAAAGGTCAATTTGAAAAGTCAAAATTATATTATCAACAATGTATAGATGAAGCGGAATCTACAGATTATGAGTATTCAAATAGAGATAAAGCTACTGCATATGCTAATATGGGGAGAATGCTTACAGATAGTGGCGATTATACAGAAGCTCATGATTATTTAAGGAAAGCGATAGAACTACATGGTGAAGATGAAGACGATGCTGATATAATGATTTGCTATTGTACACTCGCTGCAGTATGTACGGAACTTATGCAAATTGGTCTGGGGACGACTTATGTTGAAGAGGCTGTTTCGTGTTTTAAAAAAGTGATTGAATTCCGAGAACAAAAACTGGGGATGCATCATGCTGACACGGCTGTTGTATATCATGATTATGCGTTCTTCTGGTATGTTCTAGGTGTGTATGATAGAGCATTGAAATATAACGAAATGGCATATGATATAGAATATGAGTTGTTTGCGAAACATAGTATAACCAGATTAAGAAGTCTTAATACAAAGGCGTTGATTCTATTTGAAGATAATCAGCAGGAAGAAGCTCTAGGGATTTTTGAAGAAATCATCGCAGATTGCGAGAGCATGAACTCCGATTATATTGTGGATTTAGCAGATTTTGAATACAATTATGCTATTTCGTTAGCTGATTTGGAGTACTTCGATAGCGCAAAGGAGATGTACGAGAAATGTATTGATATTTGGAAAGGATTATCAGAGGAAGGGTTTAGAAAACTAGCGGAGGCATATCTGGGTTATGCAAATATACTGTTAATGGAAGGCAATATCAAAGCCGCAAAAATAAATTATGTACTTGCGAAGAATCATATTACAGAAGATTTTTATCTTATGGTAGATGTTATGGATAATATTGCATTATGTAGTATGGCAATGGATGATGTTGATTCATCTGCGAGAGAATTTGCGGAATTGGTACAGTTACTTATAGAATTTAATGCATATGATGAAGAAACAAAATTGAATTTGTGTAATAATTTGGCAGAAGTAATAAAGGCTGATGAAGATATTCAAAAAAATATCAAATCGAAATTGCTGCTATGTCTAAAAGATGATGATGCGAGTTTAAAATACATAAATGATTATTTTTCGGAAATAAAAGAAAATTTAGCACAAAATGTAGAACAGACATATGGATGTTTATCACGTATAATTTAAGCATAGTAATTGCTTAGATGATTGGTGATGGTGTCATTATGAATACACCTGTGGTTCTGGCGATTGCTTAGGGTCATGGGTGTATTTTTGTAAAATGGAGCGTTACTTTGTTTTTATTACGATTAAATCTAAATTAAGGAGGATGTTGCAAATGAAGAAAAAAAGAATTGTAGACTTTTCTGTAGA
>CANQBS010000018.1 GCA_947589075.1 uncultured Acetatifactor sp.
AGTATCCATGGCAGAAAGCGCCGGAAATGCAGTCACCCGCATTGCAGAATCCCAGAAAAGCTTAAAAACATCTTTTGTAGAATGCAGCTGACAGAGCCTGATCATCGATTGGCTTGCCCATATTGCTGTAAATGTATAATAGCACTGTCTATTTTCCTTGTCAACAGTTTTATGCATCCTTTTGACACGATTATAATTCCCTAAATGTAAAAATCATAAAATATGTACTGACAAAGTGCGCCCTTCTGTGTTAGACTGAAAGCAGATTATTTGTGCAGGAGCGTCACAAATAACCCTGATGGCAGAGGCGAAACCGTATTCGTGGAGTTCTCAGGATCCTTAGGAGGAGACGAAGTTTTCTCTCTGTCTCGATTACGTCAACGCTTCGGAATGGAGATTAGGATGGAATATTCTCTTGCAGGTCTTTGGAGAGTAGAGTTAAGCGACGGAACATTGGGCGAGATGTATTTGCCCGGAACCCTGGATGAAAACCGGATCGGACACAGAGATGTGGGAAGCGGCAGGGTGCATCCGGACGAGGAGCCAGCGGGAGGGGCGTTGAAGGAGCCTGCGGGAGAGCCAGCAGAAGAGTCGTTGGGAGAGCCGTTGGGAGAGGCAGCGGAGTCGGCCGCTCGTTCTCTCATCGCTACCAGATTTACCAGAAACTATACTTTTGAGGGAGCGGCCTGTTTGAGGCGAAAGATTTCCTTCAAGGCGCCTGCGGGAAAAAGGATCTTTCTGGAGGCGGAACGGGCGAGGGTGCTGGGTCTTAAAGTGAACGGACAGGAGGTTTCGGATTTCGTGGAGCCTTCCATCAGTACGCCCCATATTTTTGAAGTGACAGGGCTTCTTGGAAGAAGGGGAAGTCTAAAGCAGGATTTTTGTGAGCAGGAAGACAAAGCCGGGGAAGACGAGCTGACGCTTATTTCTGACAACAGTTATCCGGGGCTGCCTCATGATGCCATTGTATATTCTTCGGCGGCTACGGACGAAACCCAGACCAACTGGAATGGGGTGCTGGGTTATATCAGGCTGCGGATAGAGGAGCCGGTTTTCCTTCAGGCAGTGCGGGTATATCCCCGGGGAGAGGTTTTGGATGCAGAGGCGGAGATCTGTTCCGACAGGGATTGTTTCGCAGTGGTGAGACTTTTTTCCGAGGCTCTTGACGGGAAAGCTGCATCTGGCGGGAATCCTGCATTTGCCGGAGACCTTGCATCTGCCGGAGACCTTGCATCTGTCGGAAGCCATGCATCTGATGGAAACCACGCATCTGACAGAAGTCTTGTGGAGCAACGGATTTTTTTAAAGAGGGGCTGGAATTCTGTTTCTTTTGCCCGACTTCCCCTTCGCAGCGATGTGCGCAGATGGGACGAATATGAGGGCTTTTTATATGAGATGAAGGCCATGCTTCAGGTATATGATGGGGAGGCTGTATCCATAACACAGGAAAAGACAGTTGCTTTCGGAATCCGCGACTTTGGGGATGACGGAACAGGAAGGCTTGCCCTCAATGGAAGGAGGATTTTTCTGCGGAGTGAGGCAAACTGCGCTGAATTTCCGGAGACCGGACATCCGCCCATGACGGTAAAGGAGTGGACGGAGGTTCTTAAAAGACTGCGGTCCTATGGGGTGAATTGTGTGCGCTTCCATTCCCATTGCCCGCCGGAAGCCGCTTTTACTGCGGCGGATCATCTGGGGCTTTTGATGCAGCCCGAGCTGTCCCATTGGAATCCGAAGGATGCTTTTGAGTCGGAAGAGAGCTTTGCCTATTATCAGAAGGAAATGCGGCAGATCATCCTGCAGCTCGCCAATCATCCTTCTTTTGTGATGCTTACCTTTGGCAATGAGCTGCAGGCGGGAGAGCTGGGGCACGAGCGGATGCGGCAGATGCTTTCCGCGGCCCGCAGTCTGGACAGCACCAGGCTTTATGCGGAAGGGTCCAATGTTCATTATGGAGAACGGGAATGCGAACAGAAGAGCGATTTTTATGCCACCCAGAGCTATCTGGGAGCGGAGCTGCGGGGAACCTTTGCCAATCATGATCCCGACAACAGGAGATTAAAGGGTTATATCAATAACAAATATCCCGACGCATGTACTGATTACCGGGAAACCATGGAAAAAATCCGCAGGACCTACCGAAAGCCTGTGATCAGCTTTGAGGCAGGGCAGTTTGAGGTACTGCCGGATTTCGATGAGCTGGAGGATTTTCAGGGGATATCCAGACCGGACAATTACAGCCTGATCCGGGAAAAGGCGCAGAAGCTGGGATTGTCCAAAGTGTGGAAGCGTTATGTGGAAGCTACGGGTGAGCTGGCCCGTATCGGCTATCGGGAAGAAATCGAAGCGGCTATGCGGACAGAGCAGCTTTCCGGTATTTCCCTGCTGGGGCTGCAGGATTTCCCAGGTCAGGGGACGGCGCTGGTGGGTATGCTGAATTCCCATTTGCAGCCCAAGCCCTTTGCCTTTGCAGAGCCGGAAAGGTTTCGGGCTTTTTTCAGGGATCAGCTGCCCCTGGTATTGCTGCCGGGATATACCTATGAGTATGGTCAGGTATTGCGGGCCAGGGTTAAAGTGGCGAATTATGGAAAGAGACCTCTTGTCGGGGAACTGCGCTACGAGCTCAGGAAGTGGCCCAATGAGATTAAGGAGTCCGGGGAGGGGATAGGCATACTGGCCGAAGGATCTCTTCCCTGGATCCAGTGTCCTCAGGGACAGCTTACGGAGGCGGGGATCCTGGAGATTCCCCTTGACCGATCGGATCCCGCAGACCCGTCAGAAAGCGCATACTCCGCCCGCCATCTGAAGCTTACGGTGTCCCTGGATGGAGCGGAGAACTCTTACCCTCTCTGGGTGTATCCTTCTGTCAGGCCGGTCTGCCCCGATTCCGTATATGAGGCACGTTTCCTGGACGACCGGGCAAAAGCGGTGCTGGAGGCAGGAGGGAAGGTTTATTTATCTCCCGATTCCGATGCGGGGAGTCTGCCCCATTCCATTCAGGCGCAGTTTACCACGGATTTCTGGTCGGTGGGAACCTTCCCCATGCAGGAAGGGGGCATGGGTCAGCTGATCCGGGAGAAGCATCCTGTTTTCAGGGATTTTCCCACCAGTTTTCATACGGACTGGCAGTGGTGGGCGCCTGCTTCCCAGAGGGCGATCGTTCTGCCCCAAAACCAGGCGGGGCTTCTGGCGAAGGCTTCCATTATCACGGAGATGGACAGCTACGCCCATATGCGCCCTATGACCCAGCTTTTGGAATGCCGCGTGGGAAAAGGAAAATTATTGTTGTCATCCATGGGACTTCAGAACCTGCAGCAGTATCCGGAGACGAGGGCTCTGCAGGCGGCGATTTATCGATATATGGATTCGGAGGAATTTGCGCCCGAACAGGAGATGGAACTGGAGATGCTGGAAGACCTGGTTCGCTGCAGGCAGCAGGTCAACGCAGGGGAGTGTGGGGTCAATGTGGATGTTACGGGAAAGGCAGGGGAATGAATGAAGGTATATCGTGGGAAAAGTGTATGCGGGGGAATCGCCATTGGCAAAATTTATGTTTATCAGAAGGGGGGTCAGTCCGTCACCCGTTATCCGGTGGAGGATCCGGAGGCGGAGGTGAGCAGGTTCCGGGAAGCCCTGAGTCGGACGGAGGAGCAGCTTTCCCATTTTTATGAGAAGGCGGCTCATCAGGTGGGGGAGGCAGATGCGGCCATATTTTCCGGATATCAGATGATCCTTCATGATCGGGAATATCTGGAGTCCATCGAGAGCAGGATCAGGAGCAGGTCGGTGAACGCAGAGTATGCCGTGGCTGCTATCAGCGACAATTATGTGGCTATGTTTTCCTCTCTGGAGGACGAATATATGCAGACCAAGGCGGCGGATATGCGGGATGTTTCGGAGCGTCTCCTGGAGGCCCTGTCTGACAGTCCCGGCAGGAAAGGGCGGCTGGAGGAGCCTGTGATCGTCGTGGCACAGGATCTCGCCCCCAGCGAGACCATACAGATGGACCGGGAAAAGGTGCTGTCCTTTGTGACCCTGGGAGGCTCGCCCACATCTCATACTGCGATCCTTGCCCGTTCCATGGGAATCCCTGCCCTGGTAGGGCTTGCGTCCCATGTTACGGAAGGCGGGGAAAAATGGGAGGGCCTGAAGGCGCTGCATGGCAGGATGGCGGTGGTGGACGGCAATACCGGCGCCCTGATCGTGGAGCCGGAGGAAGAAGTCATCCTCCATATGAGACAGCTGCAGGAGAAGGAGCGGGAGGAAAGGGCCTTTCTTTTGTCCATGAAGGGAAAGAAAAGCGTTACCCTGGACGGCAGGCATGTGCCGGTCTGCGCCAATGTGGGAAACAGGGGCGGTCTGGGGCTGACTCTGGAGAACGATGCGGAGGGCATCGGTCTTTTCCGGAGCGAGTATCTTTATCTGGAAAAGGACTCTTATCCCACGGAAGAAGAGCAGTTTGAGATTTATAAGATGCTTTTGGAAAAAATGGGGGACAGGCGGGTGGTCATCCGTACTCTGGACGTGGGGGCGGACAAACAGGCGGACTATTTTGCCCTGGTAAAGGAAGAGAATCCTGCCATGGGACTGCGGGGGATCCGAGTCAGCCTGACCTGGCCGGAGGTGTTTAAGGTGCAGCTGCGGGCGTTGTTTCGAGCCGGAGCTTTTGGACGCCTTGCTATTATGTATCCTATGATCACCTCTGTGAAGGAGGTGCGGCGGATCCGGAGCCTGGCGGAGGAAGTGAAGGAGGAGCTGCGCAAAGAGGGGATTCCTTACGGGAACGCGGAGCAGGGGATCATGATAGAGACCCCGGCGGCCGCTTTGACCAGCGACCTTCTGGCGAAGGAAGTTGATTTCTTCAGCATCGGTACTAATGACTTGTCCCAGTACGGCATGGCCATCGACAGGCAGAATCCTCAGCTGGAGGATTTTTACGACCCTTACCATCCGGCGATCCTGCGAATGATCGCCCGGACCATCCAGAACGCCCACCGGGCCGGGATCTGGTGCGGCATCTGCGGAGAGCTGGGAGCGGACCTGGAGCTGACGGAGCTGTTTTTAGCCATGGGGGTGGATGAACTGTCCGTGTCCCCGGTGAGCGTGCTGCCTCTGCGCAGCAGGATTCGCCAGATCAGCTTAAAGGAGCACCGGGAAGAGGTGTTGAGAAAATGGCTGCAGGAGTGAAAAAAACAGCATCGGGCAGAGGATAAGCTTTCAGAAGGAAAATGGAAATACACCGCAGAGGAGCGGTATAGAAAAGGAACGATTATGGACGGGGAAGGATATGGAGGAGGAAAGCTATGGAGGGGGAAGCAATATAGAAAGGTATGGAAAGGTTATGGAGGGAAAAACGGACTATGAAATGATCAATAAGATGCTGGAAAGTCTGATCGGGGGCGTTCCTTATAAAATAGCGAACCTTGCCAACGCGTCTGCCCTGCTTTATCAGGAACTGCCGGACTTAAACTGGGCGGGTTTTTACCTGATGCAGGATGGAAGGCTGGTGCTGGGACCCTTTCAGGGAAGAACGGCCTGCATTGAGATCCCTGTGGGGAAGGGAGTCTGCGGGACCGCTGTGGAGCGAAATGAGGTCGTGCGGGTGGAAAACGTCCATGAATTTCCGGGGCATATTGCCTGCGACAGCGCTTCCAATTCAGAGATTGTGGTGCCCATCCATGGGGATGGGAGGGTGATAGGCGTCCTGGATATAGATAGTCCTTTGACAGGACGTTTTACCCCGGAGGATCAGGAAGGCCTGGAGGGATTCGTGAAGATCTTGGAAAAAATGTGGTGACAGGCGGTTCCGGTTACAGCTGCTTTGTCGGATCTCGTACAGATATGCTAAGATTTCAGACAGATATGCTAAGATTTCAGACAGATATGCCCGGATTTTGGACAGGTATGTCCGGGAAGGAGAATGGAGATTGCTGTGAAATATGTGATAGCGGATATTCACGGATGTTATACGGAATATAAGAAGCTTCTGGAAAAGATCCATTTTTCCGACAAGGATGAGCTGTATGTGCTGGGGGATGTGGTGGATCGGGGACCGGAGCCCATAAAGGTTCTTTGGGACATGATGGCGCGGCCGAATGTGTATCCTGTCCTTGGCAATCATGAATATATGGCGCTGACTGTGCTGCGGCGTCTGAATGTGGAGATCACGGAGGAAAATGCAGAGAAATATCTGACCAGCGACGATCTTTTAGGCTATATGTACTGGATGCAGGACGGCGGCAGTGTGACCGCAAAGCAGTTTGCAAAGCTGGATCCGGAGGAAAGGGAGGAGATACTTTCTTTTCTGGAGGAGTTCTCCGTATACGAAGAGGTGTATGCAGGCGGAAAGCATTATATTCTGGTGCATGCAGGGATTCATGGTTTTCAGGAGGAGCTTGAGCTGGAGGATTACGGCCTGGAGGATTTTATTTTTTACAGGGCTGATTACGGAAGACCTTATTATAAGGAAACATTAACCGTGACCGGGCACACGCCCACCATGCTTCTGCGTCGGGATAAGGAGCCGCTGATCTACGAGAGCCCCGGTCATATCGCCATTGACTGCGGCTGCGTATTTGGAGGAAGACTGGCGGCTTATTGCCTGGATACCGGGGAAGTGTTTTATGTGGATGCGGAGGATCCGGGGGAAAGCAGCCTGTAAAAGTGAAAGAAGGTGCATCTTTGGTATATACAGTGACTTTGAATCCTTCTCTGGATTATACGATCACAATAGACGGTTTTGCTTTGGGCAGGACGAACCGCACAGTGACGGAGCAGATATTTCCCGGAGGAAAGGGGATCAATGTTTCCATGGTGCTTTCCGAGCTGGGCATCGAGAATGTGGCGCTGGGTTTCCTGGCAGGCTTTACCGGGGATGAGATCAGGCGCAGGACAGAAATTTTGGGACTTCGGACGGATTTTATAAAGGCGGCGAAGGGGCTGTCCCGTATCAATGTGAAAATGAAGGATTTTGAAGGGACGGAGATCAATGGGAAGGGTCCTAAGATCGGAGAAGAGGAGCTGGAGCTGTTACTTTGGGAGCTGGATGGGCTGAAGCCCGGAGATGTGCTGGTATTGTCCGGAAGCATTCCGGAGGGAGTGCCCTCGGACATTTACGCCAGGATCATGGAAAGGCTGTCCGGGCAGGCGGCAGGATGCTGCATTTCGCAGGAATGGGCCGGGAGAGAATCCGGAGATGGAATGTCGGAAGGAGGAATCCGGTTTGTGGTGGATGCTTCCGGGGAAGCCCTGAAAAGCGTTCTGCCCTATCATCCTTTTCTGATCAAGCCTAACCTCCATGAGCTGGGAGAATTGTTTGGAAAAGAGCTCAGGACGAAGGAAGAGGTTGTTTCCCACGCCGGAAAGCTTAAGGAACAGGGTGCGGTGAACGTGTTGGTTTCCATGGGCGGGGAGGGCGCCGTCCTGCTGGATGAGCACGGAGATGTGCACCAGATGCGGGCTCCTGCCGGAAGACTGGTAAATGCCGTGGGCGCAGGGGATTCCATGGTGGCAGGGTTCCTGGCGGGCTGGATGCAGGAGGATCGGATCAAAGGCGGAGACTGGGAACAATATGAAAGGGCTTTCCGAATGGGCGTCGCGGCGGGAAGCGCTGCCGCTTTTTCGGAAGGCCTGGCAACGAAAGAAAGAATAAGTAACTGTTACATAAATGATAAAATTATACCGCAGGTATAATGACATTCTGTGGAAGATGTGTTATATTTATAGAAAGCAGCTGAAGAATTACGCATATTCGAAATTGAAATGCGGAGAATGGCACAGCGCAGGGAAGAAACCGCGCAGACAACACGCAGATACAGCACAGACGCAGGGCAGATACCACGCAGGGCAGAAACGGATCGTTATGGTTCAGAAAGGAAGCAGGCGGCGATGACAGCAGTATTCCGGAAGTCACTTATGGAAGGGAAATATTACGGTTATTACGAACAGAGCGGGACTCCGGCCAGTCTAGGAAGTCTTGCCTTTTTGCATGCCTGTAAGAATAAGCGATGTCCGGATGCCGGGGAGATTTTCGAGGAATCCCGGGGATGGTAAAACGCTCCGGATGGCCTGCCGGGAGAGGGGAAAGGCCTGAAAGAAGTTTTACAAGGGATCAGGATGAAGTTTCAATAGGGACAACCGCTTATCTTGTAGAAAGGATAGGCGGTTTTTTAAATGTTCGGGATGCCATGGGATGAAAAGGGGCAAAAAGACAGAAAGAAAAAAGAGGTGTAAGTTAAATGAATCGCATGGAAATCGAAGGAAAGATGAATACAGCCGTTTGTTATGCCAGGGTGGTGGAAGAGGAGGCGATAGAGCAGATCCGCAGGATGTGCGATTATGAATTCACGCAGGGCAGCAGGATCCGCATCATGCCGGATGTTCATGCAGGCAGGGGATGCACCATTGGCACCACCATGACGGTGACCGACAAGGCGGTGCCGAATATCGTGGGCGTGGATATTGGCTGTGGAATGTATACCTTAAACCTTGGCAGGGGAGAGATTGATTTTGAAAAGCTGGATGAGGCCGCCCATTATATCCCTTCCGGCACAAAGGTGTGGGAAGGCAGGCAGGAGCGCTTTGACCTGACCGGGCTTAAGTGCTGCAGGGAGCTTAAGGACAGCAGACGCCTGGAGCGCAGCCTGGGCACCCTGGGAGGCGGCAACCATTTTATTGAGGTGGACCGCGCAAAGGACGGAACCCATTACCTGGTGATTCACAGCGGAAGCCGGAACCTGGGAAAGCAGGTAGCGGAATATTATCAGAGGCTGGCGGTGGAACTGCATTCCGGGAAAGAGGAGTATTTTGCAAAGAAGGCCGCTCTGATTTCGGAGTACAAGGCAGCAGGGCGGAGACAGGAGATCCAGGCTGCGCTGAAGTCTCTTGCCTGGGAAAAGAAGGAGCTGACGATCCCGGAGGACTTATGTTATCTGTATGGAAGCTCTCTGCAGGATTATCTGCATGATGTGGAGATCTGCCAGCAATTTGCCAGAAGAAATCGGGAGAAGATTGCAGAAATCCTGCTGGAGCGCACCGGGCTGACAGGCGGGGAAGCCTTTCATACCGTCCATAATTATATTGATACGGAGGAGATGATCCTGAGAAAGGGAGCCATTGCCGCCCACGAGGGAGAGAAGGTGCTCATCCCGATCAATATGAGGGATGGGAGCGTGCTGGCGATTGGAAAGGGAAACCCTGAGTGGAACTATTCCGCACCTCATGGGGCAGGAAGACTCATGTCCCGCAGCAGGGCGAAGGAACAGTTAAGCCTGGAAGAGTACCGCAAATCCATGGAGGGAGTTTATACCACTTCCGTAGGGCTGGCGACCCTGGATGAAGCGCCCCAGGCCTATAAGTCCCTGGAGGATATTATTGATGTGATCGCAGAGTCGGTCACGGTGATTGACAATATGAAACCCGTTTATAACTTTAAGGCGTCGGAATAAGCAGGAAAGCGCCCGGATGGACGCGGATGGTCGGCCCTATGAAAAACGGGTTTCGGAATGCGAGGAAGTATGAGAACGTTTTTCAGAATGCCGTCCATCAATATGACGGAAACCGGACGGAATATTGAGAACTTAAGGCGCGGCAGGGGAATCTCCGTGCGGCAGCTGCAGGAAATTTTCGGATTTGCCACTCCTCAGGCGATCTACAAATGGCAGCATGGGGATACCCTGCCCACGGTGGATAACCTGCTGGTGCTGGCCAGGATTTTCCAGACGCCCATCGAGAAGATCCTGGTGGTGGAGGAAAAAGAATAGAGCTTTGTCTTGACAAAAATATCAATTTGGATTAGTCTATTTTTAGAGGGGAAGGAAAAGTTCTATTATCTAATATTCTGTTGTTTATGGCACTTCAGCCGTTTTCACCGGACATTAGGCAATTACAAAGAGTGATATTTTACAGCGGCAGGGGTGCGCAGAACAGCAGAAGCAGCCGTGGTATTTTGAACACAAGTCTTTTGGGTACAGGTTCTTTGACGATAGACCTTTTGAGGGCAGGTGTTTGAATCCTTTTGGAGAACTTGTTCAGGCTTTTCATAAATCCACCGCCTTTGCCGGCAAAAAGCGAGGAGGTATGTTTATGGGAGAAGTCAATGATGTCCTGATGGAGTACCTAAGGGACAACGTCCGTTTCGCGGATCTGTTTAACGGGATTCTTTTTGGTGGGGAATCTGTCATTCGGGCGGAAGAACTGTATGAGGGCTCAGAGGTATTTGTAGAAAAGTTTGTGGAGAAAAGGGATCATGGGGAGCAGGATATTTCGTGCCGCCTGCTTTCACAAGATGGGACGGAAAATAACTGTGAAAAATCGGCTGATGGAACTGACAGGCGCAAAAGGGATGATATGGCTGTCCCGTCTGATAAATCTTCTGCGTCTGCAAGACGCACAACCCTGAGGGTCCGGGACTTGAAGAAGTGGATGCATTCCGGCTGCGGACTGCGTATTCTGGCGGCAGAGAATCAGAACCTTGTGGACTATACCATGCCCTGGAGAGGAATGAATTATGACGACCTCCAGTATGAAGAGCAGATTCGCCGAATCAAGAAACAGAACCGTTTGGAAAGAAAGCTGGAAACCCGTGCGGAATGGATATGCGGTCTACGCAAGTGTGACCGGCTGGCGCCGGTGTTTACCATTTGCCTGTATCATGGGGAGGAACCCTGGGATGGTCCCAGGACCCTGAAAGACATGATGGATTTCGGCAGGGATGGGGAGCGCTGGAAGGCAGTATTTTCAGATTATGGAATACGTATAGTCTGCCTGAATGAAATGACGGATTTTTCCTGCTTTCATTCCCCGTTAAAGGATTTGTTTGGGATGATACCTTACCGGAAAGACAAAAAGGCCCTGAAGGAATATGTGGAAAGGAACGCTGCGTACCGCCATTTGGACGAAGAGACGGCAAAGGCAGTAAGCGTGTTGATCGGAATGAAAGGATTTGAAGCGAAAAAAGAAAGGTTTCAGGAAGGGGAGGGATATGATATGTGCACTGCATGGAGAGAGCTGATGGAAGATGCTACGGCAGATGGAATAGAGCAGGGGAAATGGCTCTGTTATTTGAATGCGCTTAAAAACAACATTTCCCCGGAGGTCGCAAGATTGATCACGGGGATTTCTGAGGAAGATGCTAAGAAGGCAGAGGAGTTCGGTTCCCGCAAAGAATGTTTAGGGAAAGACCTCATCTGAAAAATTTTCAGCTGCCAGCTATAAGAATCTAGAGCCTTTGTATAAGGAAGAAGAGAATGATTTATACGGCTTTTAAATCATCCATCTTGTAAAACCGCCGGGATAACAGTATAATAGTACTGATAGAAAAATTATGAAGGAGAGCTTCAGTCATGGCAAAATTTGAAAAGCAGGTTCATGGAGATTTTGACCAGATTTTAAGCCTGATCCATAATGCGGTGATGAATGGCAGCCTTTCCGCTTCCTTCGAAGACAGCAGCTACTATTCGGATGGGGAGTTTCGCTGTGCAGTGCGGGTTTATGAACGCTACAGCTGGTTCGGAGGCAATCGTGTCAGCATGAGCGTTACCCTTGCCGGCAGCAGGGGAAACTATTTCCTGACCGCCATTACCTCCGGCGGCAGCCAGGCTATGTTTTTAAAGATCAATACTGTAGGAGAGGAAAGCTTCCTGGATACCATTGCGAATGTGGTGGGAAAGCTGTAATGTGCTGCGGCGGCTGAGAAGTTAGAAGAATGCCTTTAAGAACTGCTTTTTGCAGGGAGCAGAAAGGCCAAGGCAACAGAGAGATCAAGGCACCAGAAAGGCCAGGGGAACGGAGAGGTTTAAGATCATGTCATTTCAGGGAAAAATGCGGGAAAATAAGCGAGGGATCCCGGACGGCAGCAACAATATCATCGGACTGGAGGGCTACAAAGATTCCGGTCATAAGGTAAAAATCGATTACAGCATAAATACCAGAAAATTCGGCCGCAACGATCCCTGCTGGTGCGGAAGCGGCCGAAAATACAAGCAGTGTCACTGCAGTTTTGATCAGCGCCTGGAGAGTTTGGGGCTGCAGGGGCATCTTGTGCCCTCCCGCACGATGATCAAGTCCCCGGAGCAGATCCGCCTTATTAAGGAGAGCGCCAAGGTGAACATTGCGGTGCTGGATTATGTTGCGGAACATATCCGTCCGGGAATCACCACGGAGGAGATAGATCGGTGGGTAAGCGAGCAGACTGCAAAATATCATGCCATTCCGGCTCCTCTCAATTACGAGGGCTATCCTAAGAGCGTCTGTACTTCCATCAATCATGTTGTATGTCACGGAATCCCGTCGCCGGACGTGGTGCTGCAGGAGGGCGATATCGTCAATGTTGATGCCTCCACCATTTTGAACGGATATTTTTCCGATTCATCCAGGATGTTCTGTATCGGGCAGGTATCGGAAGAGAAGAAAAGGCTGGTAGAGGTTACAAAGCAGAGCATCAGCGTGGGCCTCGAGCAGGTAAAGCCCTGGGGTTTCCTGGGGGATATGGGTCAGGCCATCCATGATTTTATCCGTGCCAACGGTTACAGCGTGGTGCGGGATATCGGCGGCCATGGCGTCGGAATAGAATTTCATGAGGATCCCTGGGTGAGCTATGTGTCCAGGCGGGGTGAAGAAATGGTGATGGCTCCCGGTATGATGTTTACCATCGAACCTATGGTAAATATGGGAAAAGAAGATATTTACATAGATGATTCCGACGGATGGACGGTATATACGGAGGACGGGCTGCCTTCCGCCCAATGGGAGGTCCAGGTGCTGGTCACGGAGGACGGTTACGAAATTATCTCCTATTAAGCTGTATAAAGGCAACTGGCTGAACTGTTACATGAGAAACATTATGAAGGAAATGACTTGTCATGCTGATATTGATTTTCAGACAAAAATGTGATATCCTGTTTTCAATGGAACCAACTGGCCCCAAATAAAATTTGAAAGGAGTCTTACCTATGCAAAAGTATTTCTGCAATCCTTGTGGCTACACATATGATCCCGAGAAGGGTGATCCGGAGCATGGCATTGCGCCCGGAACCGCTTTTGAAGATCTTCCTGATGATTGGGTATGCCCGAACTGCGGCATTGACAAGAGCATGTTCCAGCCCTGCATCAACAACTACAACTAAGCTGCAGTGAGAGCGCAGCGCGTAAGCGCTGCCCTGCCAGCCGAATTTGTACGGCTTCTGAACTTATTCGGCCTGGGCGCGGAATGAACTGCAACAAATGAGAGAACCGATGGCTTCAGGGCTGTCGGTTCTTTTTTGGGTTGTATTTTGATGAAAAGAATGATAGAGTAATTAGTAGAAAGCAATAAAGCAGGGAAGAATCCGGGGCTTTAAAAATGGAACGGGTAAAACGGAATAAAAAAGGAAAAATGGCAGGAAAATGGTGGAAAACTGGTGAGAAAACGGTAAGAAATCGGTAAGAAAACGGCAGGAAAACGATAGCAAAAACGGAAGGAAAAACGGAGGAGCAGGATATGGCGCAGCATGAAATAGAAAATGAATATTTAAAGGTAACTGTGGATGACCACGGCGCGGAGCTTGTAAGTGTTTTTGATAAGGGTTCCGGTCTTGAAAGGATCTGGTGTGCCGATCCGGCGGCCTGGAACCGACATTCGCCGATTTTATTCCCCTTTGTGGGGAAGGTGATCGGGGGCGTGTACCGTTATGAGGGAAAAGAATATGAGATGAAGACCCAGCATGGCTTTGCAAGGGACGCAGAATTTGAGTGCGTTTCCGTAACGAAGGATTCTATTACCCATTGTCTGTGTTCCAATGATGCTATGAAGGCTATTTATCCCTTTGATTTCCGGCTGCTTGTGACCCACAGATTTGTGCCGGGCAGCGAAAGGATGCTGGAGGTGGTCTGGGAGGTTCAAAATCCCGGGGAAAAGGAGATGTTTTTCTCCATCGGCGGGCATCCGGGCTTTACCACTCCTGCAGGAGCGTCGGAGACTAGGGATCAGTATTTCCTGGAATTTCCCGGAAAGGAATCTCTGGAATATATCCTTGTAAGTCCAGAGAGCGGCTTCGCGGTGCCCTGGGTGAGTTATCCGCTTGCGCTGGATCAGGGTTATCTTCCCATAGCCAACGATTTGTTTGATCGGGACGCCCTTATTTTTGAAAACGGCCAGCTTTCCATAGTACGGATCGCAAAACCGGACAGAAGCCCCTACGTCACCATGGAATGTGACGGTTTCCCTTCCCTGGGAATCTGGTCAAAGCCGGAGGGAAGATTTGTGTGCCTGGAGCCCTGGCTGGGCAGGGTGGATGACGACGGCTTTACGGGGGAACTGAAGGACAAAGCCGGAGAACAAAGACTGGCGGCAGGGGAAAGCCGCACTTATTCCTACCGCATGGAGTTCCATCCCTGCTGAGGGCTGCCTGTTGAAAATAGCCGGGCAAGGGCTGAAGGCAGTAAGGCAGTTATCTGGATAGCCTGCATGGAAGATGAGAAGATGGCAAGGACAGTAAGGACAGCAAGGGCAGTAAGGACAGCAGGGACAGTAAGGACAGCAAAGACAGCAAGGACAGCAAAGACAGTAAGGGCAATAAAGACAGTAAGGGCAGTTTGGCGGACGGGGGTGTAAATATTTGAATGCAGGGGGAGAAAAGGATGATCTATATAACCGGAGACTGCCATGGGGATTATAGAAGGTTTCGCAAGGATATTTTCCCGGAACAGAAGGATATGACGAAAGAGGATTATGTGATCATCTGTGGAGATTTTGGCTTCTGGGACCGCTCCAGAGAGCAGGAATACTGGATGCGCTGGCTGGAGGAAAGACCCTTTACCACCCTCTGGGTGGACGGAAACCATGAAAATTTTGACCTGCTTTCCGAATATCCTGCAGAAATCTGGCATGGCGGCAGGGTGCAGAGGATCAAACCCTCGGTGATCCGCCTGATGAGAGGTCAAGTATTTACGCTGAATGGGAAAAGCTTTTTCTCCTTTGGGGGCGCCAGGAGCCATGATATTTCCGCAGGGGTGCTGGATCCGGGCGCTGCGGATTATAAAAAAAGGAAAAGGGAGCTGGATCGCAGAAAGGCGGAATATCGGATCCTCCATGAATCCTGGTGGCCCCAGGAGCTGCCGGATGCGGCGGAGATGGAGGAGGGACGAAAGAATCTGGAGAGCTGCGGATGGAAGGTGGATTTTATCGTCACCCATTGCCCGGCATCCTCCGTCCTGGAGATATATTCGGGAGGTCAGTGCGTGCGGGATGAATTAAATGAGTACTTTGAGGAGATCCGCGGCAGATGCAGTTATCAGAAATGGTTCTTTGGACATCACCATCATAACAGAAATATTACGGATAAGGATATCATGCTGTATGAGCAGATCATCAGGATTCAGTAGAAGACGCTGTGCAGATGCCATGCTGTATTGGGAATAAGACTATTAGGGCTTTGCAGAGAGGGTTGGCAGATTTGGGGAAAAGTGCAGGGAGGTACGGCGGATAGGAAAAGCGTAGGGAGGATGGACAGATAGGAAAAAATGCCGGGAGGACAGCAGGGGAAATGGCGAATGAAGACGATGAGGGAAAAGTAATGAATGAGAATAACAAGGAAAAAGTCATGAATGAAGAGAAAGTCGTGGATGAAGAGAAAGTCGAGAATGTAGGTAAAGTCGCAAATGAAGACAACAAAGCGAAGATCGTATGCGGGGTACAGCTGGCGATCGTAATTTTCTATATTTTGTTTGCTGTAAAATCCGAAGCCACAGCGCCTTTGAAGGCAAAAGTAAAGGCACACAAGAAGATCGTGAAAAAAGCGCAAAAGCAGGCGATGAAGGAAATCAAGCAGGAGACGAAGGCGGCAAGGAAAGAAGCAAAGGCAAAGCAGAAGCTTGCGGAGGAGAAACTGAAGCTTACGGAAGCAAAGCGTAAGATTGCAAAGGATAAGCGAAAAGCAGTTTGCTCCAGATAATCAGCCCCTGTCCTACACAAAATTGTGTCAGGCAGGGGCTGATTTTATGTTTTACTCTTTGTCTTTGATCTGTGCATGCAGCGACTGCAGGGAATGAATTTCTCCCCTGCCGTGCTTCTGCACGTAGCGGATGCCTTCAACGGTAGCCTTCGCTCCGGCGATGGTGGTCATATAAGGGATTTTGCCTTTGATGGCTGCCTTGCGCAGATAGCTGTCGTCGTAAACACTGTCCTTGCCGATGGGGGAATTGACGATCAGGTCGATTTTGCCGTTGGTGATCAGGTCCAGCACGTTGGGGCGGCCTTCAAACAGCTTTTTAACCTTTTGGGCAGGAATCCCTGCTTCCTGGATCAGGTCGCAGGTATTGCCGGTGGCCACGATCTGGAACCCGGCTTCCGCAAAGCCCTTCGCCACTTCTACGATCTCTGCCTTGTCCTTGCGGTTTACGCTGATAAGCACTGTACCGGACAGGGGCAGCCTGGACTGGGTGGCTTCCTGAGCCTTGAAGAAGGCTTCTCCGGCAGAGGCGGATAATCCCAGCACCTCACCGGTGGAACGCATCTCAGGTCCCAGGATGGGATCCACTTCCTGGAACATATTGAAGGGGAACACTGCTTCCTTTACGCCGTAATAAGGGATGTCCAGTTCCTTTAATCCCGGTACCGGGGAAGGATGGCCCGTGAGATCCGAGGTAATGATATCTGTTGCCAGGGGCACCATGCGGATATTGCAGACCTTGGAAACCAGGGGCACGGTACGGGAGGCTCTGGGATTGGCCTCCAGCACATAGACCTTGCCGTTTTCGATGGCGTACTGCATGTTCATCAGGCCCTTGACGTGCATTTCTTCAGCGATCTTTCTGGTATATTCCTTGATGGTTTCCACATTTTCCGCGGAGAGATGCTTGGAGGGGATGATGCAGGCGGAGTCGCCGGAGTGGACTCCAGCCAGCTCAATATGTTCCATGACGGCGGGCACAAAGGCATGGGTGCCGTCGCTGATGGCGTCCGCTTCACACTCCGTAGCATGGTTCAGGAATCGGTCGATGAGGATAGGGCGGTCAGGGGTTACGCCTACGGCTGCCTGCATATAATCCGTCATGCTGTCGTCATCGTAAACCACTTCCATGCCCCGGCCTCCCAGCACATAGGAGGGGCGCACCATAACAGGATAGCTGATCTTGTGGGCGATAGCGAGAGCTTCTTCCACGGTAGTAGCCATACCGGATTCCGGCATGGGAATTTCGAGCTTTTCCATCATAGCCCGGAACAGATCCCGATCCTCTGCCAGGTCGATGACGGCAGGAGCTGTGCCCAGGATCCGGACACCGTTCTTTTCCAGGTCAGATGCCAGATTTAACGGAGTCTGTCCGCCAAACTGGGCGATGACGCCTACGGGCTGTTCTTTTTTATAAATGCTCAATACATCCTCCAGGGTCAGGGGCTCAAAATAGAGCTTGTCGGAGGTATCGTAGTCGGTGGAAACGGTCTCGGGGTTGCAGTTGACGATGATGGTCTCAAAGCCCAGCTTCTTCAAGGCCAGAGCCGCATGGACGCAGCAATAGTCAAACTCAATGCCCTGGCCGATCCGGTTGGGACCGCCGCCCAGAATCATGATCTTGGGTCTGTCGGTATTGACAGGGTTCTTGTCCGGGGCGTTGTAGGTGGAGAAGTAGTATGCGCTGTCCTGGGTGCCGCTGACGTGGACACCCTCCCAGGTCTCTTCCACCCCGAGGCTGATGCGCCGGGCACGGATATCCGCTTCTGGAACATTCAACAGGATGCTCAGATATTTGTCGGAGAAGCCGTCCTTCTTTGCGGTGACCAGCATATCATCCGGAAGGGGAAGGGAGGTGCCTTCGGCAGCAGTTTCCCCGGATCTGGTTTCGGCTGTGGAGTTCCCGTTGTGGGTGCTTCCCGCGGTGAGTTCTTCTTCAGGCTGTTTTCTGTAAGAGAGGATGGCCTCTTCTTCCTCCACCAGCTCCTTCATTTGTTCCAGGAAATAGGTCTTCACATGGGTGATCTCGTTCAGTTCTTCCACGGTAGCGCCCTTGCGCAGCGCCTCGTAAAGCAGGAAATGCCTTTCGCTGGAAGGAGTGATGAGCTTCTGGCAGATCTCCTCCTTGGAAAGTTTGGAAATCTTCGGGATCTGACCCAAACCGTATCTGCCGGTCTCCAGGCTGCGGATGGCTTTCTGGAAGGCTTCCTTATAGGTCTTGCCGATGCTCATGACCTCTCCTACGGCGCGCATCTGGGTTCCTAATTTATCCTCAATCCCCTTGAACTTCTCAAAAGCCCAGCGGGCGAATTTAATCACCACGTAATCTCCGTCGGGCACATATTTGTCCAAGGTGCCGTATTTGCCGCAGGGAATGTCCTTCAGGGTCAGTCCGCAGGCAAGCATGGCGCTGACCAAAGCGATGGGGAAGCCTGTGGCTTTGCTGGCCAGGGCGGAGGAACGGGAGGTTCTGGGGTTGATCTCGATAACGATGATACGGTCCGTCACAGGATCGTGGGCGAACTGTACGTTGGTGCCTCCGATGACCTTGACGGATTCTACGATTTTATAGGCCTGTTCCTGGAGTCTCTTCTGAACATCCTGGGAAATGGTCAGCATGGGGGCGCTGCAGAAGGAATCTCCGGTATGCACTCCCATAGGATCGATATTTTCAATGAAGCAGACGGTGATCATGTTGTTGTCGGCGTCCCGGACCACCTCTAATTCCAGCTCTTCCCAGCCAAGGACACATTCCTCCACCAGGACCTGTCCCACCAGACTGGCCTGCAGCCCCCGGGCGCAGACTACTTTTAACTCTTCTCTGTTGTAAACCAGCCCGCCGCCGGCGCCGCCCATGGTATAGGCAGGACGCAGCACCACGGGATAGCCCAGCTCGTCCGCGATCTTCAGCGCTTCTTCCACGCTGTAGGCAACCTGGCTTTTAGCCATTTCGATCCCTAAGGAGGTCATGGTATTCTTAAATTCAATACGGTCCTCGCCCCGTTCGATGGCGTCCACCTGCACACCGATGACCTTGACGTGATACTTGTCCAGGATTCCCTTCTTTGACAATTCCGCGCAGAGGTTCAGGCCGGATTGTCCTCCCAGGTTCGGCAAAAGGGCGTCGGGACGTTCCTTGGCGATGATCTGCTCCAGGCGCTCCGGATTCAGGGGCTCGATGTAGGTAACGTCGGCGATTTCCGGGTCTGTCATGATGGTGGCGGGATTGGAGTTCACCAATACGATTTCGTAACCCAGTTTACGCAGGGCTTTACAGGCCTGAGTTCCTGAGTAGTCGAATTCACAGGCCTGGCCGATGATGATGGGGCCGGAGCCGATGATGAGGACTTTGTGGATGTCTGTTCTTTTTGGCATTTGTTTTCCTCCGATGTAATGACTTCTAAAAATACATTTTCGTTAGTATAGCATAGTTTCCGGCAAAAGAAAATAGGTTTCTTGTAAGGAACTTGACAAAAATGGACAGGCAAATTACGATAGGAGCGTATAGTACGGATAAGCAGAGTATATGTGGAAACAAAAGAGGAAAGGGAAGTCGGAGAAAATGGATAAAAATAGCAGATACGAAGTAAATGCCGGGAAAGAAATAAATACTCGGGCAATCTTGGATATGCTGGACCAGATGTACGGCACTTCTAAGGAAGGTTTTTCCTTTGGGGCGGACTGGCAGCTTTTGGTGGCCATTATGCTGAGTGCCCAGAGCACGGATAAGCAGGTGGATGAGGTGCTGCCGGGATTGTGGAAAAGATTTCCCGATCTGCAGTCTGTTGTGGATGCTGATCTCTCCGAGATAGAAGAGCAGATCAAGAGCGTGGGGCTGTATAAAAATAAAGCGGCCAATATAAAGAAGTGCTGTACTAAGCTCCTGACCGAATACGGGGGAAAGGTTCCCGCTGATTTGGAGCAGGTGGTAAAGCTTCCGGGGGTGGGCAGGAAAACAGGGACTCTGTTCTTGGCGGATTTCTATGGGACCCCCGGGGTGACGGTGGATACCCATGTATTCCGCATTTCCCACAGGATCGGCTGGGCAGAAGGGAGTACCCCAGCGAAGGTGGAGCAAGAATTGATGCGGGTGCTGCCAAAAGAGCACTGGAACAGGATTAATTTTCAGCTGATTTATCATGGAAGGGCTGTCTGTACTGCCAGAAAAGCCAGGTGCGAGGAGTGCCGGATCCGGGAATGGTGCGGGAAGCGGCTGTGATTTCTTGCCAGAAAGGCCAGGTGTAAAGAGTGCCGGATCCAGGAGCAGCGTGAAAAATGGCTATGAATCCCGGAATGGAAGTTCGCTTCCTTACATATATATGTAACAAGTGCAGGAGGGAACGTTGGAAGGAAAGACTTGTTGAAGTTAAGCTGGGAACAAAAGGAGAGGCAGTCTGAAAGGAGCATACAGTCTGGAAAGGATACACAGCTCGGAAAGAACTGCCGGCCTGAAAAGGATACACAGTCTGGAAAGGACTGCCGACCGGAAATGGATACACAGTCTGAAAGGGGCAGAAAGCAGGGAAGGAACGGCTTGTCGGGAAGGAGCGCCTGGGAAAACAGGAAAAATAACTGGCAGCAGATTTTGCGTCAAAGCAGATTTTTCTGCGGAATGAGCGATGAAAAATGGGAAGAAATGAAGAAAGAGGGGAAATTGGCGGTTTGTCTGCTGTTCCTTCTTTCCATGTTCTTTGCGGGAAGGACTGTCGGATATGTGCAGCAGGCGGTGGAGGCAGCTTCCAGGTACGGGGCTGTTGTGATGGAGGAAGAAAACTGGGGACTGGGCTTTGGGGAGAAAGGGACTCAGCCTTCGGGCAATACTTCCGCCGATGAACTGGCAAAATATGATGCATATTACATAGGGAGTGCGGATGAAAAAAAGATTTACCTGACCTTTGACTGCGGTTATGAGAACGGAAATACGGAAGCAATTTTAGACGCGCTGAAAAAGCATGACGTGAAGGCAACTTTTTTTGTGGTGGGACATTTCCTGGAATCTGCGCCGGAACTGGTGAAGCGCATGACAGAGGAAGGTCACACGGTTGGCAACCATACTTATCATCATCCCGATATGGCGTCCATTTCCAGCAGGGAAAAATTTCAGGAAGAAATGGATGGGGTGGCAAAGGCATACAAGGAGCTGACGGGATTGGAGATTGCGCCCTATTATCGTCCTCCCCAGGGAAAATACAGCAGGGAAAACCTGCAGATGGCGAAGGAACTGGGATATCATACCTTTTTCTGGAGCCTGGCTTATGTGGACTGGAACGTGGACAGTCAGCCCAGCCATGAGGAAGCCCTTCAAAAGCTTACCGACCGCATCCATCCCGGGGCGGTGGTATTGCTCCACAACACATCTAAAACCAACGGGGAGATTCTGGATGAGCTGTTAGGGAAATGGGAGAAAATGGGCTATTCCTTTGGAGTGCTGGCGGACTTGTGCGGGGAGTGAAGAAAGGCCAGCCCCTGAAAAACTAGCCATTGAAAAGCCGGGTCTTGAAAAGCCAGTCCATGAAAAGCGTGGAAAAGTGCAATGGCTGACAAGAGCCGCTCGCTGACAAAGTTGTAAGAAAAGGGGATGTCTCGAAAATGAGACATCCCCTTTCGCATAGTGCGCCTGGCAGAGCACGTTTTTATGCAGTATTTACTGAAAGCCGCGGAAAATCTTACCCTTCGATGGCGATATATTTTTTCGTCTCAACAGCCTTCTGCTCGGTCTTCGGAAGGGAGAGCCTTAAGATTCCGTCTTCGTACTTCGCATGGATATCTTCCTCCGTAAGATCCTCGCCCACATAGAAGCTTCTGCTCATACTGCCGGAGTAACGTTCCTTGCGGATATATCTGCCGTTCTTATCCTTCTCATCCTTGTCAACACCCTTGGAAGCGGATACAGTCAGGCATCCATTCTCCAGCTGGAGCTGCAGGTCTTCTTTCTTGAAGCCGGGCAGGTCAATGTCAACTTCATAGCCGTTTTCGGTTTCCCGAACGTCTGTCTTCATCATATTCTTTGCATGCTTTCCATACAAAGGGTTCTTCTCGCTTTCATGATTGCTTCCCCAGAAATCTCTTCCAAACGGGAAATCATCAAACCAATCATCAAATAAATTCTCTCCAAATACGCTGGGCATCAACATAATAGTCTCCTTCCTGATGGACTTTTGCCATCGATACAAAATTTATTGGATATGCTTCCGAAGACTTGATTTAGTCTTTCGGTATCCTTGGGCACTTCGGGTAATTCCGAAATGTTGTTGTTACAGTTAGAACATTTCCAGGAAGTCCTCTTTTTATTCGGAAAGTTTCTTCCGAAGAGTCAAGAGTTGTTTCGGAGATCTTTTCCGGGGGAACTTATCTCCCGGGAGGACCATCCTTTTCCTTTCCTCATGTTCTAGATGTAATATAACACGCATTATTAGCACTGTCAAGAGGTGAGTGCTAAAACAATGATTAAGTATTTCTAAAAATCCAATAAAATGTATTTTTCAGGAATTATGTTTATCCTCAAATTCCTTATCCTCATCATACCAGAAAATAATCCGATGCTGATAAAACTCCAGCAAAGGAGCCGCAAACCTGCGGTTTAAGTCTTGTATTACTTTGTCTGTGTCCATGCTGCATTACCTTCCGCATTCTTTATATAAATTGTGCTTCGTGCCGCACCTTCTTTTCTCAAGTATGAGTCCTCAACCATATCCAATAAAACAGCTCTTGCTCTACGGTGTTTTACGCCTAAAAGCTCTGCTGCCTTAGATGTCGTAATGGAGCCATTTTTCAATACATATTTATAAATCTGTTGCTCTTGTCTATTATGCGGCAGTCCTTCCATAGAATCCGGCATTTTATCGGCACTATCCGGCACTTTAACGGCATTAGCGCCATTTTCTATGACATTAACGCCATTTCCAACGCCATTGACGTTAATTGTAGCATTATTCGTGTCAACTTGTTGTCCTCGATAAATATTGATACGAAGATCGACTTCGCCACCAATAAACTCCGGTTCCCGCAGTCCGGCAGCTTTTACTTGATCAATAATTCTTGGAATTCCGCTTCCCCAATGCTCAATCAAATTCATATAAGCAAACGCATGGGCAAGAGCTTCATTTCTGATTTTGGAATAACCTTCTTTCATACGCTCCAGGGTTTGTCCCATTGGCAGTTTACCTGGAGATGTGATTTCCAGCCGATCATCGTACACCGCAACCTGTATCGTACCATGATCCAGATAGCTGCGATGCACCATAGCATTGATGATTAACTCACGAATAGCATCCGACGGAATCTCATAAATATCCTGGCGATAAATACCTACAATCGTAGCACCCAGATGAATGTTTCTCAGAATAAACTGAAATGCTTCTTTAAAATTATATATCTTTTTTGCCAGTAGTCATTGAACGTGTCATTCACTACACCAATTTTTACACCAATTCTGCATCAAATAATGCCCCGGACATCATCAGACCAAAACAACAATGCCGCAGAAGTCCCGGAAATCTGGCTCTGCGGCATTTGACAGTATAAGATAAAGGCCGATTAACTCGAACGAGAGGTGAGTGCTAAAAGGACCGTTAAGTATTTCTAAAAATTCCATAAAAGCAATTAGATTTTATATTTGACACTACAAAGCCCGAAACCATACTCTCACCACTTGAGAGCAGGTTTCGGGCTTTGTATTTGGGAAAAAATTTCGCAGAGTTGGGTACTCTGTGCAAATAAATGTACTCATAACAAATGGTATTTTAGCATGGAAATCCAGGTTTGGCAATAAGTAAATGTTATTTTTGCGATTCTTTGACAAAAAAATACGGAAAAAATACTCCCGCACTGCTTTTGTTTGCTGCAGGGCACCGTTTTTCAGAGATGGACAGGAAGTTATTCACAGTCAAATAAGCAGTCAGAAGGAGGGCGGGGATTCGGTATAATGAATATTGAAAACTACTGATACAAGGAGGATCTGTTATGGCTAGAAAGGGTGAAAATATTTTTAAGAGAAAAGACGGCAGGTGGGAGGCGCGCTATGTCAGAGGACACGAATTATCCGGGAAGATCAAGTATGGCTTTTGTTACGGGAAGACCTATCGGGAAGCAAAAGACAAGGTTATGAAAGCAAGGCTGGATACGCAGCGCCAGGCGAAGCCGCAGATATCCCATGAACGGAGACAATTTACCTTCTTTTGCGACGAATGGCTTGCCCTCCAGCGGGGCGAAGTACGAGAATCTACCTATATAAAATATAGTGCGATTTTGGAAAAACATGTAAAGCCCACATTGGGGAAATACATTCCATCCGCACTGAATACAAAGGTAATTGAGGACTTTAAATGGAAACTTTTGGATCTGGACAGTCTTGCCCCCAAAACAGTAAAAGACATCCTGTTGGTGCTCCGGGCGGTTATAAACCATACTGCAAAGCAATTTCCAGGTTCATTTTCAGCCCTTGAGTTCCATTATCCCAAAATAGAAAAAAAGGAAATGAGAGTCCTGTCCTCTGAGGAGCAGCGAAGACTGACCGTGTATCTTTTGTCGGGGATGGACAGCTGTCAATTTGGGGTTCTCCTGGCGCTGTATACTGGGATGAGGCTGGGAGAGCTGTGCGCCCTTAGATGGGGAAACATATCTGTCCGGGAGCGGACGATTAAGATTTGTGAAACCATGCAGCGGTTAAAAAACACAGCCCAGGAAGCAGAGTCAAAAGCAGAGTCAAAAACAAAGTTATGGGTAGGGATTCCGAAAAGCGATACCTCCTACCGTATGATTCCCATGTCAGACTGTGTCGCGGACCTTTGCGGCAAAATGTTAAAAAACGATCCTGACGCCTATATTTTAACAGGGACAAAGAAACCGATGGATCCAAGGACGCTGCAATATCGGCTGGAAAAATATACTCGGGAATGCGGGATAGAAGGAGTCCATTTCCACACGCTCAGGCACTCCTTCGCAACAAGGTGTGTGGAAGCCGGTTTTGAATTGAAAAGCCTCAGTGAAGTTCTCGGTCATGCAAACACTTCGATCACCCTTGACCGGTATGTACATTCCTCCCTGGAACTGAAAAGAGCCAACATGAATAAGCTTACGTTTCTTCCCCTCTGATTTATAGCAGCCAGAATTTTATAGCAGTCAAAAACCGCAGTCATTTCGGCAGCTCCTATAAAACGCACAGCCGTATGAAGATACGGGAAAATGCCTTTTATGCGGAGTTTTCGCCACGTTTATTCTCAAAAATCCCATATCATTTTGAATTGTTGCACAGAGTACCCAACTCTGTGCAAAGGGAAATCAGTTTGGGCTCCATTTTAATATAAGTTTTGTCAAAAATCCAGAAATAATACATTCCATGCAGGGGTATTCATATGTTTCGCAAAAATAATGCCGGGTGGCTGCCCGGGATGATCGATGTTCACTGCCACCTTCTGCCGGGGGTGGATGACGGGGCCGGAAGTCTGGAGGAATCCCTTGCAATGCTTCGGATCGCTTGGAAAGAGGGTATCACGGATATCATCGTGACGCCGCATTTTTCGGGGGAAAGGCAGAATGCAGGCTCGCGGACATTGCTGCAGTCAATCAGGAAAGTCCAGGCGGAGGCGGAGGGGCACCGCATCCCCATAAGGCTGTATCCAGGCAATGAGATCTATTATTTTGACGGGGTGGAGGCGTGCCTGAAGGATGGGGCGGCATGCACCATGAACGGCAGCCGGTATGTACTGGTTGAATTCGCACCATTTGTTTCCTTTCATGCCCTGCGCAATGCCCTGGACAGGATAAGGGCCAATGGGTATTATCCTGTCCTTGCCCATGCTGAGCGTTATGAATGCCTCCTGCAGGATACAAACCAGGTGGCGTACCTGAAGGATATGGGCGTGCAGATTCAGGTCAATTCCGGCAGTATTACTGGAAAGGGCGGTTCTGCCGTGAAGCGGTTTGCCCACCGGGCGCTGCATGAGCAGATGGTGGATTACATAGGAACGGACGCCCACAGCTGCAGGAGCCGCGTGCCGAAAATGGCGAAATGCAGGGACATTGTAGTACAGAAATACGGCAGGGAATACGCACTTCGCCTTTTGCGGGGGAATGCGGAAAAATTTTTTATGATTGACGAAAGCGAGTAAGATGATGACGGAACAGGGAAATCAGAGAGATGTGGTCGAAATTGACGTGGTTGAGCTGCTGCTTTACTTTTTGAAAAAATGGTATCTCTTTTTAATCGTTTCGCTTGTGAGTCTGGCGGCCGGATTGGGGATCTGCTTCTTTTTGATCACCCCCCAATACAAATCCACCACAAAGATCATCATATTAAACCGGCAGGACAACGGGTCCATTACCTACAGCGATATGCAGCTGGCAAGTCAGCTGACCAAGGATTATGAGGAGCTGATCGTGAGCCGGGACGTACTGGAAGAGGTGATCCGGGAGTGCGGGCTGGAGGATGATTATGAGGAACTGATGAAGCGGGTCGAGGTGGAAAACATAACAGACACGAGGATCATCTCCATCACGGTGGAAGACCCTTCTCCGGCACAGGCACAGATGATTGCGGACAGTATCCGGGAGACAGCGGCGGAACATATCCGTGCTGTCACTGACGTGGAAGCGGTCAATATCGCTGAAAAGGCAAATTTCCCAATAGAAAAGTCCTCTCCTTCCACGCTGCTGTGGGCGGTGCTGTCGGCTGGCGCCGGATTTCTCGCTGTCTTCGTGATCTTGTTGGTTCGCTTCCTGTCTGACGATACGATCAAGACCGCCGAGGATATCGAGAAATACCTTGGACTGTCAACGCTTGCCATCATACCCAAGGCGGATTCTACAGGCGGAAAGAAAAAGAAGTTTCAGATGAACAAGGAAAGGACCTGAACATGCAGAGGATCAGTATTCAGAAACCCCACACAAGTTTTCCCGTGCAGGAAGCAATTAAAACATTACGTTCCAACATCGATTTTTCCGGTGAAAACATCAAGGCGATCTGTGTGACCAGCGCCTTGCCGGGAGATGGGAAAAGCACCATCAGCTATGAACTGGCGTGTTCCTTTGCGCAGAACGGCAGGAAAGTTTTGCTGGTAGATGCGGACATGCGCAAATCCGTCATGAGAAAATTTGCGATAGAAGGGGACGCCCAATACGGCCTGTCCCATCTTCTGGCAGGCAAAGCCGGCGTTGATGACGTCATGTGCCAAACAAATTTGAAAAACCTCTTTCTGATATTCGCAGGACAGTTTCCTCCAGATCCCAGCGAACTGCTGGGCAGCAGAAGATTTCAGGCATTGATAACCACTGCGAGGGAAAAGCTGGATATGGTGATCGTGGATACCCCTCCTGTGGGGTCGGTGATAGATGCAGCTGTGGCATCCAGAGTTTGCGATGGCGCGGTTCTGGTGCTGCGGGATGGGGCTGTCAGTTATCGCCTGGCGCAGAGGGTTAAAACCCAGCTGGATACGGCGGGGGTCAGGATCCTGGGCTGTGTGCTGAATGAGGTAGACATCAGCGCGAACCGCTATTATGGGCATTATTATGGGAAATATTATGGAAAGTACTATGGAAAATATTATGGTGAATAAATCGGGGGGGGGTAATTCGGAATTGCTCACTCCCCGGTTCTGCAGAGGGACGCGGCTTTTGGTTAGCAGGAATGAATTGAGATGTGGGAAAAAGAGGGTTCTTTGAAACCTCCTTAAAACCAACGCTGAAATCCATGAGGAATATCTTTGTGGATAGGTATGGAATAGATTAACGAAAAATGGAGCAGAGGCTTATGGAACAAGTTGTGCAGAAGAGCCCAGCCGATGTCTGTGGACTGGCGGATGCGGGGAATATTTCTTTATATGCTGTTATCCCTAATAAAAAGCGGGGCTACAGGTTTATCAAGCGGGCTTTTGATATCGTGGCAAGCTTGTGTGGGATTCTCGTGCTATCGCCCCTGTTCCTGATTGTGGCGGTCGCGATTTTTATGGATGATCCGGGGCCGGTGCTGTTTTTTCAGGATAGGATTGGCCGGGAAGAAGGTAAATTTCGGCTATGGAAATTTCGCAGTATGGTAATAAATGCCGAGGAAAAGCTTTCTCAATTATCTGATGATGAACGAGCGGAATTTGCCAAGGATTTTAAATTGAAAAGAGATCCCAGAATTACAAGGGTCGGGCATTTTATTCGTCAGACCAGCGTTGACGAACTTCCTCAACTTTTCAACGTGCTGAGAGGGGATATGTCTTTGGTTGGACCAAGACCGCCTCTTTTGGAAGAACGGGAGGCTTATGGGCAACATTTAAAAAAAGTCATGTCAGTCAGACCAGGACTAACAGGATACTGGCAAGTGCATGGACGTAATAATACGGACTATGCTGAAAGGATTGAAATGCAGGAATATTACATAGATCATCAATCCCTGCTTTTGGATATTCAAATTCTTTTTGAAACAGTAAAAGCAGTTTCTTCTGGAACAGGTGCAATGTAGGAGAGATAAGAAATGGCAATTCTGATCTGCGGCGGAGCCGGATATATAGGTTCCCACACGAACAAGCTGTTGTCACAGCAGGGATATGACACGGTTATATTTGACAACCTGGTATATGGACATAAAGAGGCAGTCAAATGGGGAACTTTTGTTCAGGGAGACCTGAAAAACCAGGAAGAGATAGAAGCTGTGTTTCAGAAATATCCCATTGACGCCGTGCTCCATTTCGCGGCGTATGCCTATGTGGGGGAGAGCGTGCGGGAGCCGGAGAAATATTATTACAACAATGTCGTGAATACGCTGAACCTGCTCCATGTGATGAAAAAATATCACTGTGACAAGATCATCTTTTCTTCCACCTGTGCAACCTACGGGGAACCTGAGAAAGTGCCCATCACGGAGGAGATGCCCCAGAAGCCGATCAATCCCTATGGGGAGACGAAGCTGACGATAGAGCGGATTTTTCGGGATTATGAAAAGGCGTATGGATTAAAATATGTCGTGCTGCGGTATTTTAACGCGGCGGGCGCTGACCCGGACGGGGAGATCGGGGAAAGCCATGATCCGGAGACGCACATCATCCCGCTGGTATTGGATGCGGCGTCAGGGAAAAGGCCGGACATTAAGGTGTTTGGAACGGACTATCCTACGCCGGACGGGAGCTGTGTGAGGGATTATATCCATGTGACAGACCTGGCGCAGGCGCATCTGCTGGCGCTGCGGTATCTGGAAAACGGTGGCGAAAGTGACTGCTTCAACCTGGGGAATGAGAAGGGCACTAGCGTGCTGGAAGCCATTGACGCGGTAAAGCGGGTGACTGGGAGAGACTTTAAGGTCACTCTCACAGACCGCAGGCCGAGCGATCCGGCAGTGCTTGTGGGAAGCAGTGAAAAGGCAAAAGCAGTGCTGGGCTGGAAGCCGGAGTATGCGGATATTGATACAATTGTGAGGCATGCGTGGGAGTGGCATGAATCTATTTTTTGATAAAGAGGTTACGCATATATGGAAATTCATATTGTATATTGCACGGATGATAATTTTGCGATGATTTGTGCAACGTCCATGGTTTCAGTAATGGAAAACAAAGGGGACGAAGATATATGTTTTCATATTATTGACAATCAAATTTCTAATGTTAAGCGAGATAAAATGCAGGATTTGATTGAGAGGTACTCGAATTGCAAAATTGATTTCTATCCATTTCCTGATTTGACTGCAATTTTTTCTCATGAATTGCATTATGACGCGGAGCATGTTTCTATTTCAAGCTACGGCAGGCTGTTTCTGGAAAGAATTCTACCAATAGACGTTTCCAGAATCTTATATCTGGACTGTGACACCATTGTACTGAAAGGTCTGTCCGACCTATATTCGATGAACTTACAAGGAAAAGTTATTGGAGGTGTGGATGATTGTAAAAGCGTTCGTTATCGCAAAGTATTGGGGATACCTGATAATGCCAATTATATTAATGCGGGCGTTCTATTGATTGATTATCCCTTATGGAAGAAATACAAGTGCGAGGAGAAAATTGTCCAATATCTGGAAAAACAGCATGGGCGCGTACATTTTGAGGATCAGGGAACCATCAATGCCGTGTTCTATAATCAGATTCAGGCGCTTCCGCTTCAATACAATGTGATGACACATATGTTTGATCTTTCGTTCGAGGAATTAATGGCATTCCGCAAGCCCGCTGTGGCTTATACTAAACAGGAAATAGAATGTGCCAAGGCAGATCCAACCATTATTCATTTTACGAGTAGCTTTTTAACGAAGGGGCGAGCATGGGATGTCAATACGAATCACAGCAGAAAGTCACTCTATCAATCTTATATGCGTAAAGCCGGCTGTACCGAAAACCTAAAAGAAAAGCAGTATTCATTCAAGGCGAGAGTACGGATTTGGATGGTTGCCCATTTGCCGAGGAAGTGTCTTTTAGCATTGGCTATGATTGCTCATGAGTACATTAATCCGTTGAAGTTTTGGCTTATCATGCGTTATAATCGGTAAATTCATGTAATTGATAAAATGATGAAAAGATGTGATATATAAATTCTTAAAATTCATAATTGTCAAAGCACTTATGAAAATATGATTAATTTTGAATAGAAACTACAATGATAAGTTGGACACTCTATGATATGAATTTTTGTAAGTTATCTATAACCGAGGGTGTCACAATCATTAATTGCAATATTGAATGAGGTGGGATACATATTCCAACAATGAGTAGTTAGAATTAATCAATAAATAGAAGGTGGGTGAGCGATATATGAAGATTGGCGCAAGATTTGTTTTAAAGTATATTGCCGAAAAAATAATAGAACCAATTATAGAGTTATTTAATTATCCTTTGGCATATTTAGCTGGCAGATCAGAAAAAATGGAGAGAGTTGTTCTGTGTCCTATTATAAAAAGTTATTCAAAACACTCTAAATATAACATAATACAATACATAAAATACAAAAAGAATATTGAATCACTACCTACTGAATGGCCTAATAATACAAATCAATTTTCTGATTATAGCATTATTCTGCAAGGGCCGATTAAGACAGAAGACAAATTTACCGTTGAAACGGTTTATTATTATACAAGATGCTATCCCGGTGCCTCTATTATTGTATCAACATGGGTAGGATCCGATACATCAGCAAAGGCTGAAGTGAAAAAACTGGGTGCCTTTTGGGTAGAAAGTCAACCTCCTAAGTCCCCAGGTGCTGGAAACATTAATATGCAACTTACATCATCCTTAGCCGGAGTAAGAAAAGCAAAGGAATTGGGATGCAAATTTTCGTTGAAAACGCGTACAGACCAAAGAATATATGCGAATGATGTACTTCAATATTTCAGAAATTTACAGGAAGCGTTTCCATCGAAGGATCCACAAATAGTTTCAAAAAGGTTGATTTATATCAGTTGCAGATCGGCCTCTTTTAGATATCTTCCGTTTTTCCTCTGTGATTTTGTTACATTTGGTGAAGTGGATGAACTGATAAAATTATACAATATTAAGAGGGATAGAAGGCCGAATAACTTTCATAAAAAGTTAGAAAAAGAAGAATCTTTGTTTAGAGAAGAAATTTATAATAAGTTAGAAATAAAAAGCGATTCCTCACCATATGAACTTTTTCCTGATTTTGAAAAACAATATTATAAGTATATGTTATCAGAATATTATACAGTATTCAATTATTTTAACGAGCATATAGGTCGATTAAATCGAGGTGATGATTTAATGGATGCATACTACACTTATCTGAAAAATTATGCCGTCGTTGCCGACACCGAGAAACTTATGATTTACTGGCCTAAGTATACCATAGATACAGCACAAGGTAACAATGAATTTACCACCAATGGAAAATTAAATTTCAAAAAATGGCTTGAAATCTATCTTCACTACGAACCCAAAAAAGATTGGTCTATGTGTGGTGTTAGTACTACGAGAGCGGGGAAAGAAACGATATGAAAAGTCACCTTATTATGCCTATGGGCGGGGCAGGTTCTCGATTCTATAAAAATGGTTATATGCAGCCCAAGCCTCTGATTGAGATACATGGAAGACCGTTCTTTTATTGGTCGGCAATGTCGATATTTAAATATATTCCTGTCGCAGATGTGACTTTTGTCATATTGCGGCAACATGTGGATGAGTTTCAGATTGATGAGAAGATCCATTCGTATTTTCCGGATGCTCGGTTCAAGGTACTGGATGAGATCCTTCCCGGGCCGGTGTACACGGCGCTGGAAGGAGTCAAGGGCATTTCTGATGATACGCCGGTAATCATCAATGACTGTGATCATATGTTCCGGTGTCAGTCTTTCATTGATTTGATGCAGGGCAGTATCTTTCCGTGGGACGGTGTTTTGTTGACTTTTGAATCAAATTTACCCCAATACAGTTATGTGTGCTATGACAGTGCGGGGCAAATCATCGGTACGGCGGAAAAGCAGGTGGTGAGCAACCACGCAATCTGTGGGGCGTACACCTTTCGCAATGCCGCTTTATTCCATGAGGCAGCCATTGAATATATCCAGCGTAGTTCTGATGTGGAAAAATACATGAGTGGCGTATTTGCCATAATGTGTGAACATAGTATGAGTGTGATAGATCATCTGCTCGACTTTCATGTAGAATTCGGAACTCCGGCAGAATATGAGACGGCAAAAAGCTCCTCGTATTTTCAGATTTTTGAATAAAGGAAAAGAGATAATGTGGACGAAAGCTTTAAGCGGTCATTCCGGCTGCCAAGTACTCTTGTGTGAAAGCGATGCTCGGTTATTTGTGCGCAAAATATCCGGCAGCAGCGATTATAATGCGCGCCTGCAGGTTCAGGCTGAGAAGCAGGCGCGTTTTGAAAGCCGGTTCGTCAGTGTGCCCAAGGTTTTAGACAGCGGCATAACAAATGACGGTTGCTATTATTTTGATATGGAATATATTCGCGGTGTCACTCTTGCGGAATATATGAGAAGAATTGAAATTGGCAAAATTCGAGGATTTGTTTCCAGGCTTATAGGACATATTGTGGACGTTGGTAATAAAAGCGGATATATCAAGGCGGATGTTTTTTCAGATAAAATCAATGCCCTACGCCAAAGCTTTGCAGCATTAGAAGCTGATGCAAGTGTGGATATGCAACTGATAAACCGTGCATTGGCAGCCCTTGAGGCGCATTCCTGGCAAAGCTTTACGCAATCATCCTGTCATGGCGATCTTACTCTTGAAAACATCATTGTACATGACAGCGAACTCTATTTTATTGATTTTTTAGACTCCTTTTATGACTGCTGGATTCTGGATATCAGTACGCTTTTACAGGATGCTTATGCCCTATGGGCTTACCGAAACTGGGATATTGTTGACATGAACACCCAGATCAGGCTGGCTGTATTTCGGGATATCCTGATGGATGAACTGACCGCTATTGACGCAGGCGTATGGGTAAATGAAGTGTTTTACGCTCTGCTTTTAAAGCTCTTGCGTATTTACCCTTATACCAAGGACGAAAAGACGATCCGGTTTTTAAACGACAAAACAGCCCTCGTTTTGTTAATACTGGAACAGGGAGGCCTTTGACAGTGCGAACGTTAATTGTATTGTGTGCGGGTCAGCAGATGCGTATGCAGTGCCCGCTTTATTTGAATCATTATTCTTGCAATGTCCTGTTAGCGGCTAAAGTGCTTGAAAACATCCATGCGGATACATATGACAGGATTATTTATACGGTTTCTCAGGAAGACTGTGAGAAATATGATGCCAGGAATATATTGCAAGACGGGATGAAGGATGTTTACCCGATCCAAATATTTACATTGGCACAAAGCACGTCAGGGCCGGCCCAAAGCTTATACTTGACTATAAAGGGCATGAATGTCGCCGGTGAGATTGCCGTCCGTGACTGCACAAGCTCTTTTTGCCTTGCTGAAAATGCAAGAGGCAATTTTGTCGCGGGGGTGGATCTTGTGCGGCTTGACAGGGATGTCTATCGCGTCCGTCAAAAGAGTTTTATTGTTGTTAATGAGCAGGGGCAAATCCTGGATATCGTAGAAAAGAGTTTCCGCTCCGACATAATCTCTGCCGGACTTTATGGATTCGAAAATGCTGAAGACTTTGTGATGGCCTATGAGCGTCTGAGCGACTGGCATCACCCGATCAAGCATCTTTATATAAGCAACATTATTTCATATTTAATTGGTTATCGGCAGTTGGTGTTTCACTTTGCTGAGGCGACTGGGTATGAGGACTGGAAGGATCCGGACGCATGGAGCAGACTTCAGGATAAGCAGGGGCAGGGTAAGCTTGTGATGGTTGATTTGGACGGAACGCTGTTTGACACCCGGCAGGTAAATTACATGGCATACAGGGAAGCGCTGGAGAGGCACGGATTTCAACTTGACTATGAATATTACTGCGAGCATTGCAACGGGAAATACTATATGGACTTTCTGCCTCAGATTACGACGCAGGATGAGTTAATCCTACATCAGATCCACATGGAAAAGAAAGCGGCTTATAAGAAATATCTTGGATGCGCTGTTCTTAATAAAACTTTAATTGATATGCTGCGGCTGATGGGTCGGGAATACCGTGAGGCGCTGGTGACGACAGCTTCTAAAGAGAACACCGATGATATCCTGAATTATTTCGGCATGTCAAATATCTTCGATTTGATTCTGACCCGCGAGGACACAGAGCATGTGAAGCCGAATCCGGAATGCTTCATAAAAGCAATGGCCCATTTTTCAGCTTTGCCGGAAAACTGCATTATTTTTGAAGATTCAGAAGAAGGTATCGAGGCGGCGCGGAGGGCGGGCGTACAGTGTTGTGTAGTGAAGGGATACCGATAGTTGAAGGCGCATATCAGAAAAGCAAAAACAATCTAATGCAAAGGTGGAAAGGAATATCATATGAAGAAAGCATTATTATTCGGTGCCGGACGAAGTGGACAAAAAATTTATGATGAAGTGAAGAATTTGTATGAAGTAGTGGGATATATCGATAGTGATCATAATAAAGCAGGTAAGACAGTAAAGAATAAATCTGTTTGGTACTGTGATGAAATCGATAAAATTAAGTTTGACGTTGTCATAATCACATCACAACCAGCAATGGAAAGTATGTGTAATTTTTTAATAGAGCATGGCGTTGATGAGAGCCAAATTATAACTTCATATATTTCTTTCCCCCTAGAAAGCAGACGACAGTTCCTGCAAGATTTGTCTATATTATATAATCAGAAAAGTTTAATGGGGGGGGTAGCGGAAGTTGGTGTTTTTGCCGGTGATTTTGCAAGATATATTAATGAATATTTTCCGGCAGATAAATTATATTTATTTGATACATTTGAGGGATTTCAAAAGCGAGATATCCTTGTGGAAAAAGAGAACGGTTATTCGAGTGCTTCAGTAGGAGACTATAGTTTGACATCAGTGGAAGTTGTTATGAAGAAAATGCGATACCCTGAGAATGTTATTATCAGAAAAGGATATTTCCCGGATACGGCTTATGGCATTAATGAAACGTTCAAATTTGTAAATCTTGATATTGACCTTTATTTGCCGACATTAAAGGGGCTTGAATTTTTTAAAAATAGGATGGTAAGAGAAGGAGTAATTCTTATACACGACTATTATAATACGACTTTTAATGGTGTAAAGATGGCTGTGGACAAATTTATGAATGATAATCCTCAGCTTAGTCTTGCACCCATAGGAGATACATTAAGTGTTATGATAATGGGATTTGCAAGATAATTAGCTAGTAGTATATCGAAGAAAGTTACAAGGGGTGGATATTACAGGTGGATGATAAAATTTCTGTAATCGTTCCAATTTATAATGTCGAGAAATATATTCTACAATGTTTGGATAGTATCGTGAATCAGACATATTCAAATCTGGAAATCATTCTTGTAGATGATGGTTCGCCGGATGATTGTGGCATGATTTGTGATGAGTATGCGGACAGGGATAATCGGATTATGGTTGTCCATCAGGACAATCGGGGCGTTTCCGTGGCTCGCAATATAGGTATGGATATGGCGAACGGGGAGTGGATTATGTTTGTGGATCCGGACGATTGGTTGGAATTAGATTGTTGTGAGAAAGTGCTGGGAATTGCTCAAGAAAAAAAATTAGATATTGTATATTTTCAGAGTCAGGAAGTTGATGAAACAGGCAAAACTGTTCGGATACCATCGTCAATTGGTTCTTTTCAGTTTGCAAGCGATGCGTTAAAAAAATTACAGTTGGATATTTTAGCAGGGAATATTACAACGTTTGGTTTTGTTAGTTCTGCACCATGGGGAAAAATGTTTCGGCGCTCCTTGTTGATTCAGCATCAATGCCGATACCCTGTGGGATTAACAAGAAGCCAAGATATTATTTTTAATCTTTATTGTTTGGAGTATATTCAGCAAGCTTATTATTTGGATTATGTCGGATATAATTATCGTTTGAATTTGCAGTCTACCTGTCATCGGCGCAATATGCAGATGATGAATATCATGTTTCAGGTGCTTCGTGAATCGGAAAATTTTGTTTGGTCTTATCATAAAAACGAAGAAGAATATATGAGAAGATTAGGAGCTAAGACAATCGCTATTCAGAAAGAAATGCGGGGAGCCATGTTTTTTCATCCAACTGGATATATGAGTTATTCAGAGTATTGCGAGTATATGACTCAATATTATGACAATGATATTGTCAAGCGTTACATTGGCAAATGTTCGTTAAGCGACTTTAAAACGATTAAAAATAAGATGCAATATTTCTTAATTGCAGGACATCATGTGTTTTTATATTACGTTATTGCGTTATTTATCTCAGAATCTAAGAAAATATATTGGATTAATAAAAAACCGAAGGAACGGTAAATATGAAAATTGGTATTGTCACTTTCCAAAGAGCGTGTAATTTTATATCGAAATATTCTTTCAACACATTTACCTTCAACCGATTTAAAGATGGAGACTTATAATATTACGGATATATAGAAACAAAGAATAAAAGTGTTTTTTGGACATATGCAATAAAAGGAGTTTTTATGGTTTCTTTGAAAGCAAACTGTAAAGTTGAAACACAAGATTATTTTATGAAAATATTGTTGCTCTGGTATGTAACAGAGGTTCTCATAAAGACAAGATTTGACTCCTTTTTAGGTATAGCGAAAGAAGTCTTTGATACCTGTCAATCATATCTGGTACTTGCTTTGTTGTTAATAGAGATTATTTTCTTTCAGCGATATACGAAACGGGAAATAATGAATATAGGTTTATTCGGTTTTTTACTGGTCATTGTTACAGTAAGATCTAATTTTAGCAATGAATTATTATCTTTTACATTATTTGCTGTAGCTTCAAAAAAAGCGGATATTAAGCGAGTTATTCGCATGATTTATCGTGCTCTGCAGATTTTAATTCCGACTATAGTTATACTATCTCTTTTTGGGGTTCTTGATAATTATGTGATCTACCGTGAAGGAGGATTGCAACGGTATTCACTAGGTTTCTCTCATCCAAACACATTGGGTCAATATATCTATACTTTGATGGGATGTCATTTCTATTTGCGTTTTGATAGATTAAAATGGTGGGACTATATTCTGGCGCTTGGAGCAGCGATATTTTGCTATGTTGTTCCTAACTCGCAGACGGCGATAGTATTACTTTTTTTGCTAGTTGCAGTTACTTTGGTTTACAAATTGAGTCAAACGATTTCTAAAGAAAAGATTGTCTTATATAGTTTGTTGATTGGCGCATTTGCATGCAATGCTATAAGCGTTATTCTTAGCAATATTGATTTATCGAAATATCCGGTTTTATCACTTTTTGATAATGCTATTAGTTCTAGGTTTTCTATCTGTAACCATGATATAGATGTATGTGGTCTTACATGGTTCGGGCAGGAGGTTAATGTTTTATCGACAGAGGTATTCAGTAAACTTGGTATATCTCAAGCGCATGTTGTAGTTACGTTGGATAATTCATATATTGCGATTTTATTAAAGTATGGCATTGTAATGTTTGCAGTTTTTTCTGCACTGTTTTTATATAATATGTATGTTCAAATACAAAAACAAAGATCCGCCATTGTTATTTTGTTGTTTTTGACAGCGGTATATGGGGTCACAGAGCGTTCACTCTTTATGTTATCCATTAACATTTTCCTGCTTTCTTTTGCAGATGTGTTTTATGGCCATCGTGAAATTGGGCCATGTTCCGTCGTACCAGAACACAGGAAGGTAAGGTTAAGAATAAGAAAAAGGATTGCTAGAATATGAGAGGTTCCAATGTAAAGCAAAATCTTTTCTACCAGATGTGTTATGAGGTTCTGGTTCTCATTCTTCCGCTGATTACATCCCCGTATATTGCGCGGGTGATTGGTGCGGAAGGACTGGGCATATACTCGTATTCTTATACAATAGCTAATTATTTTGTGCTTTTCTCTATGCTTGGAATAAAGAATTATGGATGCCGTGCGATTGCGCAGGTAAGGGATGATCCGGAAAAGCTCAGGATAACCTTCAGCAGCTTATTGTCAGTACATATTATTGTATCGCTGCTGTGCATGACCGCTTATATCTGCTATATATTTCTGCTGGAATCAGAACGCATCTATGCAATTATTCAAGGCGTATTTGTGTTGAGCGCACTGTTTGATATCAGCTGGTTTTATTTTGGAATAGAAAAATTCAAATTGACAGTTTCCAGAAGTGCTGTCATTAAACTGTTGAATGTAATTTGCATTTTCCTGTTTGTCAGGAGCCGGAATGATCTTTGGAAGTACTGTTTCATTTTGGCGCTGGGCATGCTGCTAAACCAGCTGTCGTTGTGGATACCGTTAAAGAAATATGTGCGCATTGTACGACCGGATATGAAAAATATGTGTAGGCATATCAAACCTTTGCTTATTTTGTTTATTCCGGCAATTGCCATTAGCCTGTACAAGTATATGGACAAAATTATGATTGGGGCAATCAGCGGGAAAGAGCAGTTAGGTTTCTATGAGAATGCAGAAAAGGTTGTTAGTGTACCGCTTTCGATTATAAGCGCATTTGGTACTGTGATGTTGCCGCGCATGGCCGGTCTGATACAGTCATCCGGGCAAAGCGTCATTCTGCGTTATATCACGGTCTCAATGCGTTATATTATGTGTCTTGCTTTTGCATTGGCATTTGGACTTGCTGGTGTAGGATGTATTTTTGCTCCGCTTTTTTGGGGAGAGGAGTTTGCGCCGTCCGGCATTATCATGATGGGACTGGCATCTACTATCCCTTTTATTTCTTTTGCGGATGTGATACGTACACAGTATTTGATCCCAGCCAAGAAAGATCGGGAATATTTGTGTTCGGTAATAATGGGTGCGGTTGTCAATTTAATAATTAATTTTGCATTGTTGCCATCATTTGGCGCGGTAGGAGCGACAATCGGCACCATTGCAGCGGAAGCATGTGTTTGTATCATTCAGATGTGGGCTGTGCGTCATGATTTAGAATTAAAAACATATTTAAAAAATGCGCTGCCTTTTTTCCTGATTGGATTGATTATGTTTTTTGCTGTTTATCTTTTAGGGCAATGGGCAGGAACAACATGGTTAATTCTTTTCCTGCAGATTTTATTAGGCATTGTTTTTTATATTCTGGCTGCAACAGTTTATCTCGCCGCGATTCATGAGGATATCTTTATGAGCGCTTTAAGAAGATTGAAAAGGATGGGAAGGAAAGATGCGTTATGAAGAGAGAGAATCCTCATTACTGGCGGGCCGGCTTTATCGGCTTCCACCTGTGCGAAAACTATTGAAAAGCTACCATGGTCATGTAAATCTGAACGGTATCCGTTCTTGTCATTGGTCCATGGCAAATTGATTCTGCAGGTATACCGTCCATGTGAAAATCAGGTAATTTAAAAGAATATTTATTCTCACTTTGGATGATAAAAAATATACCATTTTCGCACCTTGACAATTTCATACTTTATATCAGACCTACCTTGTCAGTTTTGAAGAAATTTGATATGGTAAAACCAGTAAAAACCAGGTAGGGGGATATATATGCCGCAAAACATACAAAATGTATTACAACAGTACGTACAGGAGATCATTAAAATATACGGTTCGCACTTGAAGCGGATCATTCTGTATGGATCTTATGCCAGAGGGGATTTCAGAGAAGATTCCGACGTGGATATTATGATTCTACTGGATCTTACGGATATTGAGGGTAAGGCATACTTTGATCAACTGATAAATGTTACTTTTGATTTTAACATGGAGTACGGGGTGGATATAAAACCGATTGCAAAGAGTTCGGAGCATTTTTGGAAATGGGTGAACACTTATCCTTTCTATACAAATATCAGTAAGGAGGGTGTGATGCTGTATGACGCAGCATGAAGATTACGGCACCCGTCGCCTTGCTAAATGCCATTTAAGGGGGATAAAATGATAAAAATTACAAAAGTTACCCCCTTAACTTGATAAAATGGGCCAAATGCGGTAGAATAAAGGTAAAACAGCAGGAGGTGACGGGAT
>CANQBS010000019.1 GCA_947589075.1 uncultured Acetatifactor sp.
GATCCGTCGAGTTGGGTTGTTGACCCCCACAAAAGAGAACCGGCGCTCAAATTCCGTCTCTTTGACGTGTTCCTCGATGCCAAGCAGTATGACGCCGCCATCCGTATTTGCAAAGGAGGAATAAGTTTCCCAGACAGAGTTGGGCAGCGTCGATTCTGCTTTCTTGCATTCCAAACGGATATGCTCTCCGTATTTCAGCATTTCTAAGATTTCCTGACTGTCCATGCTCGTCCCGCCTTTCAAACCGCTTCCGTGATAAATCTTTCAACAGATTTACAGCTTACAGCCGTTCATAAGTTGTCATAACTTGTACTAATATAATATATGGTAAGAAGACGCTCCGTCAAGCCCGAATGCCAATGGGCCAGAGTGGCGTTGATCTGTTGAAAAGCCGCCTCCAGCACTTCCAATGGCGATTCCTCGATCTGTGTTTCGACGGTTTTCCCTTGGACGGCGCCCACCAGACAAAAAAATTTTTGATACGTTGTGGCCATGCGCCCATTCAGTTCATTTAAAACTAACATTCATTATACAAGAGGCTTCCATCTTTCGCAAGATTTCGTGAAAATAAAGAAAGAAGGAAACCCACGAGAAAGGCAAACTGCTTTTTCATGGGGCTTCTTGTAATATCATCCCGAAGTGTTCCAGCGCCGCCCGTATCGCCGCCTCTTTCTCTGGCGGGCATTGGGGCTGCCGGGAATCTTCCGACTTCGGCTTGTTGTAGTTCTCCCCTTCAATGATCCCGCACTTCCGCTTCACTTGCGCGATATACAAGTGGCTAACCTTCATTCCGAATTTCTCCAGCACATACTCCTTGATTTCCTCATAGCTGGCTTTCTTCTCGGCGGCGGTCAAATCCATCTCGTCCATGGTGAGTTCAACTTCGATATGCTGCTTGACATTGAGTTTGGACAATAAGCATACCGTCTCCACATGCACCGTCATCCCGAACTGGTCCACGGCTCTGACTCTCTTCACCTCATACCCGCCTTCACACAGCAGCTTCACATCCCGGGCAAGGGTGGCGGAGTCGCAGCTTACGTACACGATCCTTTCCGGCCGCATTTCGATCATGGTGCGGATACACTGCTCATCGCAGCCTTTTCTGGGCGGGTCCACCACAATGACGTCCGCATGGATCCCCTCTTCCTGCAGCTTACGGGGCAGGACTTCTTCCGCTTTTCCCATGAAAAACTCCGCATTTCCCACGCCATTAATCGCAGCGTTCTCCCGGGCGTCTTCGATGGCTTGTGGCACTACCTCCACGCCGTATACCTGCTTTGCACTCCCTGCCAGGAAAAGGGAGATGGTTCCGATCCCGCAGTACAGATCCCACACGGTTTCCTGTCCCGTCAGTCCAGCATATTCTAAAGCCAGGCTGTAAAGCTTCTCCGTCTGGACCGGATTCACCTGATAAAAGGACAGGGGAGATATCTTAAAAATCAGCTGTTTTCCGGTAAAGGGATACCCTTCCGTCTCCATATCCCTGACATGGATGGTATCACGGATGGTCTCCGATCCCCAGATGCAGTGCACCTCTTCCCCCATGATCACATTGGTTTTTTCCGTATTGATACAGACTGATATACTGGTCATTCCCGGGATCGCCTTGAGCTTGTCCAATAATTTATCCTGGGCAGGCAGATAATCCACATGCCGGAACTCTACAGGGGTTTTCTTACCGCAGGAACGCAAATCCTTCGACTCCCTCTTCATCTCCCCGCCCGGCGCCAGGTTGATCACCAGGCACACCATGATCTCCCCGCTGGTAAAGCCTGTCCGGATCAAAATATGCCGGATCAGTCCGTCGCCGGTTTCCTCCTCATACGCCGGGACATGGTTTTCCTCCATATAATCCAGTATCGCCTGCAAAATCCTCTGATTTTCCCCGGCTCCCAGGGCGCAGTCCATATTCGCGATGATGGAATGAGTCCTGCCGGCGTAAAAGCCGGTGATAATCTTCCCGTTTCGATCCTTTCCCACGGGATACTGCGCCTTGTTGCGGTAGTGAAAGGGCTCCTCCATCCCAATGATCGGTTCCATTACCCGGTCCAGCTGTTCCTCCCCAAGTCCCCCGATCCGCAGCAGATGGTTGCGGACCTTCGACTGTTTGAATTCCAGCTGCTTCTCATAGGAAAGCGTCTGGATCTGACAGCCGCCGCACTGCCTGTGATAAGGACATTTTGGCGCAACACGATAAGGAGAGGGCTCGATCACCCTCTCTAATCTGGCATAAGCATAATTTTTCTTACATTTCAAAATCCGGGCTTCCACCGTGTCGCCCACCACGGCATCCTTCACAAACAGGGTAAAGCCCTCAACCTTTCCGATTCCTTCCCCTTCTGTGCCGATATCCTCGATCCTGACCGTGACACAGTCATTTTTCCGATATTCCATATCGTTCCTCTTTATCTATCTTTACCTTACTGCTTCTATTCCTTACTTTTAACGCCTTTTCCCTATCTTACCGCCTCTAGCCCTTTGTCATTTGCCCTTTACCATCCGCCCTTTGTCATTCGCTTTTTACCATCCGCCCTTTGTCATCCGCTCTCTGTCATCCGCTCTTTTCCACTCAATCCTTGCCCTTTACTTCCCCCACACTTACCTGTCTGTCCTGACTATATCATTTCTCCGGCACCTGGCTTTTCCTCAGATTGGATTCAAACAACCGGTTATATCCCAGCCAGCCAATCTCAGTAGTTCCCTCCAGGATCTCCCTGAAGGTTTCCAGCTTTGCGTCCGTATCGTCAGCATAATTTAACGCAACCGCCTCTATCAGGGCCGGCAGCTTCGGAGAGCCGAATTCATATTTTCCATGATGCGCCAGGATGCAGTGCTGCAGCTCCGCCAGCAGAACATGGGGAAAGCCCGGTATCGTCGCCGCCGCTTCCCCTACCATCTGGGAGCCCATGACGATATGCCCCAGCAGCTGGCCGTCGTCCGTATAATCGTTTTCCGGGAAAGGAGAAATCTCCCTGGTCTTTCCGATATCGTGACAGATAGCCGCCGTCACAAGCAGATCCCTTTTTAAAAAAGGATAAGCCTTACAATAATATTCGCACAGGTTCACCACCCCCAGGGTATGCTCCAACAGACCGCCTACAAATCCGTGGTGCACCGTCTTCGCTGCGGAGGATCTGCAAAAAGCCTTCTGAAACTTCTGATCCTCCACAAAAAACTTTTGAAGCAGCTTTTTCAAATAAATATTATGGATACTCTCCACAAAAGCAAGGAGTTCCCGGTACATTTCATCGATATTCCTAGAACTCACCGGCAGATAATCAGCCGGATCGTATTCCCCTTCCCGGCAGACCCGGATCCGCTTAATATTTACCTGCAGCGCTCCATTAAAATTCGTCACTTCCCCGAATACTTCCACATAGTCCATCGCCTCAAAATCGCTGATGCCCGGATTGTTGGGATCCCACACCTTGGCGTCCACCGTCCCGGTTTTATCCTGCAATATCACATTTTCATACGGCTTCCCGTTCTTTGTGACCGCAGGCTGCCTGTGCTTGCACAGATAAATATCATGAATGCGATCCCCTTCCCGCAGCTCCTTAATATACTTCATCCTATCCTCCATCCCGCAAATTATTTTTATGTCATGATTACAGCGTCAAAAGCCCGAATCCACGGTATGCTTGCATACCGGTGGATGAGAGGCTTTATGACGCGCCCCAACATGAGGAAGAAGTGGGGCAGGGACCCCACGGATTCCGAATGTTGGGTAGGATTGTGAGAGCTGCGAAGCAGCGTAACAATCCGTAATCACTTTTGACACCCGAATCATATCCTTAATTCCTCAACCGCTTATCCCATCTATTTTCTTAATTTTATGATGCCTTCTATTCCTTCAGCCCTACGCCGCCCACCGTTACGGTAAACTTCATTTCCTTGTACTCCTCCTGGGACAGTCTCATAACCGTCAGCTCCACCTCCTGACCGGCTTCCAGGTAAAGCAGGGCGTTCATGTAATTGCTAAAGCTGGATACGGAAGCCTCTCCCACCGCGGTGATGATATCTCCCTGCTGGATTCCCTCCTTCATGGCAGGGGAATTCATCTCCACATCCATCACATAGGCGCCTTTCGGAATTTCTATTTCCCCGTTTCCCGTGTTCTTTACATCCGCACCGCTGATGCCGAGATAAGGCATCTGGTATCCGCTGGAATTGGACAATCTTGTAATGAGACTTTTCAGCCCGGATATACCATATGCTATGATGGTATTTTTCAGGTCAGAACTTCCCCTGTCATTTGTAATGACTCCGATCACCTCGCTCCGCATGTTAAACAGAATGCCTCCCGCATTGCTGCTGCCGTACATATCTGTATAAAGCATCTTATAATTGGCGTCCACCAGGGAGGAAGAAACGGAACTGGAGGTTATCATGCCGTAAGCTACGGAGTCCATAACTCCCATGGGACTTCCCAGGGCCACTACCGGCGTTCCCACCATATTCCTGGGCAGGGAATTCCCCAGCACCGCCACCTGGATCGTTTCCCTGGTCTGTTCGGGAAGGATATCCCCCGTCACCAGAATCACGGCAAGCTCTGTCTGAGGATCATATTGAACCACCTTCGCTTCTGCCAGCACATTGTCGCAAAAGGTTACCGCAGTCCATTTCGCATCCTCAATGGGCGCGTAATCCGCCAGAATATAATAGCCCTGCTCGTTTTCTGCGATTATAACCCCGGAAGACTGGTTGGTGCTTTCAAATTCATTGTTCATCCAGTCCACTTCTGAAAAATAACCTGTGACCGTCACCATGCACCTTTCCAATTCCGCCACATAGCTTCCCATTACAGAATACATTTCCTGATAATTTGTCCTGTCCATGACAAAGCTTTCCAGGATTTCATCGATCTGCTCCTGGTTTAAAACGACTTCTTCTGTTTCCTCCGTTTCCTCCTGGCTTTCCTCCTGCTGCTGTTCCTCCTGCTGTTGCTGCTTTTCCGCCAGCATGGTATCGATCAGCATCTCCTCCGGCGACATCTCTTCCCTGTCCTCCGGGAACATCACCTTCGGCGTTTCCTCCGGAGGATACAGCCAGTTGCTGATCACGGGCTCCAGCAATAAAAAGGTAAAACACGCCACCAGACCGAATAAAACAGCCATGAACGCGGTGATAAAGGTCCTGCGGATCAGCCTGCCCTTGCTGATGGGGCGTTCCTTGATCTTTTCAACAATAAAATCATTCTGACCGCTTTCTTCTTCGCCGCTCTCTATTCGTTTTGCTTCTTTTTTATCATATTCCTTTTTCAATCTGATCCCTCGAAACCTGTAGTTTTTTCGCTTTATGGTCTGCTGCCCCACATTTTTTCGTCCCGTAAGGCAAAACCGCCTTCCCTTGCTACCAGTATAACCGAAATAAACTACTTTCGCAACCACAAAAAACCAGTGTCTGAAAAAGCAAAACCTTTTTTGGATTTTTTGAATTATTGCTTCTCCCACAGATACAGCTGCACCCGGTTCTGGATGATCCCACACACGTCTTCTATTTTTTTCTGCCCCTGAATATATGCGGGAACTTCTTCCTCAATAATTTTCTGGATTTCTGTATGATACCGGAATTTACTGTCAATATGCTCCACCAGATTCCTGATTGCCTCTGCATCCTCCGGCTCGCATTTATAGACAAAAAGTCTGATGATATCTTTTTCTGCATAGCTTCTTTTCACAACTCTTCCGGTCCCTCCGTTTTCCGTGTCAAATTCTTCCTCCAGGGATTTCTCCAAAAGCCTGTCAAACTCCTTCCGCAAAATAGGGAAGCCGATTCCTTCACATCCGTTCTGCATACAATATTTCAAAAACTCCCATGCTTCCTTCTGATACGGGCTCTCGGAGCTGATCGCCAGCTGGTTTCCGATAAACTGTACCGCCGAACCGCTTCCGCTTTCTGTGGGATATCCGATAAATTGAATCTTTTCTCCATAAATCTCGGATTCCAGCCGATAATCCTCCACGGAAGTGATGATCCCCATCTCTAAAAGGATCTCACCGTTATGGATCGCTTCATAGGCACTTCCGATGTGTATTCCCTGATATGCCTTTACAAAATCCAGGATCTGACGGAAGTCCTGCCCCGTAAAATCACAGCTCCCCTTCTCCCAGTCAATAAACTTATCCATGCTCAGCGCACACAGGGTAGTAAGAATACTTTCATCAGCAGAGGAACCTCCGATGCTGTTAATGTCCCCTCCATGCTCCCTAAGCACCTGCATCAATTCTTCCAAATCCACGCCTTCCCTGCCTTCTACCGTGCTCTCTGCTCCCCACATAGTAAAAATGATAAATTCCGGCGCCATTGTATACAGATGCCCATTCATTTCATACGCCCCAAGAACGCTGGATATCAGATTTTCCTTATTTAATACCCCGTCCTCCTGCATAAAAAGATACAGATCCGAAAATGCTCCCATCCTCGCCAGGTTTTCATATTCCAGACCATCGGTGCAGATCAGGTCGGGAGTCCTGCCCTGAATCAGATCCAATGTCAGCCTTTGATATCCGCCATCATAATCCCAATCTCCATTTTCCATATAAACGATGGGTTCCAGCGTTACCTCCTCCTGATAACGATTATAGGATGCAATGATTTTCCTCATTTGTGGACTAAGTGACATGATTCCCAGCGTAAGATGCTTCTTTTCCGTCTCCCCTTCCGTAATGACGGTATATTCCGACTGCTGCCCGGAATAATGATCTATGATTTCAATGGCGCCGCCGTTCATTCCCAGGTAAATTATATTTTCCGCCAGGATTCCGGCGCCTGCAAGCTCTAAAAGCTTTTCCTCCTTAGCTTCTGACAGGCGATAAAGATACAGTGCCCCTTCCTTGGTATATAATAATCCGTCCCGGACAAAAGCAAGTATGCTGTCTTCCCCAAGTTCCATAAACTCATTGTTTTCCAGGCGCTTGATCTCGTACTCTTCTCTATCCGTAGTCCGCACCCTCTTCACATAACAGTACCCTTCCCCGCTTTTTGCAAAAAGCATGGGGATCCCGTCTTCATCAAAAGCGAAGCCCAACAATTTATTATTGTAAGAATCCGGCACCTGTTCGTAAACAATAGTCTTCATCTCCTGATCTTTGACATAGATTCTGTCCAGTATTGTATAAACATCTTCCTCTCCGCCTTCATATACCTCCGCGCAGGGCACGGACATTTCATACCACAGGTAATATAGGCCGTTGTTATCCGCATAAAAGCCTTTCAGGTCTGGAAATAATCCCAGATCCTCCACCTCTACCTCTTTTATGGTATCAATATCCCCACCGGGATTTACCTGCCACAGGGCATCTCCATTTTCCTCACTGCCCCACAGGCAAATCTGATTTGAAACATTTATGGAAATGCTTTTGACCTCTGTTACATCCGGAACCTTATAAACCTCTATCTTTTTGATTGTCCCCGAAGCATTGACCTGATCCGCGGCAAACACGGAAATCTCCACGCCTCCTTCCACAAACCGGTAAGCATAGATCCTGTTGCCGTTTATCGTCGCTCCTTCATACTCCTCCGGCATGGATAAATGAGAAGCATTCCAATGGAAAACCTTCTCTATCTTTTCCAGGTCGGAGCTTCCCTTTTGACCATCCCTATCCGCCGGATCGCCTTTGCCTGTCTGATCACCCTTGTTTGTCGGATCTCCCTTGCCTGTCACACCGTCTCCTTCCGCCCAGTCTCCGGATTCAGAGACACGATCCTTATTTGAAAACAGCGGGTTTATCCTTCCACAGCCTGTCACTGCCAAACATACACCCAACATTACAATTCCAGCCTTAAAAAAAATGGAACCAAATTTACCTCTTTTCATCTCAATCCTCCCATTCCGCTGCCAGCAGACTTTTGCTCTTTTGCCCAGCAGCCTTATTGCACAACAAACTTTCCATTCATGAAATCTCGCCAATTTTTCTGAAAAGCTTATATTCGACAATAAAAGTAATGTAGGAATGTATCGGAATTGTATCCGCAGATTCCAGGGCTGCAAAGATGTAAAAGCTGCTGAAAAGCTCTCACAATTCCATTGAATTCATCCCCCAAAACTGTTATACTATAAGCAGTAAAATACGGTTATTTGCGCAGGATCCCACAAACAAACTGATGGTTCCTAAGGCGCTGAACATTCCGGAATGAGGATTTAAATGAACGAAAAAGTATTACACACACTGGAATATGACAAGATCATCCGCATGCTCACGGAAAAGGCGGATTCTGCTCCGGGCAAAAGGCTTTGTCAGGAGCTGGTTCCTTCCACCGATATAGAAGAGATTCAGGCTGCCCAGGCTCAGACCAGGGACGGCTTAAGCCGTTTGTTTAAAAAGGGAACCACCAGCTTCGGGGGAAACCAGGACATCGGCTATTCCCTGCGCTCCCTGGAGGTTGGAAGCACCCTGTCCATACCGGAGCTGATGAAGATTTCCCAGCTGTTGAACAATGTGAACCGCATCAAAACCTACGGAAAAAAAGAACGGGAGGAGATTCCTTCCGACAGTCTGGAGGAATATTTTGAACAGCTGAGTCCCCTGACTCTTCTGGCAAACGAGATCGACAGATGTATCCTTTCCGAAGATGAAATCGCGGACGACGCCAGCCCAAAGCTAAAGAGCATCCGCCGCAATATGCAGATCACCAATGAAAAAATCCGCAACCAGCTGAATTCCATGCTGAACGGCTCTACCAGAACCTATCTGCAGGACGCTGTCATCACCATGCGCAACAATCGGTACTGCATTCCGGTGAAGGCGGAGTATAAAAGCCAGGTCACAGGCATGGTTCACGACCAGTCCTCCACCGGCTCCACCTTTTTTATTGAACCCGCCGCGGTGGTAAGCCTGAATAACCATTTGAGAGAACTGGAAATCGAAGAGAAGAAGGAGATCGAGGCGATCCTCGCCGGTCTCAGCGCCCAGGCAGGCGCCCATATCAGAGAGCTTTCCGACAACCAGAAGTGCATGACCCGCCTGGACTTTGTATTTGCAAAATCCAAGCTGGCCTTAGAGCAGAACGCCACGGAGCCTATTTTTAACGACGATCACTACATCAACATCCGAAAGGGACGTCACCCCCTTTTAGAGAAAAAGAAGGTGGTTCCCATCGATATCCACCTGGGAAAGGATTTTGACCTTCTGGTCATCACCGGACCCAATACCGGAGGCAAGACCGTCTCCTTAAAAACTGTGGGACTGCTCACCCTGATGGGACAGGCAGGTCTTCATATTCCCGCCCTGGACCGCTCCGAGCTTTCCATTTTCACAGAGGTTTTCGCGGACATCGGGGATGAACAGAGCATTGAGCAGAGTTTATCCACATTTTCCTCCCATATGACCAGCATTGTCCACATTTTAGCCCATGCGGATGGGGATTCCCTGTGCCTGTTCGACGAACTGGGAGCGGGAACGGATCCTACGGAGGGCGCGGCTCTGGCTATCGCCATCCTGAATTACCTGCACGACCGGGGCATCCGGACCATGGCCACCACCCACTACAGCGAGCTGAAGATTTACGCTCTTTCCACTTCCTTTGTGGAAAACGCCTGCTGCGAATTCAATGTAGACACCCTGCAGCCCACCTACCGCCTGCTCATCGGCATTCCTGGCAAGAGCAACGCTTTTGCCATTTCCTCCAAGCTGGGTCTCTCCGACGAGATCATCCAGGCGGCAAGGGAGCAGATCAGCAAAGAGGACGAAAGCTTTGAAGATGTGATCTCCGACCTGGAGATGAGGAGAGTCGCCATCGAAAAGGAACGCCAGGAAATTGCCGCATATAAGGCGAATATCAAAAACCTTCAGGATCAGCTCAAAAAGAAAAACGAAAAGATAGACCAGGCGAAGGACAAAATTCTTCGGGAAGCCAATGAAAGGGCGAGGGATATCCTGCAGGAAGCCAAAACCGTCGCAGACGAGACCATCCTGGATCTGCAGAAGGCAGGAACCGGGGCGGATATGAAGGAGCTGGAAAAGAAGCGCCAGAATCTTCGGGATAAAATATCCGACAAGAACCAAAAGCTGGGACTTAAGAACGATCCAAAGAAAGATATTCCCAAAAATAAGGCTCTGGATCCTAAGAAGCTGAAAAAAGGGGACATGGTAAAGATCCTCTCCATGGGTTTGAAGGGAACTGTCAGCTCCCTGCCGGACGCAAAGGGAAATCTTTTCGTACAGTGCGGGATCATACGATCCCAGACAAATGTGCGGGATCTTGTCCTCATTGACGAAGACAGCGTTTCCATTCCTTCCCTGGAGCACATCGGCACCGGAAGCCTGAAAATGTCAAAGACCATGACCCTTTCCACCGAGCTGAATCTTCTGGGAAAGACTGTGGACGAAGCCCTTTCCGAGCTGGATAAATACCTGGATGACGCTTACCTGGCCCACATGCCCAGCGTCCGCATTGTGCACGGAAAAGGTACCGGCGCCCTAAGGAACGCCGTCCACGGACATTTAAAGAGACTGAAATACGTAAAGGAATTCCGCCTGGGAGAATTCGGCGAAGGCGACGCCGGAGTGACCATCGTAACATTTAAATAACCGAAAAGAAAGGAAACCAAATATGGTAAACCGACAGAAAATTTTGATCGTTGATGATGACAACAACATTGCGGAGCTGATCTCCCTTTATCTGACCAAGGAATGCTTTGAGACTCTGATCGTAAATGACGGGGAATCCGTGATGGGAGCGATTTCCTCCTTTTCCCCCAATCTGATTCTTCTGGATCTGATGCTCCCCGGCATGGACGGCTATCAGGTCTGCAGAGAGGTGCGGATGAAATATTCTATCCCCATCATCATGCTTTCCGCAAAGGGCGAAGTGTTCGATAAAGTGCTGGGGCTGGAGCTGGGAGCAGACGATTATATAGAAAAGCCTTTCGACTCCAAGGAGCTGGTGGCAAGGGTGAAGGCCGTTCTGCGCCGGTATAAGCCTGCGGCCGCAGCTTCCCAGTCCTCCAGGGAAAAATGTGTGGAATATCAGGATCTGACGGTAAATCTCACCAATTATTCCGTCACCTACCTGGGATCCAAGGTGGAAATGCCTCCCAAAGAGCTTGAGCTTCTGTATTTCCTGGCTGCTTCCCCCAACCATGTCTTTACAAGGGAACAGCTTCTGGATCAGATTTGGGGCTATGAATACATCGGAGATACCAGGACTGTGGACGTCCATATCAAGCGTCTTCGGGAAAAGATCAAGGATCACGCCAATTGGAAGATCTCTACAATCTGGGGAATCGGATATAAATTTGAGGTAAGATAATGAGAAGGACCCTTTATTTAAAATTCATCCTGGCGTATGTCATATTCGGCATTTTCGGATTTGTGACCATCACCACCCTGGTACCGAACCTGACAAGGGACCGGCTGATCCGGGAAAAAGCCAACGACCTTTATTCCGAAGCAACCCTGATCGCCAACACCTATGCCAGCGGGCTGTATTCCAGCGAGACCACCCTGGAAACCGTAAAGACACAGATGGACGCCCTGGCAATTTATATGAATTCCATTATCCGCATCATCAATCCTTCCGGCAGGCTTGTGATGGATACCAGCAGACCCTTAAATGTGGACGATGTGGAGATGATCGAAAATTTCGATTCCACCATAACGGGCAGTTCCTATTACATTGTGGATAATTTTTTCGGAAGCTTTGATACTGATGTTCTGAGCGTTATAGCACCTATCAACAATGAATATGTGATAAAGGGTTACGTGATCATTCATTACGGACTGGACAAAATTGAACAGTCCACCAACGGACTCCTTTCCATTTCCTATATCACTCTGATCACTCTGCTGATGCTTTCCGTGATCATCCTCATCTTTTTTACGGAAATGGTATATGTTCCTTTAAGGAGGATCACAAAGGCGACAGAACAATACGCCGCCGGCAATATGAAATACGAACTGCAGGTCGACAGCGACGACGAGATCGGCTATCTGGCTGCCTGTCTGAATTTCATGTCCAGTGAGATCGCCAGGACGGAAGACGACCAGAAAAAATTTGTTGCCAATGTTTCTCACGATTTCCGTTCTCCCCTGACCTCCATCAAGGGTTATCTGGAGGCCATGCTGGACGGCACGATTCCACCGGAAATGCATGAAAAATATCTGAAGATCGTTTTAAACGAGACGGAACGCCTTACAAAGCTGACCAACAGCCTTCTGACCCTGAATAACCTGAACATTAAAGGGATGCTGCTGCAGATGACGGATTTCGATATCAATCAGGTCATCCGCTCCACCGCGGCTTCCTTCGAGGGAACCTGCCTGAATAAATCCATTTCCATCGAGCTTCTCTTAACAGGAGACGTCCTTTACGTCCATGCGGATATGGATAAAATACAGCAGGTATTATACAACCTGATTGACAACGCCATAAAATTCAGCCATAATAATTCCTCTATCCTGCTGGAAACCTCGGAAAAAAAGAACAAAATCTTCGTATCCGTGAAGGACACGGGAATCGGCATTCCAAAGGACGACCAGAAGCTGATCTGGGAAAGATTTTACAAGTCCGATTCCTCCCGGGGCAAGGATAAGAAGGGAACCGGCCTGGGTCTTTCCATTGTAAAGGAGATCATAACGGCTCATGGCGAACATATCAACGTGATCAGCACTCAGGGTGTAGGGAGCGAATTTATCTTTTCTCTGCAGAAATCTGGCAAAAATGACGTGGTAGTTGATTAAAAATTAATGAAAAAATGGAAACCCAGTTTGGAGAGATCGGCTGATAAGCCCGTAAAAATAGAAACGTAAAATAGAAAAAAGAGAAGTACCTGGACTGATCTGTTAATCCAGGTACTTTTTTTGCAGCTGATAAAGATAAAAGTTACCTTTTTTTCCTGTTCTTTCAATGATTTCCATATAATACAGGATATTCAGAACCACGCCCGCAAGTCCCTGGGAAATATGGGCGGCTTTTGCAAAATCTTTGGTGGTAAAGGTTTCCTCCAGAGAAATCGGTACAAACTGCAGGTAATCCTCCGGACGTTCGATCACCGCTACCTCTGTCAGACAAAGAGGAATTCTGTCATAGCGGCTGGAGCCTTTTTTCTTATCTCTGCTCCAGCCGTTCAATAGTCTGTATTCCTCCACATCCATCATGGCGATCTGAATCTTCAGATTAGGATGTTTCAGAAACATTTTGATCTTATACAATTCAGGAAAGGCATCATAAGGGCTTCCCTTTTTAGGGGATCTGCGCTTAACGCTCAGTTCCCCGGTTTCCTCATCCACCCAGATCAGCCACTTCTGTTTGGGGACAGGGTGCACAATGGTTACCGGATAAAGGGGCAAAAAAGCAGTCAGCTTATCCCTCAATCTGTTCATCTGCCTGGTTTGAATTTCAATGATCTCCCTGCCGTTGTAGATATCCGCCACATAATTTTCAATCGGAATTTCCTGCTTGTCCTCATCAGGTTCATAAAAATTTTTAAAGATGGCATGAACCGATTTTTCACCGTAGGTTCCGATTCCAAATCTCTGTCTGTCTACTCCTACAACCTTTTTTCTGGCTTCTTCAAACCTCTCTTCTGCCCTTTCCAACCCTGCTTATTCCAACCTTACCTCTTCTTCATCCTGTGTGTCTTATCCGCCGACTCATTATTTTCGTAACAATTCAGCCAGCCGAATCTATTCGGCTTGGACGCGGCTGAACTGTTACTTATTTTCTAATCATTTCCTCATCTACCATATCATCCATGTCCCTGGCGTCCGCATCATTCTCCGAATCAGGCTCCCCATTTTCGTCAGACCCATCCAGTTCCACCTGCACGGTAGGGATCCTCTCCCTTACTTTGGCGACCTTCGCCACAGTAACGCCCCTTTCCAGGTTGATCATCTTGACACCGGAGGTGATCCTGCCAAGCTCCGAGATATCCTGAGCTCGAAGCTGTATGATGATTCCTTCCGTAGTGATCATCATCACCTCATGATCGTCGTTGACGGCCTTTACGCCCACCAGATTTCCGGTTTTTTCAGTGATCCTGTAACACTTGACGCCCTTGCCGCCCCGGTGCTGGATGGAAAACTCTTCCATGCTGGTCCGTTTTCCCATACCGTTTTCTGACACGAACAGCAGATCCTTTCCCTGGGTCTGCAGCTGCATTCCCACAACTTCGTCGTCCTCATCCAGATCCATACCAATAACGCCCATGGAATCCCTGCCGGTAGCCCTTACGTCAGTTTCCTTAAACCGGATGCACATACCTTTTTTCGTTACCAGGAAAATATCGCTGTTTTCATCCGTAGTTTTTACTTCGATCAGCTCGTCGTCTTCTCTAAGCTTAATGGCTGTAAGACCCTTTTTCCGGATATTGCTGTATTCTGAAAGAGAAGTTTTCTTCACAATGCCGCTCTTCGTTACCATAAATAGATTGCGGTAACTGTCATATTCCCTGATGGGAATCATGGCTGTGATCTTTTCCTCCGGAAGAAGCTCCAGGAGATTAACAATGGCAGTTCCCCTGGAAGTCCTGCTGGCTTCAGGAATTTCATACGCCTTAATTCTGTACACCCTTCCCCGGTTGGTAAAGAAGTTTACATAATGATGGGTATCCATCATCAGAAGATTTTCGATCACATCGTCTTCTATGGTCTGCATTCCCTTGATACCCTTGCCGCCTCTGTTCTGAGCCTTGAAATTGTCCACAGTCATGCGCTTGATATATCCGAGGCTGGTCATGGCGATCACAGTATTTTCCCGGGGGATCATATCCTCCAGAGGAATATCGTCTGTTTCATCATATCCGATCTTACTTCTTCTGTCGTCCCCATATTTTTCCGCAATGATCAGAATCTCTTCTTTAATGACCCCTAACAGAAGCTTTTCATCCGCGAGAATCGCCCTTAATTCCTGAATTCTGATCAAAAGCTCCCTATGTTCGTTTTCCAGACGTTCTCTTTCCAGTCCTGTTAAAGACCTCAGACGCATATCCACAATAGCCTGAGCCTGAGCGTCCGTAAATTCAAACCGTCCGATCAGCCTTTCCTTGGCGATCTGCGTATTCTGGCTGCTTCTGATGATATCGATCACTTCATCGATATAGTCCAAAGCTTTCAAAAGACCCTGTAAAATATGATCCCGTTCTTCAGCCTTATTCAGATCATATCTGGTTCTTCTGGTAACCACATCCTCCTGATGGGCTATATAATGCTTGAGCATATCTAACAGGTTCAGTATCTTCGGCTCGTTGTTCACCAGGGCAAGCATAATAACGCCGAAGGTATCCTGAAGCTGGGTATGCTTATACAGCTGATTTAAAATAACGTTGGCATTCACGTCCCGGCGCAGCTCGATAACGACCCTGACACCCTCTCTGTTGGACTCATCCCTGATCTCCGTAATGCCGTCGATCCTTTTCGCCTTCACCAGATCCGCGATCTTTTTGATCAGATTCGCCTTATTTACCATATAAGGCAGTTCTGTAGCTACGATCTGGCTCTTTCCGTTGGGAAGAGTCTCTATATCCGTAACCGCCCGGACAATGATCTTGCCCCGGCCGGTGCGATAAGCCTCTTCGCTGCCCCTGGTTCCCAGGATCAGTCCGCCGGTGGGAAAATCAGGTGCTTTTACAATAGACAGAATCTCCTCTATGGAAGTGTCCCTGTCCTCCCGGATCCTGTTATCTATGATTTTTACCACGGCGTTTACGATCTCCCGGAGATTATGGGGAGGAATATTGGTGGCCATACCCACCGCAATTCCCGTGGTGCCGTTTACAAGAAGATTGGGATAACGGCTGGGAAGCACAACTGGCTCCTTCTCCGTCTCGTCGAAGTTGGGTGAAAAATCAACGGTATCCTTGTTGATGTCGGCAAGAAGCTCCATGGAAATCTTGCTCAGCCTTGCTTCTGTATAACGCATGGCCGCGGCGCCGTCTCCGTCCATGGAACCGAAATTTCCGTGACCGTCCACCAGAGGATATCTGGTATTCCATTCCTGCGCCATATTGACCAGGGCTCCGTAAATGGAGCTGTCTCCATGGGGATGATATTTACCCATGGTATCTCCCACGATACGGGCGCTTTTTCGGTGAGGCTTATCCGGTCCGTTATTCAGCTCTATCATGGAGTACAGAACCCTTCTCTGCACGGGCTTTAACCCGTCCCTCACATCCGGTAGCGCACGGGAAGCAATCACGCTCATGGCGTAATCGATATAAAAGGTTTCCATCCTTTCCTTTAAATCAACGACCTGTACTTTATCTATTTCCTGTTCGTCCTTCATATCAAAAATATCGTCATTCATAGTTGTATCAATTATCCTTCCGACTCCAGTTTTACAGTACAGTTATCAATTTTACAGTACATTTATCAGTTCTACAGCACAGTTATCAGTTTTACGGTATGTCTATCAGTTTTACAGTACAATTATCATGCCCAGATATCAAGATTCTTCACATGACGGGCGTTTTCCTCGATAAATTCTCTTCTGGGCTCCACTTTATCCCCCATCAGGGTCGTAAAGGTCAGGTCAATCTCGGACTCCATCTCTTCGTCATAATTTACTCTCAGAAGGATTCTTCTTTCAGGATCCATAGTGGTCTCCCAAAGCTGTTCCGCATCCATTTCCCCAAGTCCTTTATAACGCTGGATCTTGTTGTTCTGGTCCCGTCCCACCTCCTGCAGTATCTTGTCCAGCTCCTCATCGCTGTAGGCGTACCAGATCTTCTTATTTTTTTCCAGCTTATAAAGAGGCGGCTTTGCCAGATATACATGTCCTTCCTTAATGAGATCCGGCATAAAACGGTATAAAAAGGTCAAAAGCAATGTACTGATATGAGCGCCGTCCACATCCGCATCCGTCATTAAGATAATCTTATCGTAACGAAGCTTGCTGATGTCAAAATCTTCATGAATTCCCGTTCCAAAAGCGGTGATCATGGCCTTGATCTCCGCATTGGCGTAAATTTTGTCCAGACGCGCCTTTTCAACATTTAAAATTTTTCCCCGAAGGGGCAGGATAGCCTGGGTTGCCCTGGAACGGGCGGTTTTGGCGCTGCCTCCTGCACTGTCCCCCTCTACGATATAAATCTCGCAGTTTTTAGGATCCTTATCGGAACAATCCGCCAGCTTGCCCGGAAGAGCCATACCGTCCAGGGCGGTTTTCCTTCTGGTCAGATCCCTTGCCTTTCTGGCGGCTTCCCTGGCCCGCTGGGCAAGGATGGACTTTTCACAGATTGTCTTGGCAACCAGAGGATTCTGCTCCAGAAAATAAGTGAGCTGTTCGCTTACGATGCTGTCCACAGCGCTTCTCGCCTCGGAATTGCCCAATTTCTGTTTGGTCTGTCCCTCAAACTGAGGATCCTCTATTTTTACGCTGATGATAGCCGTCAGACCCTCTCTGATATCTTCTCCGGACAGATTCGGTTCACTGTCCTTTAAAAGCTTTGCACCCCTGGCGTAATCGTTAAAGGTCTTGGTCATGGCGTTGCGGAAGCCCACAAGATGGGTGCCGCCCTCCGGCGTATTGATATTATTTACAAAGCTGAATACGCTTTCGTTATAGGAATCGTTGTGCTGAAAGGCTACCTCCACATACACATTATTCTTCATTCCTTCGAAATACAGGATATTTTCATACAAAGGGGTCTTACTTTTGTTCAGATAGGTGACAAATTCCTTAATGCCTCCTTCGTAGCAAAATTCTGCCACTCTTTGCTTATGAACCTTTACTTCTTCAGGCTTATTTTCCGCTTTTAATTCAGAAACCTCCTGATCTGAAGCCTCTTTATCTTTTGTAGTCTCTTTATCCTTTGAAGCCTCTTTATCCTTTGAAGCCTCTTTATCCTTTGAAAAATTCGGCGCAGATTCATCCGAAGCGCTCTCTTCCAATCTTTCTTCTTCCGATTTCTGCTCCTCCAGATCCTCCTCCGCCCTTAAAAGCAGCTCTCCCATCTGCTTGCGTTCCAGCTCCTTTTCCAGGGAAATTTCTTCTTCAGAACGGTCATCCCGCAGAATGATACGAAGACCCTTAGTCAAAAAGGCCATTTCCCGCAGCCTTCTCTTTAAAATATCGAAATCAAATACCGTTGTTTCCGTAAAGATCTGCTTGTCCGGAAGAAAAGAAATCTTAGTGCCTGTCTTTTCAGGATCACAGGTCCCTATCTCCTTTAAGGGATAGCAAACATGGCCTCTTTCATAACGCTGCCTGTATACCTTTCCTTCCTGACAGATGTCTACTTCCAGCCATTCAGAAAGAGCGTTTACAACGGACGCGCCTACGCCGTGAAGTCCTCCGGATACCTTATATCCTCCGCCGCCGAACTTGCCGCCGGCGTGAAGGATGGTGAATACCACCTCTACCGCCGGTATCCCCGCCTTATGATTGATACCCACAGGAATTCCCCGTCCATTGTCAATGACAGTAATGGAATTATCCTCATGAATGGTCACATCTATAGTATCGCAGAAGCCTGCAAGAGCTTCATCCACAGCATTGTCCACAATCTCATAAACCAGGTGATGAAGTCCTCTGCTGGCGGTAGTGCCTATGTACATTCCAGGCCTTTTTCTGACAGCTTCCAATCCCTCCAGAATCTGGATCTGATCAGCCCCATATTCATTTTCTACGACCGTATTCATCGTATCTTCACTCATTCACGTATCCCTTTCTGCCCTGACGGTCTGCTTATTTTGTTCCATTAACTATGATTCAAACGGCTCCTTAACAGGATCCTTCATATCCTCTTCGTTTACACAGACAACCTTTCCTTCTTTTACCTGAAAGATCCTGTTGATCTGTATTCTGTTATTGACAAATTCCTCCAGACCCGTACAGGTGATGATGGTCTGTATATTTCCGATGCTGTTACAGAGAAGCTGCTGCCTGCCGCTGTCCAGCTCAGACAATACATCGTCCAACAAAAGAACGGGACTGTCCTTTGTCATATCTTCAACCATTCTGATCTCTGAAAGCTTCAGAGAAAGAGCCGCCGTCCTTTGCTGACCCTGGGAAGCGAATTTTCTGGCGTCTACTCCATTGATGAGAAAAACAAAATCATCCCTGTGGGGTCCTGCAGACGTGGTCTTCAGCTTAATATCCCTGTCTTTGCTGAAAAGAAGTCTTTTTTCAAAATCTTTTATCTCCACATCCGGTTCATAACAAACCTGAAGTTCTTCCTTTTCGCCCGATAATTTCCAATGGATATCCTTTATGATCTCATTCAACTGCCTTACAAAATCTCTTCTTCTTTCGATCACCTTAGAACCATAGTTTACCAGCTGCATGTCCCACACGCCCAGCATATCCTGGAGACCGGGATTAAAATACATATCCTTTAACAGCTTATTTCTCTGATTGATGACCTTGTTATAATGATTTAAGTCATGAAGATACATCTGATCCAGCTGGCACAGTTCCATATCCACAAATCTTCTGCGCTCTGCGGGACCATTTTTTATGATTCCAAGATCCTCAGGCGAAAAAAACACAACATTACATAACCCAAGCAGATCAGCGGCTCTCTTTATTTTCTGACCGTCTATGGCAATTCCCTTGCTTCCGGTCATGCGAAGGTGCATATCCACCCTTGTCTCGACGCCGTCTCTTTCCACATAGGTTCTGATGTGTGCTTCTTCCTTTGAAAATTGAATGATCTCTCTGTCCTTGCTTCCTCTGTGGGATTTCGTGGTGGCAGCCAGATAAACTGCCTCCAATATGTTTGTCTTTCCCTGGGCGTTATCGCCGCACAGAATATTTACCCCTTTATCGAAAGAAATAGACAGAGAATCATAATTTCTGTAATCCGCCAGCTCCAAAGATTTTATGATCATTGTGCACGACCTTCAACTAAAACTTTGTGGCCCTGAAACTCAAAAATATCTCCCACAACCACCTTTTTTCCTCTTTGTGTACATATTTCCCCGTTCAGCTTTACAAGACCGTTCTGTACGGCGATCTTCGCATCCACACCTGAATCCGCCAGGCCTGACAGCTTCAGGGCCTGACCCAGCTTGATAAATTCATCTCTGATGGTTATTTTTTCCATTTTTACTTTTTTTATTCTCCCTGATCCATCAAATCCATTATAAAATTAAGATCAAATAGTTAAATCAATATGTATTTGCAATGTTGACAGGCAGAATCAGATAAATATAAGTTTCTTCCTGATTTTTGATAAAGCAGGGAGCCTTCGGATTCACCATATAAATCTCAACATATTCGTCATCGATGACTCTCAGGGCATCGATCAGGAAACGGGGATTAAACCCTATGACCAGATCCTTTCCTGATTTATCGATATCAATTTCCTCATTCATGCTGCCGAGAACAGAATTGATCTTAAGATCCATGATCTCATCCGTGAAATGAAGAATAATAGGCTTTTTATCCCCTTCCTTTACCAGTAAGGTAGCCCGGTCGATACATTCCATCAGCTCTCTCTTATTTACCCTTACCTTGGTCTCATAATCGCTGGAAAGCATCTGGTCAATTCTGAAATATTCTCCCTCGATCAGCCTGGATACCACAATAGTCTGATCGAATTCAAACAAGATATGCTTTGAAGTGAAGAAAACACTGACGAATTTATCCGCATCACCGGAGATGATCTTGCTTATCTCATTCAGGGTCTTGCCGGGCACGATCACTTTTTTCGGCGCATAATCCTCCCGCAGTTCAATTTTGCGGATGGAAATCCGGGTACCGTCTAGGGAAACCACTCTTAAAATATTCCCATTGATCTCAAACAGTTCGCCCGTCATAAGCCTGTTATTGTCGTTATCGGAAATGGAAAAAATCGTCTGCCTGATGACTTCTTTTAAGGTAAACTGGCTGACTACGATATTATCCTCCCTTTCCACTACAGGAAGATAGGAAAAATCTTCTCCCGATTTTCCCATAATATTAAATACGGCTTTTCCGCAGGTGATGGTGGTTTTAAAGGAAGAATCCGTTTCGATGGTAATATTTCCTTCCGGAAGCTTTCTCACGATATCCAGAAAAATCTTGGCATCCAGAGCGATCATGCCTTTTTCCAGGATATCCCCATCTATGATCGTTTCGATCCCAAGTTCCATGTCATTGGCAGTGAGCTTAATGATCCCCGTTGTGCTGTCCACCAGAATACATTCCAAAATGGACATTGTGGTCTTATTGGGAACCGCTTTGGAAACGATCTGTACCCCATTCATTAAATTTGATTTTGAACACACCAGTTTCATGTTATGAACTCCCTTCCGTTGTAAAATCTTCACACTGCAAAAATAAAAACCGGATCGCGCGCGATATTATCTATTAAGATATGAATTTAACAGTCTTATTCTTATAGGCTGTTGATATGTGTAAAACCACTTCTATTATACTATTTTTTCAGCAAAAAGGAAATGGAAAACATGTCAATAATTTTATTTTTCTATGAGGAAAAAAGAGTGGTTATTCACAATCTTCTTTTAAGTCCTTAAAAATCAGTTTGAAGGCATCCACAATCTTTCACGGGCTTCCACCTTCTTATACACAGGGCTTGTACAGAAATCTGTGGATAAAGATCAGGAAGAAGGATTGATCTTCTTCTGGATCACATCCACTTTATTGCGAAGTTCCTCATTGATCTTCAAGTCGTCGGCTATTTTATTATAGCCGTGAAGGACAGTTGTATGGTCTCTGTTGCCGAGGAGCTTTCCGATGGTGATATAGGACGTATCGGTAAGTTCCCTGCAGAGATACATTACAACCTGCCTTGGAATCACAAACTCCGAATTTCTCTTTTTGGAGGTAATATCTTCGGGTCTTACCCTGAATTGTTCCGCAACAGTATTGATGATGAGGGTAGGGGTGATCTCTCTCGGTTTGTTGGGATAGATCACGTCCTTTAAAGCTTCTTCCGCCAGGGAAAGGGTAAGTTCTACTTTATTTAGTTTTGCAAAAGCTACTATTTTGTTGAAAGCGCCCTCCAGCTCTCTGATGTTGGATTTAATGTTGGTCGCTATGTATTTGATGATTTCCTCGTCGATATATTTGTCGGAGGATTCCGCGTTTTTGCGTAGAATGGCCATTCTGGTCTCATAGTCTGGAGCCTGGATATCCGCGATCAATCCCCATTCAAATCTGGAACGGAAGCGTTCATCCAGGGTTTCCATTTCCTTGGGAGGACGGTCGGAGGAAATGATGATCTGTTTGCCGGCTGCGTGGAGCACATTAAAGGTATGGAAAAATTCCTCCTGTGTACTTTCCTTGCCGATGATGAACTGAACATCGTCGACCATCAGCACATCTACGGTTCTGTATTTTTCACGAAGCTTCGTCATGGCGGCCACATTGCCGTTTCGGATGGCTTCGTTTCCGCTTCGGATAGATTCGATCACTTCGTTGGTAAATTCTTCGCTGGTGACATAGAGGACCTTCATATTAGGATTTTGTTCCAGCACAAAATGACCGATGGAATGCATCAGGTGTGTCTTGCCGAGACCAGCGCCGCCGTAAAGATAAAGAGGGTTATAGGCTGCTCCCGGCGATTCCGCCACGGCAAGGGAGGCGGAGTGGGCGAATTTATTGTTGCTTCCTACCACAAAGGTATCAAATTTATACTTGGGATTCAGATTGGCTCCTTCGTAATTTGGATTATAAGGTAAGGAGGATGGAGCTTTTTCTTCTGTATCCAGCGGTTTGATATCCTTTTCCAGAACAAAATCAACGTCATAGGTGTGATCGAACATTTCCGATATCGTAACTTTAAAAAAGCTTTTATATTTCCTTGAAATATAATCCTGTACGTTGGATTGCTCTGAAGGTATGATGATATTTACCACGTTGTTTTCAATGTTATAGAATTCCAGAGGTTTAATCCAGATATTGAAGGATATATCAGTGAGATCATATTCTCTTCTGATGGTCTCTTTAATGATATCCCAGTTTTCTCTGATTGCGTCCATTTTACTTACACTTGCCTTTCTGTTCCTGATCTGGTTCAATTCCTGATTTAGTTCACTTCGCGCCATTCGCAGACCCGTATTTATATACTAATATAAAAACGGAAATATTTCAAACATTACTTTTGAACATGGTATGGATAAAGTTATCCACAATCTGTTGATAACTATGGTGATAATTATACGTTTTAACAATCATGGTAAACATAAATGTGGATAAGTGGAAAATTTTGTGGATGAAAGGGAGTTCCCTTAAAATAGGCAATTTTCAGGTATAAATAACACTTTTTTCACAGATTATGCAGTAAAAAAAAAAGTTTATCCACAAATAATTCACATTATGTGGATAAGTGATTGTATATAATTTTTCGTGTATATTTATGTGGATAAGTTGAAAAAAATTTTTTATGCCCTGAAAATAGCGTTTTTTCTTGACAGACAGGCATTTTTCCTTTACAATAAATACGCTATTTTCTGTTGGAAGGCAGTAGGATGAAATAAGAAAGAGAATATTTTCAGCAGTTTTGTACGGCAGACGCATAAAAGCTGCGAGTGATAGAGAAGGAGGTGTGCTTTCTATGAAAATGACATTTCAGCCGAAGAAGAAACCGAGGGCAAGAGTTCATGGTTTCAGAGCCAGAATGAGTACTCCGGGCGGAAGAAAGGTTTTAGCCAGAAGAAGAGCCAAAGGAAGAAAGGTATTATCCGCATAGGTCACAGAAATGTGACCTATTTCTCCCCTTACAGAGATTTATTATTTTTATTTTTCCAAATCAAAAAGGAAAAGTTGTGGCGGAGGAAGGATGCAGTTTTCAGAATCGCTTAAAAAGAACCGACAGTTTCAGCTCGTGTATAAAACAGGAAAATCCTACGTGAATAAGTATTTTGTAATGTATGTGAAGGAAAATGGCCTCGAGGGAAACAGGATCGGTATCAGTGTGAGCAAGAAAGTTGGCAACAGTGTTGTAAGGCATCGTCTTACAAGGCTGGTGCGGGAAAGTTATCGGTTACAGGAAAAAGTATTCAATAGTGGTTTGGATATTGTAATCGTTGTGAGACCGAGTGCGGCTGCCATCGGGTATTATGAAGCAGAAAGCGCGCTATTGCATCTTGGAAGGCTTCATCAGATCATTCATTCATAAGATCTATGAGGCTCGATTTGAGTTTGAATGAAAAAAATATTGATTGCCGTTATAAAATTATATCAAAAATATATTTCTCCAATGAAAAGAACCAAATGTCCTTATGTTCCTACCTGTTCTCAGTATGGTCTGGAAGCGGTTGAAAAGTATGGAGCAATAAAGGGCGGGGCTCTTGCAGTATGGAGAATTTTGCGATGCAATCCTTTTTCCAAAGGGGGGTATGACCCGGTACCCTGATAAACGGCAACGCCAGGAGGATACAGTATGTTTTTTTTGACGCAGAATTCAACCTTTATCATTGGACAGGTTGCATGGCTGTTGGGCAAGATCATGGAAGGAATCTTTACCGTTATTGATTTCATCGGGATTCCCAACATCGGACTTGCCATCATCCTGTTCACAATCGTTGTAAATCTGTTGATGCTGCCCCTTACCATGAAGCAGCAGAAGTTCTCCAAATTATCTGCGAAGATGCAGCCGGAGATTCAGGCTGTCCAGAACAAGTATAAGAATAAAAAAGACAATGAATCCATGATGGCTCAGAATCAGGAGATTCAGGCTATTTATGCGAAGTACGGAGTATCCCCTTCCGGAAGCTGCGTACAGCTTTTGATTCAAATGCCTATTTTGTTTGCATTGTACCGCGTGATCCAGTCCATGCCGGCTTATGTCGGAAAGATCAAGGAAACCTTTGGCGTCCTGGCTGACCAGATCATTTCCATGGACGGCGGCAGTTTCCTGCAGAATTCGGGAATAGACAGCATTGCCCAGACTGTTTCCATGTACGGCAGAACCATTACCGACAGCAATTTAAAAAACGGTATCATAGATGTATTGAACAAGCTTTCCACCGCCGATATGGGAACCATTGCGCAGCATTATAATCTGACCAATCTCACCTATCAGGGAGAGCTGATCTTAAGCAATGAAACCACCAGAGGCCTGATCGATACCTATAATAATTTTTTCGGGCTGAATATGGGAAATTCTCCTTCTTATATTGTAAAAGGAGCCTGGGCGGCCGGCGCATGGGGACTTGTGATCGGAGCCATCGCGATTCCTGTTTTATCCGCTCTGACACAATGGATCAACGTAAAGCTGATGCCTACACAGCAGTCCGACAATAAGGGTCAGGAAAACAGCATGGCTCAGTCCATGAAAATGATGAATACCCTGATGCCGTTAATGTCTGCATGGTTTTGTTATACCCTTCCTTGTGGTATGGGCTTGTACTGGGTGGCCGGCAGCGTGGTAAGAAGTATTCAGCAGGTGGTCATCAATAAGCACATTGACAAGATGGACTTTGAAGAACTGATCCAGAAAAATTCCGCCAAGAGCGCCAAAAAAATGGAAAAGCTGAAGGAACAGCAGGAAAAATTAAACGCCTATGCCAATATGAATACCAGAAGCATTCAAAATAAGGCAAACGTCAGGTCCAATATGTCGGAAGAAGAAAAAGAAGCTGCCATGAAGAAGGCTACCGAATATTACAATCAGGGAAATGCAAAGCCGGGAAGCTTGATGGCAAAAGCCAATATGGTAAAACAATATAACGAGAAAAACAGCAGTTCAGGAAAGAACAGCAGTAAATAATAAAGAAGAGTCTGGTCAGGCAGACAGAAAGGAATAGATCATGGAATTTGTTGAAATATCTGCTAAAACTGTAAATGATGCGGTAATAGAAGCATGTAAGCAATTGGGAGTTCCCAGCGATAAGCTGGAGTATGAAGTCATAGAGGAAGGTTCCACAGGTTTTCTTGGAATCGGCGCAAAACCTGCAGTCATTAAGGCAGGTGTGAAGAATTCTGTTGAGGATGATGTAAAGGAATTCCTGGATAATGTATTTGAAGCCATGAAAATGACCGTGGCTGTAGATGTAAAATATAATGAAGAAGAAAAGACCGTAGACGTGGATCTGAGCGGAGACGAAATGGGTGTCCTGATCGGAAAGAGGGGACAGACCCTGGATTCTCTGCAGTATCTTGTTTCTCTTGTGGTAAACAAGGAAAGCGAAGAATATATCCGCGTAAAAGTGGATACGGAAAACTACCGGGAAAGAAGAAAGGAAACTCTGGAAAATCTTGCAAAGAATATTGCATATAAGGTAAAAAGGACAAAGAGACCTGTTTCCCTTGAACCTATGAATCCTTATGAAAGAAGGATCATCCACTCCGCCCTGCAAAACGATCGTTATGTAACCACCCACAGCGAAGGAGAGGAACCCTTCAGAAGAGTCGTTGTTTCTTTGAAAAGATATTAATTGAAAGAGTAATCGATGATGAGAAGAAAATGCCGAATGCGGAAAGAACTGTGTTCGGCATTTGTTTTCACCACAATAAGGAATGATTCGGTAAAGAATGATCCAATCAAGAATGATTCAATAGAAAATGATCCAATAGGGAATGATTTATGAAAACAGATACCATCGCCGCAATTGCTACCGGTCTGTCGGAGGCAGGAATTGGAATCATAAGAGTAAGCGGAAGAGACGCCGTTGAAACAGCGGATCGGATCTGCCGCAGCAAAAAAGGAGAAAAATTTTTGCTCACTGTAAAAAGCCATACCATACATTATGGCTATATAGTGGGATGTGACTGCTGCGGCGCAGACTGGAAGGATCATATCATAGACGAGGTTATGATATCCGTTATGAAGGGACCATACAGCTATACTGCCGAGGATACGGTAGAGATCAACTGCCACGGCGGAATCCTTGTGGTGAAAAAGGCGATGGAAGAGGTCCTTAGAGCCGGAGCGAGGCTGGCGGAACCCGGAGAATTTACCAAAAGGGCTTTTTTAAACGGAAGAATAGACCTTACAAAAGCGGAAGCGGTTATGGATGTGATACATTCCCAAAGCGAAATGGCTCTTTCTTCTTCCATCCATCAGTTAAAGGGAGATCTGGCGGAAAAAATAAAGGATTTACGGGCGAAGCTGCTGTACGAGGTGGCTTTTATAGAATCTGCCCTGGATGATCCTGAACATATCAGTCTGGAGGGGTACAGAGAAAAGCTTTCGGAAAAGTTGTGTACCGTGAAAGATGAAATTTACAGACTGATACAGTCCTCGGATCAGGGGAAGCTTATGAAAGAGGGCATCAACACTGTTATTGTGGGAAAGCCGAATGTGGGAAAGTCTTCCCTGCTGAATCTTCTGGTGGGGGAAGACAGGGCCATCGTCACAGAGATTGCCGGGACCACGAGGGATATCATACAGGAATCCATTACGCTTCATGGAATCGGGCTGAACATTATCGATACGGCAGGAATCCGCAGCGCGGAGGATAAAGTGGAGCAGATCGGGGTAGAGAAGGCAATTCATTTTGTGGAAAAGGCAGATTTGATCCTGTTTTTGATAGATGCATCTGTTCCTCTGGATGAAAATGACAGAAGGATCTGTTCCCTGATTCAGCCGGAAAAGACTGTTATTTTATTGAATAAAACAGATCTGAAAAGCGTTGTGGATGAAAAAGATGTGCTGGAAATGGCAGGAGGAGATCATTTCAGGATCCTTAAGATTTCCACCCTGGAAAAAACGGGAATCGATGCATTTGAAGAGACGATTGAAAACATGTTTTTCCAGGGAAAATTATCCTCGGATCACCAAGTTGTCATTACAAATCTTCGCCACAAGGAGGCTCTGCAGGAGGCGTATGAAGATTTAAAGCTGGTGGAAAAGAGTATTTCGGATGAAATGCCGGAGGATTTTTATTCCATTGATCTGATGGGAGCCTACGCCGCTTTGGGAAAGATAACAGGGGAAGAGGTTGGAGAAGATTTGGTGAACGAGATTTTTTCAAAATTTTGTATGGGGAAGTAAGTTCACTCAAATAAGTTCGTTTGAAATAGTTCGTTTGAAATAGTTCGTTGAATTAAAGTTTGATTTAAAAAATTTTTGAAAGTGTTTGTTTGAAAAAGAACGGAGCGTTATGTTGGAAGATTCGAGGAATATAGTGGATGTTTGTGTAGTGGGAGCGGGTCACGCAGGCTGTGAAGCTGCCCTGGCCTGCGCAAGGCTGGGTCTGGAAACCGTTATTTTTACGGTGAGCATTGACAGCATTGCCCTGATGCCCTGCAATCCCAATATCGGAGGAACATCCAAGGGACATCTTGTAAGGGAGCTGGATGCCCTTGGGGGAGAAATGGGAAAAAATATCGATAAAACTTTTATTCAGTCTAAAATGCTGAATCTTTCCAAGGGTCCCGCCGTCCATTCCCTCAGGGCGCAGGCGGATAAGGCAGAATATTCCAGGGCGATGAGAAAGGTTCTGGAAAATCAGGAGCACCTTACTATTAAGCAGGCGGAGGTCTGCGAGCTTTTGTGGGAAGAAATTCCTTCGGATCAAAACGAGAGGCCGGATGATTCGGGTTCCGGAAAAAAGAAAATTGTGGGGATCAAGACCTTTACAGGGATGATCTATGAATGCAGGGCAGTGGTTCTTTGTACCGGCACCTACCTCCGGGCAAGATGCCTGTGCGGGGAATCCATTACATATACGGGTCCCAACGGGCTTCAGGCCGCTAATCATCTGACGGATTCCCTGAAAAAGCTTGGCATAGAAATGCGCAGGTTTAAGACCGGTACTCCTGCCAGAATGGATAAGAGAAGCATTGATTTTTCAAAAATGGAAGAGCAGTTCGGGGATGAAAGGATCGTTCCCTTTTCTTTTTCTACAGATCCTGAAAGCATCCAGAAAGAGCAGGCATCCTGTTGGCTTACCTATACCAATGAGAGGACCCATGAGATCATTCGCTCCAATCTGGACAGATCCCCGATTTATGCAGGTATTATAGAGGGAACCGGTCCCAGGTATTGTCCCTCCATTGAAGATAAGGTTGTGAAATTTGCGGAGAAGGAGAAGCATCAGGTTTTTCTGGAGCCGGAGGGTCTGCATACCAATGAAATGTATGTGGGAGGAATGTCCTCCTCCCTGCCGGAAGATGTTCAGGTGGCGATGTACCGCACGGTTCCCGGGCTGGAGCACTGTAAGATCGTGAGAAACGCCTACGCCATTGAATATGACTGCATCGATGCCAGACAGTTAAAGCCTTCTCTGGAATTCCGCAGGATAGAAGGACTCTTCAGCGGCGGACAGTTTAACGGAAGCAGCGGTTATGAGGAAGCGGCGGGACAGGGCTTTGTGGCAGGCGTAAACGCGGCTATGTTTTTGCTACACAGGGATCCCCTTATCATGGATCGTTCTGAAAGCTATATCGGAGTACTGATCGACGACCTGATCACGAAGGACAACAGGGAGCCTTACCGTATGATGACCTCCAGGGCGGAATATCGTCTGCTTTTAAGGCAGGATAACGCGGATTTGAGGCTCAGAAAAAAAGGATATGAGATCGGGCTGGTGACAGAGGAGCAGTATCAGGCTCTTTTGCGCAAGGAAAAACAGATTAAAGAAGAGACGGAGCGGCTGAAAAATACAAAGGTGGGGGCAAACAGAGAGATTCAAAGCTTTCTGGAGGAGATGGGAAGCACCCCTTTAAAAACGGCTGCAAGCCTTGCGGAGCTGATCTGCAGACCGGAGCTGGATTATGAAAAGATCGCAGTCATCGACCAGAATCGGAAAACCCTTCCGAGGGATGTCATCGAGCAGGTGGAGATTGAAATCAAATACGAAGGATATATCTCCCGTCAGTTAAAGCAGGTGGAACAGTTTAAGAAGATGGAAAAAAAGAAGATTCCAGAGTCCCTGGATTATGATGAGGTTCCTTCTCTGCGGCTGGAGGCGAGGCAAAAGCTGAAATTGTTCAGACCGGTTTCTGTGGGACAGGCCTCCAGAATATCGGGAGTGACGCCTGCGGATGTTTCGGTGCTTTTGGTTTTTCTGGAACATTATAAAAGTATGGGAAAATGAGTTGACAGGAAGAAGTTGACAGGAAGAATATGACCGATAATTTTTATCAGACAGAGCAACTGGAAAAAGATATTCAGGCTCTTGGGGCAGAACTGGAGGATTCCCAGATCCGGCAGCTTTTGATCTATTATGAGATGCTGACGGAATGGAATCAGGTGATGAACCTGACTGCAATCACGGAATATGACGAGGTTTTGAAAAAGCATTTCGTTGACAGCCTATCCCTGGTAAAGGTAATGGATCTGAAAAAATGTGATTCTCTGATAGATGTGGGAACAGGAGCCGGGTTTCCCGGGCTGGTGCTGAAAATTGCCTTTCCTCATTTGAAGGTGACCTTGCTGGATTCATTGAATAAAAGGATTCAGTTTTTGGATGCTGTGGCGGACAGGCTGAAGCTTGAAGGGGTGGAAACGGTTCACGGAAGGGCGGAGGATTTTGCCAGACAGGATAAAATTCGGGAAAGCTTTGATCTGTGTGTTTCCCGGGCAGTGGCAAATTTATCCACCTTATCGGAATATTGCCTTCCTTTTGTAAGGTCGGGAGGCTTTTTCGTCAGTTATAAATCCGGGAAAGCGGAGGATGAGATAAGGGAAGCGGAAGCTGCCATCCGGCTTTTTGGGGGACGCATTGAGAAAAAGGAAGAATTTCTCCTTCCGGATTCGGATTTTGCCAGAACATTAATCGTGGTAAAAAAGATCAAGCCTACTCCAAAAAAATTCCCCCGCAAGGCTGGCTTGCCGGGGAAGGAACCCATACGGGCGTGATAAAATTTCAGATATTCAAGTATGTTTTTAAGTGTTTAAGGACCATATCCGGCCGCTCCAGGAGGAGAAGCTGTTTGCTCCTGGCTACGAAGACAGATTCAATGGCGGGATTATAATATTTGTAATTGTCTACAATAGTACGATTGTCTTCTTTGTCGGCAGCAGCTATAATGAGGATGCTGTTATTGATTTCTTTTAAAGCGTGTATAATGTTAATATTCATATATCGTCCAATATAGCTGCTGTATGAATATTTTGCATGATAGCCACCAATATGAGAGGCTTCCACATAAGCAGAAATATAGTTTTCTTCTATTTTTTCAGAATTGTAAAAATATTTTTCTGAAAATTGTTTTGTGAAATAAGATTTATTGGTGTACAGATTGTAAAGGGAAGTTCCTATGATGGGAAGATTCAATACAAACTTTTGAAGCCGGCTTCTTTTGGATGGAATCTGGCTTAACTCGTATAAATCCTGAGGATTGACCGCAATGATTTTTTGAATGATGCTGTTGTCATTGTGGCTTGCCATGACTGCCACAGGAAAGCTGTTTCCGCTGGCCACAAGATTCGTCCTGCGTGAGATGACGTTTTTGATAAAATCTGTGATAAGCTGGACATAAAGATAATTGGTATAAGTCATTTCAGGTTTTTCTGATTTTCCAAAGCCAAGCAGATCCAGGCAGTATACCTCATGAGTTTTGGAAAGTTCCGAAACTACCTTGCTGTATTCGTAGGAAGAGCTTCCGGGTGTTAGATCGTGTAACAAAAGGAGCGGTGCGCCGGAACCGGATTTTGTATAATGGATCTTTCCAAAACGCCAGTCATAGACGAGTTCCTTATGATCTGGGGAAGAAAGAATATTTTGAAAAACAGCATGGGAAAATTCAAGTTTATTGTATACATATAGGGATGCCGCTGCAAGACCTGTCAGGAAGGTTATAATATTAATTTTATCATGAATTTTTGAATCTTTTTTCATATTTTCCTCCATCGCGTTTGGTAAACGTAAAAATACCTTTTGACTCTGGTAATATTATATCGTATTATGAAAGAAAATGAAAGTGAAAAAAAACTAAATTGGAAAATGTAAACGAGTGAACTAACTGTAAAAGAATAAATGTTTCACGTGAAACTTTTTTAGAAATTTTAGCGCAATATGTTGAAGATAATATTTCCCGAAATTTTAATGTGGTATAAAGAGGTGCTGCAGATGGCAAGAGTTTTGATCATCGATCCCCATCCTGTTACAAAAGAAGGTATCAAAAAGGTAATCCTTCAACATACAAATCTGGAAATATGCCCGGATGTAACCACTCATGACGAAAGTATGCTTTCTTTGCAGAAAAATAAACCGGATCTTATTATTATGGAAATGATACTGAAAAGAACGGATGCCGGAGAATTCATCAGAGAGATCAGGAGTGTCAATAAAAATGTCAAAATTGCCTTGTTTTCTTCTTGTGATAATGCGAAGGATATTTCCAGATTGATCGATTGTGGGGCAAACGGCTATCTCAGCAAATATTCCTCTGCAGAAGATTTTATAAAAGGAATCAGTCACATCCTAAAGCAAAAGAAATATATTCAGGAACCCTTTTCAACTAAAGTGCGTTTTGACATGGCCCTGCAGAAAAATGAAAGGGAAAAGTTAAATTCTCTGACCAAAAGAGAAATGGATATTTTAACCCTGGTTTCTGAAGGATTGTTGAATAAAGAAATTGCCAATGATCTGAATATAACGGAAAGAACGGTGAAAAATCATTTATCCAGTATCTTCAAAAAGATAGAAGTTTCGGATCGGACTCAGGCTGCAGTTTTTGCTATAAAGAATCATCTTGTTAAAATATGAAGGATGAAGATTTGAAGATTGGTGATTTGAAAATTAATGATCTGAAAATAATTGTCGGAAGTTTTTTGCAGTTTTGTTTATGTATAAAAAAATGTTTCACATGAAACATTTTTTGTCAGTTTAGATATGGATATATATTCCTTTCGATGATATAATGTAATAGGTAATTGAAAAATGACTATCCTGAAAACAGGCGGATAAATATTGAAAAAAACAGGGTCTTTGGACGAAAAAGGAATTTGAAGAAAAATCAGAATCTCGGGACGGAGAAAGTCAATGTAGACAAAAACGGGCTCCAATGTGGTGGCAAGTCGCCCTTATTTTGTTTATATTGCCTTCCGCCTGTTATCAGATATATTTTGAAAAATGAAATATTCTGTGGAATGGGTATTGGTATAGAAATTATAGAATAAAAGGAATTGGTATGGGTAAAGCAATTGCAATTGCAAATCAAAAAGGCGGGGTTGGAAAGACGACGACGGCCATAAATCTGGCATCCTGTCTTGCTGCAAAAGGGAAAAAGGTTATGGTGGTAGACGCTGATCCACAGGGGAATACGACCAGTGGTTTCGGGGTGGAAAAGAATGACCTGGATAATACGATTTATGAATTGATGATCGGCGAGTGCAGCATCAGGGATTGTCTGATTTCGGATGTTGTGCCGAATGTTTCGCTTGTGCCTTCTAATGTGAATCTCTCAGCTGCTGAAATAGAATTGATAGGCGTCAATAAGAAGGAATATATTTTAAGGGATGAAGTGGATTATCTGAAGGATCAGTATGAATTTATCATTATTGATTGTCCGCCGTCTCTGAATATGCTTACGATCAATGCGCTTACTACCGCGGATACGGTGCTTGTTCCAATTCAGTGTGAATATTATGCATTGGAGGGCTTGAGCCAGTTGATTCATACGATCAATCTGGTAAAGGAGAGGCTGAATCCTAAGCTGAGAATGGAAGGGGTGGTATTTACGATGTATGATGCCAGAACAAACCTTTCCATGCAGGTGGTGGAAAACGTAAAGGATAATCTTTCACAATACATATATAAAACCATCATTCCCAGAAATATTCGTCTGGCGGAAGCACCCAGCTATGGGCTTCCCATCAATCTGTATGATGCGAAATCTACGGGTGCAGAGGCTTATATGTTATTGGCGGATGAAGTGATCAGAAATGCATGAAACATAAGGAAGGAATTCAGGTATGGCGGCAAGAGGATTGGGAAAAGGCCTTGGAAAGGGTCTGGATACGTTGATTCCCCCTGGCAATCAGGCGGCGGAAAAACAGGAAAAAAAAGAGTTTGAGAATAAAGATGGTTCTGTTCTTGTAAAGATCACGAAGGTTGAACCGAACAGGGAGCAGCCGAGAAAGAATTTTGATGAGGGATCTTTGCAGGAGCTTGCGGACTCCATCAGGCAGTTTGGTCTTCTTCAGCCCATTTTGGTGCAGGATAAGAAGAGCCATTATGAAATCATTGCCGGGGAAAGAAGATGGCGTGCCGCAAAGCTGGCAGGTCTTAAGGAGGTTCCTGTCCTGATCAAGAATTATTCCAGTCAGGAATTAGTGGAGATTTCTCTGATTGAAAATATCCAGAGACAGGATTTGAATCCAATTGAGGAAGCTCTGGCTTATAAAAGGCTTTTGACGGAATTTGACCTGAAACAGGAAGAGGTGGCGGAAAGGGTTTCCAAGAGCCGTACAGCAGTTACCAATTCTTTAAGGCTTTTAAAGCTTTCCGGTCAGGTGCAGCAGATGTTGGTGGAGGATAAGATCACAACGGGACACGCCAGGGCTTTGATCATGGTCGAAGATCCGGAGGAACAGTATTCCATTGCTCAGAAAATATACAATGAGAATCTGAACGTAAGGGATGTGGAAAAGCTGGTGAAAAATCTCCATAAGGAGGGAAAGCCTTCCAAAAAGGAGAAAAATGCAGCTTTAGAGGCAATTTATCAGGATTTTGGGGAAAAATTAAAAAGAAGGCTGGGAACAAAAGTGACAGTAACCTCAAAAGGAAAAGGTTCTGGCAAAATCGAGATAGAGTTTTACAGTCATGAGGATCTGGACAGGCTGATGGAGATTTTTGGAAAGGAATAAAGAGAGGAGAACGAATGATAAACGGCGCAGGCAGGTGGATTTCCTTTACATTAACAGGAAGCATTGATATCAATATATTTATGATCGTCATGGGCGTATGTTTGTTGATATTATTCATTCTGACGATTGTAATGATCGCAAACCTCAGCAGGCTGAAAAAGAGGATAGACCGTTTTACTTCCGGAAGCGACGGCAAAAGTCTGGAACAGGATATTATTTCGATCATTGAGGATCATAAATTTTTAAGGATCAATGAAGAACAAAATAATAAGCAGATACAGGAAATATCTGAAAGGCAAAAGAATTGTTTTCAGAAGATGGGTCTTGTGAAGTATGATGCATTTCATCAGATGGGCGGACAGCTGAGTTTCAGTCTTTGCCTGCTGGATGAAAACGACAATGGTTTTATTATCAATTCTGTGCATAGTACGGAGGGCTGTTATTCTTATACGAAAGAGGTTAAAGAGGGCGTATGTTCCCTTGATCTGGGGGATGAAGAGGCGGAAGCCCTGGAAATTGCTTTGAGCAGGACTGAAATAAATAAAATATAGAAAGAGGAAGAAAAATGATCGACATTAAATTTTTACGTGAAAATCCGGAAGCGGTAAAGGATAATATCAGGAAGAAATTCCAGGATGAGAAGCTGCCCATGGTGGATGAGGTTATCGGGCTGGATGCGGACGCCAGGAAAACGCAGCAGGAAGCTGATGAACTGCGGGCCAGAAGAAACAAGATTTCCAAAGAGATCGGCAAATTAATGGGGCAGGGCAAAAGGGAAGAAGCGGAGGCTTTAAAGGCAGAAGTGGCTGCCGGGGCAAAGCGCCTTGCTGAATTGGAAGAAAAGGAAACGGGGCTGCAGGAAAAAATCACAAAAATCATGATGGTAATCCCAAATATCATCGATCCAAGCGTACCGATTGGAAGGAATGACAGTGAGAATGTAGAGGTTACGAAATATGGAGAGCCTGTGGTTCCGGATTTTGAGATTCCCTATCACACTGAGATCATGGAGCGTTTCCATGGAATCGACCTGGACAGCGCAGGAAAGGTAGCAGGCAACGGCTTTTATTATCTGATGGGGGATATTGCCAGACTGCATTCCGCAGTGATCGCTTATGCCAGGGATTTTATGATCAACAGGGGCTTTACCTATTGCGTACCGCCTTTCATGATCCGCAGCAACGTGGTGACAGGCGTTATGAGCTTTGCCGAGATGGACGCCATGATGTATAAGATCGAGGGAGAGGATCTGTACCTGATCGGAACCTCCGAACATTCCATGATCGGTAAGTTTATCGATACCATTATTCCCGAGGAACAGCTGCCGAAGACACTGACCTCTTATTCTCCCTGTTTCCGCAAGGAAAAAGGCGCCCATGGCATAGAGGAGAGAGGTGTGTACCGGATCCATCAGTTTGAAAAGCAGGAAATGATCGTGGTGTGCAAGCCGGAGGATTCTCCCATGTGGTTCGATAAGCTGTGGCAGAATACGGTGGATCTGTTCCGCTCCATGGATATTCCTGTCAGAACCCTGGAATGCTGTTCCGGCGATCTGGCGGATCTGAAGGTGAAGTCCTATGATGTGGAAGCCTGGTCTCCCAGACAGAAGAAATATTTTGAGGTCGGAAGCTGCTCCAATCTGGGGGATGCACAGGCCAGAAGGTTAAAGATCCGCATTAATGGGGAAAAAGGGAAATACTTTGCGCATACATTAAATAATACAGTGGTTGCGCCTCCCAGAATGCTGATCGCCTTTTTGGAGAACAACCTGCAGGCTGACGGCAGCGTGCGCATTCCTGAAGTGCTCAGGCCATATATGGGCGGACAGGAATACTTAAAATAGCAGAAACAAGAACAAGAAGATATGTAAAGCAACAGCAGAAAAACAAGTTATATAAAAAAACTTATGCAAATCAAAAAAGTTATGTAAACCGGAACGGGTTATATAAGCCAAAACAAGTTATGTAAATCAAAAAAGACAGACTGTGATGGTGCAGCAGAAAGAAGGTGAAATTTTTGCATAAATATATGAGAGCCATAGGTTTCAGCGAGTACACAGACCGCAAGCGCCTTAAGGATTTATTGACGGACGTTATCATAAATTCGGATGAACGTGCCTATACCATGAATCAGGAAGAAATCCTTCTGGGAGAATTCTGCAAAAATTTTGCCGGAAGAGTAGGAATCGCCGTCTGCGGGGAATTTGATGAAGAGGATCGTTTTATCTATGAGTATTATTATCCTTATCTTCGGGGGACGGACATTACCACGGCGGAGGATGTTTCCGTGGAAAGACACGCAGCAAAGGAGTCTTATGCCGGGGTCTGCGATGATGTCAAGGTGGGAATCTCTCTGATTTTTTACCTGCAGAATATGATCCCCTACATCAAGGCGCAGGCAAACGGACAGCTTCCCATCCGGGGGACGACTGTGACTTTGACGGGATTATCCCTGGAAGGGGTGGTTATGTTTCCCATCATGAAGGATGAGGAACAGAAGCAGCGGGTCAAGCAGGAATCCGCTAACAGAAACAATCTTCTTGCCGCGGCAAGAAAGGGCGACGAGGACGCCATTGAGACGCTGACGTTGGAAGATATGGATATGTATACCACCATTTCCCGCAGGATCCAGAGGGAGGATGTGTTCAGCCTCGTGGACACATATTTCATGCCCTATGGCGTGGAATGCGACCAGTATTCCATCCTGGGAGAGATCCTGGAGGTGCAGCTGCTTACCAACAGCGTAACCGGGGAGAAAATTTATTTATTAAAAATTTGCAGTAATGAGTTGACATTTGATGTTTGTATCAATATAATGGACTTGTTCGGTGAACCTCAGGTGGGGCGCCGATTTAAAGGAACGATATGGCTGCAGGGCTATATCAATTATCCTGAATAACTCCTGTAAAGTGTCTGCGTAGCTCAGTTGGATAGAGCGACCGCCTCCTAAGCGGTAGGTCGGGTGTTCGAGTCACCTCGCGGACGTTGAAAAAAAGGCTGTGAATTCAAGGATTCTTGGATTCACAGCTTTTTTTCTTTTTCGTTCTGCTAATAAATTTGCTAATACGCTGGTTTATCGGAGATTTATTCTGCAATGGTATATTGCGTATTTCTTGCTTTTCCCTTTTGTTTCAACAAATTGTCCTTCACCATTTTCCGAATAACTCTGGCAGCGGTAGAGGCACTCACTTCAAGCAATCCCATCACATCATTTTTTGTAACAGTACCATGCGTTCTGATATATTCTAATATCTTTTCTTCCTCATCACTCAATTTTTTTTCAGTACTAATAATATATTGTATACCTGGTCCCGTTTTCGGTATAATCATAGCTCCTGTTTCATATTTTGCGTTAATATTAGGCAGTATAATCTTAAAGGCATTTTTCGTAGTTTCAATCAGCGGTTTTTCCTGCATACCCTCATATGCCTTCATAATTTTACCCATTCCAGTGCCATACGCTTCGATTAGGCGCAGCCGGTAAAACACATTCGCAAGATCTTGGTTTCTACATACGGAAATTCCTACCATAACATCTTCCAGCTCAATTCCCGGCATCAGCCCGCCGATAGACACAAACTCAATCCGATCCGCATAAATACTGATCAAAGAGCTGGCGCTAAAAGCATAATCACGATGGACAAGCAGGTTCATAAGGGCTTCTCTAACTGCAACTTCCGGGTAGTCTCTAACATCGATCCGGTATAATTTTTCTATGGTTGCACGGGTTTGATTGCGGAAGTCAATAAAATCATATACTTCATTCATCTGCTGCATCAATGATCCGGTAAATTCCCGGCGATCCTTAAAAATTGTTTGATCTGTTCCCTGAAAGACCGCCGCTTTGATGGTGTGAACACATTGGTCTGACAAGAGCAGTGCCAAGTTACTGTAAAGTCCATCCTGATCGATTAATTTCAAAGTGCGCATTTGCTGCGTTCCAAATTCGACTTTTCGAAGTTTAAATTCTTTTTGTGTTGCTTCAAATGTAAGCTCTTGATTTAAACAGCGCATAGCCTCAAAGCGATCTCCGTCCGTCTCCTTTATCATACGCCGGATTGCCGTATCAGTCGCAGGAACAGAAGAATACCCCTGTCGGACATATACGCCCTCTGGACGCATTCCTTTTTTCGCAAGATAATACGGCCGATCTGTTCCCCGCTGAATATTCACGGCAACAATATTTTTCCCATTTTCTACCATTGTTTCATAATGCAGGAACATGGTTACGTCCGGCTTAATTGCATCTCTCACCATATTGCTGATTTGCAGCGAAACAGCATCTGCGTTATCCAAACCGACAACTGTGCCATCATCCCGGACTCCTATATACAATTTCCCGCCATCACAGTTTGCAAAAGCAATGATTTCTTTTTTTATATCATCTACCACAACTTCTTTCAACTCGGTGGTTTCATTTTCCTGAAAGAGCATACGGCCATCTCCTCTATTTCAAATATATATAAGTCTATCATAATAAATCGTGTCAATCAAGTCAATCGTGTCAATTTTGCTGACTCGATTATGATTTGATTCCAGCTGTCCATAAAAGCCAAGAGCGACCGCCTCCTAAGCGGTAGGTCGGGTGTTCGAGTCACCTCGCGGACGTTTGGCAAATATAGCCGCAAGCCTTTATTTTCAAGGGTTTGCGGCTTTTTAAATTACCGTATGCCATTGATGCCGACATGCCGTAATTGTCTATTGCAGGTCCTCCTTACTGCAGGTATGTCAAAAACAACGCCAGAACCACTATGCCGATTATCAGCAGGCACCAAAAGAAACTGACGATCGTGGATGCAATATTCACAGGGCTGCGGCTTTCTTCACTCTTAATGCAGACAATAGAGAGGAGCAGCCCTACCACAGCGGAAGCGATATTGACACCTGCCCAAACCGTACTTACACCCTCCGGCAATGTGATTTTAAGGAATACGGGAATAAGAGTTACCACGGGGATAATGCTGATCATCAGCGAAACCAGACTTAAAGTTTTCAGTTTTTTGTTTTCCATAATGATTTACCTCATTTCTTTCTTTCCAAATTGTTTGACTGCAATCG
>CANQBS010000020.1 GCA_947589075.1 uncultured Acetatifactor sp.
TTCCCATTCTGTGTAAAGGCGTCTGCTCCCATTGACCTATACTTTCTTATCCATTCCTGAAAACTTTTCTGTACAATCCCTAATCGTTTTGCAATGGCCTGCTGTGATGTCTGCCCGTCCAGGTACTCCTGTACGGCGTTGATCATGACATCAGGTTCAAACTTTGTTCTTCCCAATAAAATGCTCCCTTCCAGGCAAACAAGCTTTTATTATTTCACTTGTCTACCTAAAAGGGAGCATATCAATTGCAGACCCCTGCGGGTTTTTTAATATTCTCGGAAGGATCACTTTTCTGACAGCTTATGATGCTCCCAGATGAAGATGGGGTGAAGACCGGAGATGAAGAACTGGGGGAAAGTCGGATTGATATAGAATACCATTTCCCTTGAAATGCAGGTAAAATAATGGTATATTTGATTTGCGGAAGAAATTACCTGCTGACCGATTTCTGAAAATAGTATGGATTGTTTCGCCGATATTGGGGTGTGAAACCAGAAATTCGGTGGAAACAGAATCACCAGAGGGAAATGATGTCAGAGAAAAGTAGAAAGGCGGTGGTGGGGATCCTGGCCCATGTGGATGCGGGAAAAACCACCCTTGCAGAGGGAATTTTATATTTGAACGGCGCGCTGCGTAAGCTGGGCAGGGTGGACCATAGGGACGCTTTCCTGGACACCTATGAGCTGGAAAGGGCCAGAGGGATTACGATTTTTTCCAAGCAGGCTCTTGTGACGCTGGGAGACTGGGAGCTGACGCTGCTGGATACCCCCGGACATGTGGATTTTTCCGCGGAGATGGAACGCACGCTGCAGGTCCTGGATGCGGCGATCCTGTTGGTGAGCGGCGCCGACGGCGTGCAGGGGCATGTGGAGACTCTGTGGAGGCTGCTCGCCCGGTATCGGGTTCCTGTTTTCCTTTTTATCAATAAGATGGATCAGGAGGGAACGGATCGGATGGCGCTTTTAAAGGAAGTGCAGCAGCGCCTGGACGAGCGGTGCGTTGATTTCGGCGTCGATTGCATGGAGCCGGAGGAGGCCCGAAAGCGCCGTAAAAAGGGGGAGTCTGTCAACACCAGGGAAGTATGGCTGGAAAATACGGCCATGTGTGAAGAGTCGCTTATGGAGGAGTATCTGGAAAGCGGAACCTTGTCCGAAGACGGGATCCGGCGTGCTATTGCGGACAGAAAGGTCTTTCCCTGCTTTTTTGGCTCTGCCCTGAAGCTCATCGGAGTGGAAGAGTTTTTGGAAGGGCTACAGCAGTACCTGTCCGTAAGAAGCAGTTCGGGAGGATTAGAATTTGGGGCCAGGGTTTTCAAGATTTCCAGGGATCCCCAGGGCAACAGGCTGACCCATATGAAAATAACGGGCGGCAGCCTTAAGGTGAAGTCCGTGATCGACGGGGAAAAGGTGGATCAGATCCGCATTTATAACGGCGCGGGATATAAGCTGGCGGAGGAGGTCTGTCAGGGAACCGTCTGCGCCGTAACGGGACTGTTCCATACCCGAAGCGGGCAGGGGCTTGGTTCAGAACAGGAGGGAGAGGTGCCTCTGCTGGAGCCGGTGCTCACTTATCAGATCAGGATTCCGGAGGACAGCGATGCGGCGACGGTTCTGGGAAAGCTGCGTCAGCTTGAAGAAGAGATCCCTGAGCTTCATATCGTCTGGAAGGAAGCGGTGGGAGAGATCCACGCCCAGGTCATGGGAGAGGTGCAGATAGAGATATTAAAGAGTCTGATCCGGGAACGGTTTGGGCTGTATGTGGAGTTTGATGAAGGAAGCATTGTTTATAAGGAAACCATCGCGGCTCCCGTGGAGGGTATCGGGCATTTTGAACCCTTAAGGCATTATGCGGAGGTGCATCTTTTGATGGAACCTTTAGAGCCGGGGAGCGGTCTGCAGTTTGCCGCCGCCTGCAGCGAGGATGAATTGGACCGCAATTGGCAGCGGCTGGTCCTGACCCATTTGGAAGAGCGCAGGCATGTGGGAGTGCTGACCGGATCGGAAATCACGGATATGAAGATCACATTGGTGGCAGGACGCGCGCACCTGAAGCATACGGAAGGGGGAGACTTCCGCCAGGCGACCTACAGGGCTGTGCGGCAGGGACTCAGGAAAGCAGAAAGCATTCTTTTGGAGCCTGTTTATGAATTTTCTCTGGAAGTGCCGTCGGAAGCGACCGGACGCGCCATGACCGATATCCAGAAGATGCAGGGCAGCTTTCAGCCTCCTGAAATGAATGGGGAGTTTACGGTGCTCAGGGGAAAGGCTCCTGTGGTGAATATGCGGGGCTACCAGTCGGAGGTGATTTCTTATACCAGGGGGCGCGGGCGTCTGATCTGTATTTTAAGCGGTTATGAGCCCTGTCACAATGCCCCGGAAGTGATAGAGCAGATCGGTTATGATCCGGAGGCGGATCTGGCGAACCCTGCCGGAAGCGTTTTCTGTGCCCATGGGGCAGGATTTGTGGTGAACTGGGATCAGGTGGAGCAATTTGCCCATGTGGAGAGCGGAATCGACATGAAAAGCATAGAGGGCGCGGCATATCGGCATGATGTCGGATGGAGTGCCCCGGGTGGAGCCATGCCGGATGAAGAAGGGCAGTCTGGGCGGAAAAAGGATTCTGCTGCCGGGAGAAGTTCGTCAGGAACCAGGGCATATAGTTCGTCAGGAAGCAAAGCATATGCCAGCGATGAGGAGCTGGAAGAGATTTTTGTCAGAACCTATGGTCCCATTAAAAGAGACCGCAACAGATTTAACCGCAACAGGGGGCAGGAGATCCTGGAATCCCGGGTCGGGAATCCGGTCAAGGAGAGTCAGAATCTGGTCGGGGAGAAACAGAATCCGGTCGGGAGAAGACAGAATCCGGTCGGAAAAAAGCAGAATTCCACTAGGGAAAAACAGGAGGAATATCTTCTTGTGGACGGCTATAATATTATTTTCGCGTGGGAGGACCTGCGGGAGCTGTCTGAGGTGAACATTGACGCCGCCAGAAGCAAGTTGATGGATATCTTATGCAATTACCAGGGCTTTTGCCGGAATACAGTGATTTTGGTTTATGACGCATATAAGGTAAAGGGTAACCCCGGAAGTGTGGAGAAGTATCATAATATTTATGTGGTCTATACGAAGGAAGCGGAGACTGCCGATCAGTATATTGAAAAGACCGTTCACCGGATCGGGAAAAAGTATCATGTGACGGTGGCAACCTCCGACGCCCTGGAACAGATGATCATATGGGGAGAAGGGGCGGTCAGGATGTCCGCGGCTGGACTGCGTGAGGAGATACGGAATGTGAATGCCCGGATCAGGGAGGCTTCGGAGCAGTCCGCCCCCGGCAGGAAGCATTATCCTTTCCGGGACATGACGGAAAAGCTGGTTGTGGGGCAGGAGAATACGGACAGCGGGACGGCGGGTGAATAAAAGCTCCTGGTGAGGGAGACTAGAAGGAAATTTTTTCAAGGGAAATGGCTGCAGGATCAGAAAGGCGGTTATATAGAAATGTTGGATTTATCGGCGATCACAAAACAGGTAGACAGCCTGCTGGATGAAAATAAGGGGCAGGAAGCGGAAAATCTCATGAAGGAAAGCATTGTCCAGGCAGTGCGGGAGGAGGATGACAGCGCGCTGCTTTCTCTTTTAAATGAGCTGATCGGGTATTATCGGGAAACCAGCCAGAGGGAGGCTTCTTATCAGCTGGCGGATCAGGCGAAGCTGCTGCTGGGAAGGATGGGGCTGGAGGGAACGATCCCTTATGCCACGACGCTGCTCAATATAGCCAATGCTTATCGCGCTGGAGGAAGGCTTTCGGATTCCATGGCCCATTATCAGGAGGTTGTGGAGATATACAGAAAGCTCCTTGCCCCGGATGATATGCTGGTGGCGAGCCTTCATAATAACATAAGTCTGCTTTATCAGGAGATGGGGGATTTTGAACGGGCGAAGGAGCACCTTCTGAGCGCCCTGTCGGTCGTGGAGCGTAAACCTGAGGCTTATTTTGAGCTGGCGGTGACTTATTCCAACCTGGCGGCAACCTGCCTTCGCTTAAATCAGGATGAGGAAGCCGCCGGGTATTTTCGAAAAGCGATCGCTATTTTTGAAGAGCACGGGGTGGAGGAGGCCCACTACAGCGCGGCGGTTTCTGCTCTGGGAACCTATTATTATAAAAAAGGGGAATATGCAAAGGCGGCGGAAAGCTTCCGCAAGGCCATGGACTGTGTGCGCAGGTCTCTGGGAGAAAATGAACATTACCATCGCCTGAAGGAAAATCTGGAAATCTGCCTGAAACAGATGAAAAATGGGGAGGAGAGCTTTCAGTCCGGGCTGTCTCTCTGCAGGGCATATTATGAGGAATACGGAAGGCCCATGATCCGGGAATGCTTCCCGGAATATGCGGACAGAATTGCCGCAGGACTCGTGGGAGAAGGCTCTGATTGTTTTGGCTATGACGATGAACTTTCCAGAGATCATGACTGGGGACCGGGTTTTTGCCTGTGGGTGACACAGGAGACCTGGGATCAGATCGGGGAAGCCCTGCAGGAGGCTTATGAACAGCTTCCAAAGGAATACAGGGGATATGTCAGGACGGTGAGTCCCCAGGGAAAGGACAGGCGGGGGGTGCAGACAATCAACAGCTTCTACAGCCGCCTGCTTGGAGAAAAGGATTGGGAAACACTGGGAAGGTCGCTGACGGAAGGGAAGAAATCTGGGAAGGATTCTGGAAATGATTCCGAGAACGGTCCCGAGAATGATTCCGGAAAGAATTCTGGAGAAAAAATGGGAAAGAAAAGCGAAGCAGTCTCCGGGAGGATGCTGGAGGACGGGGACTGGCAGCAGATGTCCGATTCCGCCCTGGCGGCAAGCGTCAATGGGGAAGTTTTCTGTGACGGCGAAGGGATATTCAGCGCCGTGAGGGAAGAACTCCGCAGGGGATATCCGGAACACATCCTGTTTTTAAAGCTGGCGGAAAGTGCTGCGAGATTTTCCCAGACGGGGCAGTATAATTACGGCCGTATGGGAAAGCGGGGCGATGCCGTGACAGCCCAGGTGATGCTGGGGGATTGTCTCAGGGAGTCGATGAAGCTGTGCCTCTACATGGAAAACAACTATCCGCCCCATGACAAGTGGCTGCATAAGGCTGTCAGCGGACTTGCGGGCTATGAAGGGGCGCAAGCTTTGCTCCGGGAGATCGCAGCCGTCAGAGGGGCAGGGCAGGAGGACGTCGGGGCGGAAGGAACCGGACAAATGGGAACCGGGGCAGAAACTGCCGGACAAAAAGAGGTCAGACAAAAGCCGGGGATCCCGGAGCTGGTGGAGCAGCTGGCCGGATTTCTTGCGGCAAAGCTTTATGAAAAGGGCTATATCAGCGATACGGATCCCTATCTGGACGCCCATACGGAGGAGCTTCTGATGAAAGCCCGGTTTGCCCGCAGGAGTGACAAAGAACTGGTGGAGGATATCGCAAAGCTGGAGTTTGAAGCCTTTGATAAAGTGCGCAACGTGGGGGGCAGGGCGGACTGCCAGAATGACTGGTATACCTTTAATATCATGCGGCAGAGTCAGTACCTGACCTGGAACCGGACCATGCTGCTGCAGTATCTGTATGATTTCCACAGGGAGCTGGCCAGAGGGCATAACCTGATCACCGAAAAGTATGGCCGCATGATGGAGAGCACGGCGCCGGAAGAGTATGAGGCGCTGAAGGAGCATTTCCCGGAGCTGGGCGAGGAAAAGAAGGCGATCATCGAGGCCATTGTTAGCCTGCAGGTGGGTTGGATGGAGGAGTTTGAAGCGCACTATCCAACCCTTGCGGGCAACGCCAGAAGCGTGCATACTTCTGACGATAATCTGTATAATACCTCCTATGAAACCTATCTTAGGGGAGAGCTGGGCACCTATTCCGATAAGATGCTGGAGCTTTACGGAAGGTATGTGGTGGATCATGCCAGGGAAGGTAAAAATCTTGCTTATGAGATCATGACCAACAGTGTGAAAATGTACGGTTATCCGGATCTGCAGAAAGCGGAAGAGGAGATGAGCAGGTTCCAGATCTAGAAATAACTTATCTAGAAATAACTTGCAGACGAGAGGCGGGGATGAAAAGCTTGGACTCCCCGCCATATTTTTGCCAGGATTTTCTTTGTGCGAAGGGAAGGAAAACATTATGGTTGAAAGATTGATTATACGGTCTGTATGGTAAAAAATCAATCTGTATCTGGAATAACCATCGACAGATGTCTTACTTATTGACGAACCGTATTGGATATGCTAAAGTAATCTTGTTATAAAAATTCGATATTTTCTGAGCGTTTCTTAAGTGTTTTTCTGCACTTTCCGGCAATTTCAGCCACAGATACTCAGAAGGATACAAAAATGGAAGATGGGGGAATCTGTGACAGAACCGGAGAGGGCGCCGAATCTCCCCGAAACCTGAAAGGAACTTTTTAAAGGAACCTTTTGGAAAAACTTTTTGAGGGTACTTTTTAAAGGAACTTTTTTAAGAAACTGTTTTAGGGAGGTATTATGGGAAGGATCAATGATGTGATGCTGGACTATCTGAAGGATAATGCCAGGTTTGCAGATTTATTCAACGGCTGTTGCTTTCAAGGACAGAAGGTAGTAGAAGCCTCGGATCTGACAGAAGGGTCAGAAATTTATGTGGAGCGTGGGGAAGGGGTACGAAGAAGGGAAAAGCAGGATTTATTGTTGCAGAAGAGGGATGATAAATCAGGTCTTTCTGCATCTGCAGGTATCCAGAAGAAATCTGTAAAGAGGGAACGGGATATTAAGAAAATTCTGAAATCTGGAATGACTTTAAGGATTCTGGGAGTGGAAAACCAAGAGCATGTAGATTATACCATGCCCTGGAGGGTGATGGGATATGACTATCACGAGTATGGGGAGCAGGTTAAGGAAAGGCGGAGAAAAAATAAAGACGCCGGCGTTCTACCCACAGATGCGCAGTACCTTTGCGGTTTGCGGAAGGAAGACCGCCTTGCTCCATGTTATACCATCTGCCTGTACCATGGGGAGGACCACTGGGATGGTCCCAGGAATCTGAAGGATATGATGCAGTTTGAAGAAGGGAACAGCCATTGGAAAGAGTTGTTTTCTGATTATAGGATGAATTTGGTGTGCTTGAATGAAATGGAGGATTTTTCCTGTTTCCATTCTCCGCTCAGAGAGCTGCTTGAATTGATTCCATACCGCAGGGATAAGAAAGCATTGATAGGATTTCTGGAAAGCCATCCGGCCTACCAGACCTTGGATGAAGAGACAGCAGAGGCAGCAGGGGAATTGGTAGGACTAAAAAATTTTATAGAAGGAAAGGAAAAATATGAAGAAAGGGGTACTTATAATATGTGCACGGCGGTAAGGGAACTGATAGAAGACAGTAAATCTGAGGGAAGAAAAGAAGGAGAAGCCAGCTTTTCTTCCCTGACATTAAAGCTGATCAATGCTGGCCGGATAGCGGATTTAGAAAGAGCCGCGAAGGATGGGAGCTTCCGGGAACGGTTGTATAGAGAATTAGAAATTCATAGAGAATAAGAAATTCATAGAGAATAAGAAATTCCCACAGAACTGCCGGAAAACCGGTGAATCTGTGGGAACATTCGAAAAATTCGAAATGAAAAAAGCGAAACCTTTTTAGGATGGTGTCTTTACCGCCATCCTGTTATCTTTTAATATCATAATTCATATTCATCAGATTCCGGATGGTATCCACATCGTCGGTGATATTGGCGTCGCCCCGGATGGTGTGCTTGATCACGCTGCTTGCCACTGCAAAATTTACCATATCCATGGGCTTGAAGTCGTGGAGCATAGCGTAGATCAGACCGCTGGCAAAGGCATCGCCTCCGCCCACCCGATCCAGGATATTGAAGGTGAACATCTTGCTTTCAAAGGTGTGGTTCTGATACCACATAAACGCCTTCAGGCTGTTCTCGCTTCCGCTGTGGGCGTAACGGACATGGCGGGCAATACATTTGAGGTTAGGATAACGCTCCACAAAAGCCTGGAAGACCTCGTCCTGCTCCTCATAGCTGGGGCGGAAGGGAATCCCGTCTTTGATGTCTCCTTTGCTGTGATCATTTTCATCCTTCCAGAGATGGTAAGGCTCGATGCCCAGAAGAACGTCCACATAAGGCAGGCATTCTGTACAGAAATCCCTGGCTTCCTCCCAGGTCCAGAGGGTGCTCCTGAAATTGCCGTCAAAGCTCACAGTCAATCCGTGCTCCTTGGCGATACGCAGGCAATCCATGATGAGCTTGCGGCAGTTGGGTGCAAGCGCCGGGGTAATGCCGCTTAAATGCAGCCAGGTAAAATCCTTTAACAGGGCATTCAGATCAACGGTGTCGAAATCAAATTCCGTGAAGGCGCTGTTTTTCCGGTCGTAGGTCACCTTGCTGGAGCGGATTCCGAAGCCTGTTTCCAGATAGTAGCTGCCCAGACGGTGGGTCGGGGTCTGCTCCGGGGTGCTCAAGATCACAGGGGTGCAGTGAACATCGTTGCTGCGCAGCATGCGGACCGCGCTTTTGCCCAGGCTGTTGTTGGGAACTACGGTGAAAAAGGTGCTGTCCACGCCCAGGTTGGCAAGCGCAAGGGCGATGTTGGCTTCGCTTCCGCCGTAGCTTGCCTCAAAGCTGGTTGCCATACGGATTTTCTCGTAATTGGGCGGGGTCAGGCGGAGCATGATCTCGCCGATGGTGATGAATCTGGCGTCAGAGTCATTCTGGCTGGTCAATGGATTAAAATGCTGCATAGGTACCTCCTCTTATCTGTATGAAATTCACAAATTCCTGATTTTCGGATGAGATCTTTTCCGGATATCAGTCTCCCCACCGGGATCAGTAATTCTCGGCGCATACCTCAAAATATGCCTGGGGATGGCTGCACACCGGACAGATCTCAGGAGCGCTGGTGCCCACTACAATATGTCCGCAGTTGCGGCATTCCCAGACCTTTACTTCGCTCTTCTCAAATACCTGGGCTGTCTCGAGGTTGTGAAGCAGCGCGCGATAACGCTCTTCATGGTGCTTTTCGATGGCGGCGACCATACGGAACTTACAGGCCAGCTCAGGGAACCCCTCTTCCTCAGCAGTCCTGGCAAAGCCCTCATACATATCGGTCCATTCGTAGTTTTCGCCGTCGGCGGCAGCCTTCAGGTTTTCGGCGGTATTGCCGATGCCCTTTAATTCCTTGAGCCACATTTTGGCGTGTTCCTTTTCGTTGTCAGCGGTTTTCAAAAAAATGGCTGACATCTGTTCGAAGCCTTCCTTCTTTGCTACGGAGGCAAAGTAAGTGTACTTGTTTCTGGCCTGGGATTCGCCTGCAAAAGCGGCCTCCAGATTTTTTTCAGTCTGTGTTCCTGTGTACTTGTTGGTGCTCATGGCATTCTTCTCCTTTTTATGATATTTCGTGGATTCATCGGATCGCTGCAAAATTCCTATTTCAGGAAGGAATCGATCATTTTGCAGTTTCTTTTCAATCATTCTGCAGCTTCCTTTATTGTCGCATAATATCCTGGTCTTGTCAACTGATGAAAGCTTTTTGGCATCATCATTGATGCAGGTTTTTCGGCAGCGGAAAGTTTTTGCAGAGAAGCTGTCCTCCGGGATATTTCTTTTTGGGGAAATGTATGCTATGATAAATAAAAATGCAGCCGGAGGCAGCTTGGTTCGATATAAAGGAGCGGGGAAATGAGTGTAAAAAGGCAAAAATGTCCAGTCTGTACTACCAGAATGAAAATGATAAACGGGATCCTGACCTGTCCTGAGTGCGGATATTATCTGAGAAATTCTGAAAATGAATCCAGTCCGTACAACGGCTGGATCGACAACCCGGAATACGATACGGAATACAGCCCGAAATATGGGGAGCCGGAAGAGCATGCACAGCCGGAAGGGCATGCACAGCCGGAAGGGCATGCACAGCCTGTCTATGGTTCACAGCGGAGTATGGGATACGATGCTCCGGGCAGCGGTTCCTCAAAGACCGGAGGGAACAGGGGAGGCAGGAAAAGACATCTTGTGGTGATCACCGTGGTCATTGTTATACTGGCTGACCTTATCTTATCTTTGGCGGCGTCAATTCACTCTGCCCTGGATCATTCCGGAAGTGTACCGGCCTATCAGGAAGAACTGGAGGAAAATCATCTGGCTACAGCGCCGGCAGAGGATTGGTTTCCGGACTTCGGGACGGAGGCGGTTCAGGGATCGGATGCGGCCGGAGAAGAGTTTGAGGATGTCCGGTATCCGGAGGGGGAGCTTTTCCAGGAACTGATTTCCTATATTTTCCAAAAGCCCTATACGCTGGTGACGGGAGAAGAGATTGCCGGCATTATCAGCCTGGGAATTGATTCCATAGAAGATGAGATTACCTACCGGGTTGAGGGAGAGGAGACCGTGACCTTAACCTATTCCGGAAATACCTGGATAGATCTGACGGACCTGCAGTGTTTCCCGGGCCTGGAGCAGCTGTATTTGGAAGGAGAACAGCTTTGGCAGGGGGATTTGGATGGTCTTGACCATCTTTACAGCATTTATTCGGAGAATTCTATCGAAGAGCTGGCGCAGATCATTCCCCATCCCGAACTGGTGGCGGAATTAGGGGCGCAGGAATATTTTTCCGCAGAAAGCCTGGAGGGGATCGAAGCTTTTCCGAATCTGCAGTATCTATCTGCGGAGTATGACTGTCTGCAGGATATTTCGGTGCTGACCGATTTTCCAAAGCTTTAGGGTCTTGAACTGAAAGCCTGCGATTCCCTGGAGGATTACAGCCCGCTCCTGTATCTGACAGAGCTCAGGGAATTGAGCATCGATTCCTCGGGGCTTAAGGATATTGAATTTGTCAGAAAAATGCCGAATCTGATGTATTTTTCAGTTGAAGGCAGCAAAGCAGAGGATATTTCGGCAATTACAGCCTGTCCTGATCTGACGGATCTGCGTTTTGTGGATAATTATTCAATTCTGGATTATGCCCCTGTGGGGGAGCTTAGGCACCTGGTCAGCCTCACCATATATGTGGGAGGGTTTGAAGAGTATAAAATGCCTTCTTTGAAAGGGCTGACGGAACTGGAGTCTTTGTCCCTGGGAGATCTGGAGGATCTGTCTTTGTTATCCGAAGTATCCGGTATCACAAAACTGACTCTGGAAGACTGTTATGCGGAGGAACTGCCTGAGCTGACAGGGCTTCCTCTGGAGGAACTTTCCCTGGATGGCACTTATGTGAACGGCGGAGGGGATCTGAACGATATCTTTGGGATACCCACTCTGCAGGTCCTTGATCTGGATTATTTTTCAGGAAAGCTGGATCTCTATAAGCTGCCGGATAACGGATCCCTGCGGCAGCTGTCCATGGATCGGACAGCCTTTCGTGCCGGAAGCGGATGGGGTGAGGAACAGCTGCTATCAGACCATTATGACCTGTTCAGGCATTTCCCGAATCTGGAATATCTTACGGTCAGGTCCATGGAGATCGATAGGATCGATTTTGTGCAGTACCTTCCAAAGCTCAGATATCTGGATATTACCGATAATCATGTAAGCAGCTTAAAGCCTCTGGAACAGCTGGAGGATTTCCACACCGTTCTCTGCGGAATGAATGAGATCGAGGAATCCGTGTCTGAGGAAAGCGGGATTTACGTGGATACCGAATCCTGGTAGGCATCATATCCTGACGGACGGGTAGGGATCCGAAATTTAGAAAGCCCCGAAATATGAACGGGTGCGCCCACAGCATTTCATGGGCGCACCCGTTTTTTGTTTGTTTCTTTTGTCAGTTTTTTACTGATGTTTGCCTGCTTCTTGTACAGATTCTATTTTGACTGCTTATTTCACGTATTTCTCCAGCGTTTTCTTAACTGCGCCGACGCCGCTTGAAAGCTCCGCGAAATAGGTCTTTACAGTATCAGCCATGCCGATTTCGTTTAAGTCTACGCCGAAGATCTTGGCGTTGCCAAGAAGGGCGTCCAGTTTGGACAGGTCCTTGGGGGCATCGCTCAGCTCATAGCCCGCCACATAAGGGGTTACGGAATCCAGCAGGGGATCAGGGCTTAAGGTAAACTTGTTGCCCATATCGTCCACTGCCATCAGATAACGCAGCCAGCCTGCGAATACCAGGGGAATCAGCTTTAAGTCGGCTACATTCAGGTCCTCTCTCTTCTGATAAGCCTTGATGGTCTCGCCGAAACGGATAGCCAGCTTCTGGGAGGTATCGGTTGCGATTCGCTGAGGGGTATCCGGCATGAAGGGATTGGGAACCCGGACATTTACAACGGTATCAATGAATTCCTTGGGATCCAGGATGCCGGGGTTCACCACTACGGGAAGACCTTCCACATAGCCTACGGTCTCCACGAAGGACTTTAACAGCGGATTCTTCATCTCATCGGAGATCAGGGTATATCCCAGCAGGCAGCCGTAAACCGCCAGAGTGGTGTGCAGGGGATTTAAGCAGGTGCAGACCTTCATTTTCTCCACCTTGTCCACTGTCTCTTTATCCGTGAAGATCACGCCGCCCTTCTCAAGAGGGGGTCTCCCATTGGGGAACTTATCTTCAATGACAAGATATTCGCACTCCTCTGCGTTGACGAAAGGAGCAATATAAGTATTTTTAGAGGTAACCACAGCGTCCAGTCCATGGATGCCGTCGGGAGCCAGCATGGCCTCCACCTTCGGGTCGGGTCTCGGAGTGATCTTGTCGATCATGGTCCAGGGGTAGGAAACGGCCTTGGGGTCCCGTACATATGCTGCGAAGCCGGCTTCTGCAAGGCCTTTTTCACACCATGCATCAGCGAAAGCCTTGACTGCGGCCGCCACCTTGTCGCCGTTGTGGGAGCAGTTGTCCATGCTCACCAGGGCGATGGGGAGCTTCCCGCTTAAATAGCGATGATACAGCAGGGAAACCACCTTGCCCAGATAGCTGGCGGGTTTCTCGGGACCAGCCTCAAAATCGGCGGCGATGGCGGGGAAGACATTGCCCTTGGGATCGGTCAGGGCATAACCCTTTTCTGTAATGGTAAAGCTTGCCATCTGCAGGGAAGGATTGGCGAAGATCTCCTTGAGCCTGCTGTACTGCGCCTCATTTTCGCTGTCCAGGATCAGGGACTCCATGATACTTCCCACAATGGTCTTTTCCACGGTATTGTCCGCTTTAAAGGTAGCCAGGATGGACAGATTGTCGTGGGGCCAGTTCATCTTCTCGATGATCTCATAGTCAAAGCCCTCCACGGCGATGATGCCTTTGTCCAGAACGCCTGCGTTCAGCAGGTTCTGTGCCACATTGCACTGGAAAGCGCGGAAAATATTGCCGGCGCCGAAGTGGATCCATGCCGGCGCTTCTATGGTATTTTTGTGAACCTTCTCGTAATCGAAGGTGGGGAGGGAATAACCAGCCGCTTCAAAGGCCGCCCTCTCGGTCTGAATTCCTTTTAATGTCAATTCCATGGCGGAAATAAGACTCCTTTCGCAATTACTTTTTAAAATCCTGTATAAGACCATGTTTCCGGATAGACGTTTATGGAAGCATGAGGCTTATCACTGTCCCTTGTGCTGCTTGTCAATGGCTTCCCAGAGACCGTTCAGGTAGGTGGCTCCCAGAGCCCTGTCATAGAGACCGTAGCCGGGCATGGCCACTTCGTCCCAGATCATACGTCCGTGGTCAGGACGGATGGGACCGTCGAAGCCGATCTCATAGAGGGCTTTCATGATCTCATACATATCGAAAGTGCCGTCGCTGGAAAGATGAGCCGCCTCCTCAAAATTGGTAGGAGAGTGGAATTTCAGGTTGCGGACATGGGCGAAATGGATCCTTCCCTTCAGGGAGCGGATCATATCGGGCAGGTCGTTCTCCAGGTTGGTTCCGTAGGAGCCGGAGCAGAAGGTCACGCCGTTGTGAGGATTATCCACCATCTGCATCATGCGGAGAATATTTTTCTTGTTGATGATGATCCGGGGAAGTCCGAATACGCTCCATGCAGGATCGTCGGGATGGATGGCCATGTTGATGTCGTACTTGTCACAGACGGGCATGATGCGCTCCAGGAAATATTTCAGGTTGGCAAACAGCTTCTCGTCGTCCACATCCTTGTACATTTCAAAAAGTTCCTTTACCCGGGCCATGCGCTCAGGCTCCCATCCGGGCATTACGGTGCCGTTCATATCTCCGGCAATGGATTCAAACATTTTTTCGGGATCCAGGGCGTCCACTGCCTCCTGGGTATAAGCCAGAACGGTGGAACCGTCGGGACGTACTCTTGCCAGCTCTGTTCTGGTCCAGTCGAATACCGGCATAAAGTTGTAGCATACCATGTGGATGTCGGCCTGCCCCAGACGCTCCAGGGTGGTGATATAATTGTCGATGTATTTGTCCCGGTCGGGGGTGCCCACCTTAATGGCGTCGTGAATGTTCACGCTTTCAATGCCTGCTAACTGCAGCCCGGCGTCCTCAATCTCCTTTTTCAGGGCAAGAATGTCCTTCATCTCCCATACTTCGCCGGGAGTGGTGCCGTACAGCGTGGAGATCACGCCGGTCACCCCGGGGATCTGGCGAATCTGCTTCAGGGTAACGGTATCATAATTGCTCCCGTACCATCTCAATGTCATTTGCATAAGTAACCCACCTTTCTGCTTCCTATGGTTTTTCTATTTCATGATCTCATGGCTCCATGGAAGCGGCATACATTATAGTAAATCTTTTCCGGGTCCTGGGAAAATATTTTTCCATAGCTTCCCATCCCCACAAATTCAGTATACTATGGTTCAAAATGCATTGTAAGGGCAATAATTGCTTGCAATCATGCAAAAATTGCTGTAATATAGAAGCAAAAGATAGAAATAGGGCAGATGGCGGGGAAAAGGGATGAAGGAGCAGGCAAAAAAAACCAGGCTGCGTCAGATGGATGCGGCGGATGAACGTCAGTTTATGATCCAGGAGGACTATGAGATCTATGAAAAGGAAGGACCGCCCCTTGGCGCCCTGTCCCTCCACTATCATAATTTCTATGAGATCATCTATGTGCTGGAGGGGGAATATTCCGCCCTGATAGAGGATCAGACCTATTACCTGAAAAAAGGGGATTTCCTGCTGGTGGACTGTAATGTGATGCATAAGTATCATTATGTGGAGGGAAAACACGAACATTCCAAGCGGATCCTTCTGTGGATCACAAGACAAATGCTGGAAAGTCTGTCGGAAGGGGGAGTAGACCTGTCCGCCTGCTTCCGGAAAAACGCATACCATTTTCCTATTTATTATGAAGAAATGCTCAGAGGCTTCCTGTTCAAGCTGGCCATGTCGGAAATCATCGATATGGAGCTGCCGGGAGCCAGGGCGGTTCTGGACAAGGGATATCTGACCCTCTTTTTTGTTTATCTGAACGCCCTGTGCGGCAGAAGGGAATATCTGTTTACGGCGGAAAATATGGCGGAACATCCCATGGTGGAAACGGTGTCCGCCTACGTGGAGGAGCACATTGCGGAGCCGATCCTGGTGGAGACCCTGGCGGAGCAGGTGCATATGAGCAAGTATCATTTCCTGCGCAAGTTCAAGGAGCTGACGGGAATGACGGTGCATTCCTTTGTCATCAACAAGCGCCTGATCAGAGCCTGCGAAGCCCTGAAGGAAGGGAAAAAGAGTGTGACGGAAATATACCAGGAGACGGGCTTTGCCGACTACAGTTCCTTCCTGCGCTCTTTTCACCGGGTCTACGGCATCGCCCCCAGCAGATATAAGGATTATTTTTGAGTAACAGTTCAGCCAGTCGCCAGACATGATGGAAAATCGTGCTTGCACGAATTTTCCATCATGTCTGGCGACAAGTCGAACTTTGTTCGACATGGGAGCGCCATTTTATGAGCAAAGAGAGTATGTCCGCTCTTTCAGAGCGGACTTGGTAGCGACGGAAAGCGCGTAAGCGCGGCTTTGCCAGCCGAATCTATTCGGCTTGGGCGCGGCTGAACTGTTATTGAGTTATTGACAAATCCTTCAGCATTATTTACAATAATAGGGTCGGACTGTCGGACCGGGGCAGATGGTTCATCCGGCCTGACACAGGCATAAAAAGGGGGATACGAAAGATGAGGAGAAAGTTTCACGAGTGGGTAAGCGTTCAGGCGGCTAAGAATCCCGGGAAGATCGTGCTGATCGCGATTTTGATCTTTAACGTGGTATTCTTTTTGGTTTCTGCTGTGATCATCAGCAGGCTGTCTCTTTCCGGGACGGAGCAGATGGGTTTCCTGGAAGCGGCTTTTTGTACCGTGACCATGATCCTGGATGCCGGCTGCATTCAATTTGTGGTTTCTGATATCGGTCAGTCGGGGGTGGCGGTAGTGGTGGTGTGCCTTCTGATCATCCTCATCGGCATGGTCTCTTTTACCGGCGCTGTCATCGGTTATATTACCAATTATATTTCAAATTTTATAGAGTCTTCCAACGCCGGTTCCAGAAAGCTGCATATATCCGATCACACTGTGATCCTGAACTGGAATACCCGCGGATCGGAGATCGTCAACGATCTTTTATACTGCCGGACTCCCCAGAAGGTTGTGGTCCTGGCAGGCAGGAAGAATGATATCGAGAAGGAGATCGAAGAACGGCTTTCCGATACCATAGCCCGGGAAAACAAGGCGTTAAAGGAACGGGTAAGCGGTCTGCCCCTGTGGAAAAGGCTGAAGGCGCTTCGGAAAGAAAAACTGCACCGGAATGTGACAGTGATCGTGAGGGAAGGGGATGTTTTTTCCACCAAGCAGCTTCATGATATCTCCCTGGAGAGGGCCTTGTCCGTGATCATCTTAGGAAGCGATGTGAACCAGAGCTTCTGTAAATACGAGACCCAAGAGCGGCTGGCGACAAATGAGCATGGGAATTCACAGACTGTGAAAACCCTGATGCAGGTCGCGGACATTACTTCCGCCAGCAGTTCCTATGATAATCAGAAGATCATCGTGGAGATTACCGATAACTGGACACTGGAGCTGGTTAATAAGATCATTGCCTGTAAACAGGTGCAGGGGAAGTGCAACATTATCCCGGTAAAGGTAAATCAGATATTGGGACAGATCCTGTCCCAGTTCTCCCTGATGCCGGAATTGAATTTTGTATATAAGGAGATGTTTTCCAATAAGGGGGCGGCTTTCTTTACGGAGCCCTTTCCTCCCAGGGAAGGCCAGGATTTTGTCCGGGAGTACCTGAAGGAACATAAGCACGCCATACCCCTGACCTATATGATGAGCGGCGGCCAGCCCTATCATTATTTTTCTGCCGATTCCGAAAAAAATGTACATATGGAGAGCGTGATCCCTCAATCCGATTATAAGGTTGCCCTGAATCGTGATTATTGGATTGAGAACAAGAATGTAGTCATCCTGGGGCATAACAGCAACTGCAGGGAGATCATGCAGGGCTTCCAGGCTTTTAGGGGAGAGTGGAATTATAGGGACGGAAAAGACGAGATCCTTCGGATCATCGTGGTGGATGAGCAGAAGAACCTGGAAAAAATGAATTACTATAAAGATTATCCCTTCGTGGTGGATACGGTGGCAGCCAGTATTTATGAGTGGGAGGATAAGATCTGTCCAAGGATCGAAAAGTTTGTATCCTCCCATCAGGAGGACACCAGCATACTGATCCTGTCAGACGACACTGCGCTGAATGAGGATCTGGATGCCAATGCCCTGGCAAATCTCGTCCATGTGCAGGATCTTATCAACAGGAAAAAGAAAGAAAATCCGTCCTTTGATGTCAACAGCATCGATGTGATCGTGGAGATCATCGATCCGAAGCACCATGATATCGTAAACAGCTACAGCATCAACAATGTGGTGATCAGCAACAGATATATCAGCAAGATGATCACGCAGATCGGGGAAAAGGAAGCGCTTTTTGATTTCTATACGGACATTCTTACCTATGACGAGGAAGATTCCGACAAGTATGAGAGCAAGGAAGTTTATACGAAAAAGGTGAGCAGGTTCTTTGACAGACTGCCGGAGGAATGCACTGCCGGGGAGCTGATCCGGGCAGTATATGACGCGTCTGTGGACGAAAGCCTGCCGCCGGAGAAACTCAATCCTACGGTGGTGCTCGGTTATGTAAAGCCGGATGGGGAGATGATCCTGTTTGACGGCGACCAGTATGCAACAAAGGTTCATCTGGAAGAAAAAGATAAGATCATCGTGTTCAGCAATCATTAAAGGTACGGAACCGGATATGAATGCTACGGAGCAGAACAAACAGGGGAATAAGCAGCGCTTATTCCCCTGTTTGTCTTGGCGGGCATGGCTCACCATGGGCACCTTGCGGCGCCTGTTTTCCCTTTAAAAAGCTTTTTCATCCCGGCTCCGCGATCCTTGAGACTCCCACATAGATTCTGGAGATTTCATACCAGGTGGCATAATCCACAGTCCCGGTCTGGGGAAGATTGAAGATCCCCTGAAACGTTCGAACTGCTTCCGCTGTCCTGGGGCCGTAAATACCGTCCGCCGCAATGATGGGAATTGCCGGATAGTTTCGGGCAATACGGTTTAACTGGGTCTGCATCTGCCTCACCTTTTCCCCGGCGGCTCCCCGGTTAAGGTTATAACCGGGCCAGGAAGAGGGTACCCCGGAGATGGCTTCGGCCGAATTGATATAGATATCGTTTCCATAATAATAGCGTATGATCTCGATGGCAGAATATCCTTCCTCTGCCAGGTACATGGAGCCCCACTGGCTTAAGCCGGAGCAGGTTACCCGCCTGCCGTCGCAGTAGGAAGTCAGAATGGGCTGCCGCACCCCGGGGCGGGAGAGATAGTTGGCGAAAACGGTGTCTACCAGATAATTGATATTTTCAAAAATATTTCGTCCATAGATCCATTTCTGGTCGTAGGCGGTGGAGGAGGTGATGGTGAAATCGTAGCCCTGGTTCCGGTACCATTCTGTATACACACGGTTTAAGGTGAAGGACATGATGGCCAGAATGTTGGCATAGATCGCCGCCTCCGGCCAGGTGGAGTAAATCTCACAGGAGGCTACGTTTTTGATATAGTCCGTATATCTTACCCAGTAATTTCCGGCTGTGGAATCGGAAGGCACTCCGTCGTGGACGACGATGTATTCCGGGATCACCACTCTGGACAAAACAATTTCCCCCGTCTCTGCCAGGGGTTTGATCTCTTCCTCCGGGATCTTGGGAGGATATTCCGCAAAGAGGGTATGGGGCTGGATCACCACGGTCTTTTCCTCTTCTTCCGTCATTTCCAGGGGATTCATCTGGATCGTCTGGAGAGAAAGTTCATCTGCAAGGATTTCGGAACCGGACACCAGCACGGGCTCATAACCTTCTGCGGTCACAAGGATATTATATTCTGAGTAAGGCTGGTTGTCGGAATCCGGATCCATGGACCACTGCAGGGGAGGCGCTGGAAGATTGACGGTATCTGTCTGCCCGGAGTCGTCAGTGGTAAGCTGTTCCAGTATGGAATCGGGATCCCCTGTGAAGGAAATGGTCACCGCCGCATTTTCTATTGGGATCATGCCGACAGCGGAGACAACGCTGATCTTCAGGGAACCGGCGTAAGGGGAGTCGATGGATTCGGGAATATCATTTAAATCAGAATTAGTGTTTGGGCTGGGATTCGGGTTTGGATTGGAATTTGGATCCTCATGATCCTCCTGAGCCCGCCTGAGCTCGGAGGGGGAAGGGATATGGGCGGCGTGCAGCATATGTTCAGGCATAGTATTTCCTTTTTTGCATATATGGTTATGGTAAATATATGCCGGAGGAGGAAGAGATATGCCGATATCAGGTATTTGCCTTCTGGTACTGCTTCGGCGTCATTCCCATATACTTTTTGAAAGCCTTCACAAAATAGCTGCTGTCGTTAAAGCCGCATTCCAGTCCCACAACCGTTACGGGAAAATCCGTGGAACAGAGAAGGCTTGCAGCCCGCTCGATCCGATAATAATTTACATAATCCATGGGGGTCTGATGGGTGATGGAGCGGAAAAAGCGGCAAAAATATTTGGGGCTCATCCCTGCGACCCCCGCCAGATCTTCAAGGGAGATCCCTTCGGAAAAATGATTTTCAATATATTCCAGGACAGTTTTTAACTGGGATACCTTCCGGGAACTGCTCTGGGAGTTCTCCTGTCCCTGCAGGATATAGCCCTTTTCCAGGATCAGCGCAAACAGGCGGCTTAAATTCCCCAGGGCGATCAGTTCACTGGGATGCCCGACGGCAATGCCCCCGGCATTTCCAACATCTTCCCTTTCCATTCCCGGGGCACCTCCGCTCCCTTCTCCCTTTCGGACTGAAAAGCCCTTCATCAGCTCATCCACGATTTCATAAATATCCGTTTCCTTCTGCTCCCGGGGGAAATAAACCTGTGGAAGCACCAGGTTGCGGTAAATTGGGCGAAGATACTTTTTTACCGAATTGATATCCCGGAACAGCCCGTGAAGGTCGAAAACAAAGCATTCGTAAACGCAGTCTCTGGGCGTCCCTCCGTGCAGCATTCCGTCCCGGAGCAGGAAAATATCCCCCGCATGGGCGGCGTATTCCTCCTCGTCAGCGTGAAGCAGGAATTCTCCTTCCAGGATCCGGATGATCTCCCATTCCTTATGCCAATGGAAGGCCATGTGATATTGTGGATGCTCCTTATCCACATAGTAATATTCTGCAGGGAAGTCTACAGTCCCGTGCTGTTTTTTCTCGTGAAAACTCAGGTTGTACATCTTTGATCTCCAGTCCTGCGGAAATGATGAAACAGTTCCTTTGGCAAAAAACATAAAAAAGTTACTTTTTTACCATTTTAAGAGATTATAACACAAGACGTCCGGGAAATGCAATGTTATAATACAAATTATCAGGGGAACGCTGATCAAAGTAAAATCAATCAGGTCCCATTTGAATCAACAAATGAACCGACAGATGAACCAATAAATGGACCAACAAAAGAACCAACAAAAGAACCAATAAAAGAACCAATAAATGAACCAACAAAAGAACTATCAAATAAATCAACAAAGCAGAAAGGAAGGTATGACAGTTATGGCAGAAAGCAGACTGATCGGAAGATATCCGGTCATCGGGATCCGTCCTACCATCGACGGAAGAAGGGGTTACTTAAATGTAAGGGGTTCTCTGGAGGAGCAGACCATGAATATGGCCCTTTCCGCCAAGAAGCTTTTTGAGGAGAATCTCCGCTATACCAACGGCGAGCCCGTGAAGGTCGTGATCTCTCCCACCACTATCGGACGTGTGGCGGAGGCTGCAGTTTGTGCGGATTATTTTGCAAAGGAAGGCGTGGAGATCACTCTGACATTGACCCCCTGCTGGTGTTACGGGGCTGAGACCATGGATATGGACCGCAAGACCATCAAGGGCGTGTGGGGCTTTAACGGCACTGAGCGTCCCGGGGCAGTGTACCTGGCCAGCGTTCTGGCAACCCATGCCCAGAAGGGACTTCCTGCATTCGGTATTTACGGACATGATGTTCAGGATGCGGATGCAACGGAGATTCCTGAGGATGTAAAGGAGAAGCTGTTGCGCTTCGGCCGCGCGGCTGTGGCGGTAGCTACCATGAGGGGCAAGTCCTATCTGCAGATCGGTTCCATCTGCATGGGCATCGGCGGATCCATCATCGATCCTGCATTTATTGAAGAATATCTGGGCATGCGCGTGGAGTCCGTGGACGAGGTGGAGATCATCCGCCGCATGAGCGAAGGCATCTACGACGAGGCTGAGTTTGAAAAGGCTTATGCATGGACCAAGGAGAAGTGCATCCGGGGCTTTGACAAGAATCCTCCCGAGGTGCAGAAGACTCCCGAGCAGACGGAAGAGGACTGGAAGTTCGTGGTGAAGATGATGTGTATCATCAAGGACCTCATGAACGGCAACAAGAACCTGCCCAAGGGCTGCGAGGAAGAGATGGTGGGGCATAACGCCCTGGCAGCAGGCTTCCAGGGACAGCGCCAGTGGACAGACTTCTATCCTAACTGTGACTTCGCAGAAGCACTGTTGAATACCTCCTTTGACTGGAACGGAGCCAGGGAGCCTTATGTGCTGGCTACCGAGAACGATGTATTAAACGGTCTTGGCATGATGTTTATGAAGTTGTTGACCAACCGCGCCCAGATCTTCGCGGATGTTCGAACCTACTGGAGCCCCGAAGCGGTGAAGAAGGCTACCGGCGGCTACGAGCTCACCGGTGTGGCCAAGGAAGCGGGCGGATTTATCCATCTGATCAATTCCGGCGCCGCCTGCCTGGATGCCAACGGCCAGGCCGTGGACGAGAAGGGCAATCATGTGATGAAGCCTTGGTACGACGTGACGGATGCGGATATCGACGCCATCATGGGCGCCACCACCTGGAATGCGGCGGACTTCGGATACTTCCGTGGCGGCGGATTCTCCTCCAGGTTTGTGACGGAGGCCGAGATGCCTGCCACCATGATCCGTCTGAACCTTGTGAAGGGCTTAGGGCCCATGCTGCAGATCGCAGAAGGCTGGACCGTGAAGCTGCCCGCCGAGGTGACGGATGTCCTTTGGAAGCGCACCGACTACACCTGGCCCTGCACCTGGTTCGCTCCCAGATGCGACGGCAAGGAAGGCCCCTTCAAGAGCGCTTATGATGTGATGAACAACTGGGGAGCCAACCACGGCGCCATCAGCTACGGGCATATCGGGGCAGACCTGATCACCATGTGCTCCATGCTCCGTATCCCTGTGAGCATGCACAACGTGCCTGCGGACAAGATCTTCCGTCCCGCTTCCTGGAACGCTTTCGGCATGGATAAGGAAGGCCAGGACTTCAGAGCTTGTGCCGCTTACGGACCTCTGTACAAGTAAAAGATTGAAATAATTGCATTTATGCCGGCTATGGGTTACAATAATATAAGAACAACCTGTAGCCGGCACTGCTATTTCCTGTTGGGAAAAAGTCCCCAACAGCTGCAGTTACCCGGCAATATTGCCCCGGAAGAAAGGAGAATTATATCATGTTAAAAGGAATTCCCAAGATTTTATCCCCTGAATTGTTAAAGGTATTGTGTGAAATGGGTCATGGAGACCGTATTGTCATCGGAGACGGCAATTTTCCGGCGGAAACCATGGGAAAGAATTCTATCGTGATCCGCATGGACGGTCATGGCGCCTGTGATGTGCTGGAAGCGATCTTAAAGGTGTTTCCGCTGGATACCTATGTGGAGAAACCTGTGAGCCTTATGGAAGTGGTGCCGGGAGATAAAGTGGAAACTCCCATCTGGAATGAGTATGAGAAGCTGGTGGCCGAGGCGGATGCCAGGGGCGCCCAGGCCATCGGACATATCGAAAGATTCGCCTTTTATGAAGAAGCGAAGAAGGCTTATGCAGTCATCGCCACCGGAGAAGGCGCCCTTTATGCCAATGTGATGCTCCAGAAGGGCGTTGTTCTGTAAAGGCAGTGTCGGAGGGGCGCTTTCAAAGGGTAACAGTTCAGATGCGCCCCGGCTGAATAGATTTGGCTGGCAAAGCCGCAGAATAGTTGACTTTTTTTGTCATATTTAGTATCATGAAAGGAAGGAATCAATAAGGTCCTGGTCCTGTAAACGTCTGGTCGGACCGCGGAGAAAAAGATAAAGATTGGCGGGTGAGTGCTGATGAATCATGTGTTGGAACGGATCTTGGAGGGAAGGTTTGAAGGCGGTATGGGTTCCCTTGAATTTTCCTGTGCGGACATTGCGCTCATTCTGGCACCGGGTGCTCTCTATGAGGGCACCTTTACTGTATATGGGAACGGGGACGGCGAGACCTGCGGTTATGTGACCTCCACTGATCAGCGAATGGAATGCGTGACGGATGAATTTCATGGTATGGAGGATATCATCGGCTACCGCTTTCATGGCGAACATTTGAGGAACGGCGATGTGGTGAAGGGTGAATTCCATATTGTCAGCAACAGGGGGGAGTACCGTCTTCCCTATGAGGTCCTGATGGACCGGGAGCCCATCGTATCCTCTGTGGGGGAGATCCGGAATCTGTTCCAGTTTGCGGGCCTGGCAAAGGAGAACTGGGGAGAGGCTCTCAGGATTTTTTATTCCCAGCCCTTCGGGGAACTGATAGAGGAACTGGATGAAGGGGAAAGACAGGCCGGAGAGGCGGAACCGGAGAAAAAAGCCGGAGGACCGCACCTGAAGGAGCTGTACCGCGGTTTTAGCGCCAACATGGGTAATCCCCACAATATGGAGGAATTCCTGATCGCGGCCGGTCAGAAGTCGAGGATCGAGTATCTGGTTCCGGAAAATGAACTGGTAGTGGAAAATCCCGTGGGCGTTTCTGAGGAGGCCGTCGGCATTGTAAAGAATGGCTGGGGCTATACCAGGCTGGAGGTTTCTGCGGAGGGGGACTTCCTTTACTCGGAAAAGGAAGTGCTGAGCGATGATGATTTTCTGGGAAACCGCTGCAGGCTTCCTGTCTACATAGACAGCTCCAGGCTCCACGGAGGCAGAAATTTTGGCAGGATCACGATTCGCAGTCCTTTTCAGACCCTTACAGTGGCTGTCACCGTAAGGATCGGATCAAAAAGCAGCGCTGCCGTCAGCGCAGGAAGAGAGCGGATGCATTCCCTGGTGCGGCTGATGGAGTTGTATCAGTCCTATCGGCTGGGACAGATCTCTCCTCATACCTGGATGAAGGAATCGGGAAGTATCGCAGAGAGGCTTGCGGCGATAAATGAAAAGGATGTTATGGCACGTCTGATGCAGGCACAGCTTCTGATCGCCAGAGAGCGTTTCCACGAGGCCAACTGGATGCTGGAGCATTGCCTTGAACTGATGGAGGAATCCCAGGAGGATAACAGCGCCTGTTATGCATATTATCTGTATCTGACCACGCTGCTCAAGCCTGAAGGCTGGTATCTGAAGCAGGTTGCGGAAGAACTGGAGGATCTGTACCGCCGCAATCAGGATTCCTGGCAGGTGGCATGGGTGCTTCTTTTTCTGTCCCCGGAATACAACCGCAAGAGTTCTGCCAGATGGGGTTTTCTGGAAAAGCAGTTTGAAAATGGCTGTACCAGCCCCCTCATTTATTTGGAGGCGATGCTGCTTTTAAATCAGGATCCGGCGCTCCTGCGTGCCCTGAAGCCCTTTGAGATTCAGGTTTTATCTTATGGCAGCAGACAGGACATGCTTTCTTGGCAGGTAAAGGATCAAATGCTGTACCTTGCAGGGCGGATGAAGGATTTTTCTCCGGTGCTGCTGCGGGTGCTCGTTGCTTGTTACGAAAGGAGAAGCGCGCCTGCGATCCTGCAGGAGATCTGTTCTCAGCTGATCAAGGGCGGAATCACGGGACCGAGGGCTTTTAAATGGTATGAGCTTGGGGTTGAGCAGGAGCTTCGCCTTACCAAGCTGTTTGAATATTATATGATGTCTGTGGATCTGGAGGGCAGTGTAGAGCTTTCCAGGAAGGCGCTCCTTTATTTCTCATATCAGGTCAATCTGGATCTTGAACACACGGCTTTTCTGTATCGATATGTGGTGAGCCGCAGACAGCAGGATCCCGAACTGTACGAGAGTTATAGAGAACGTATTGAATTTTTTGTGCTGGATCAGATCAAGAAGGAACATATTAGCAGGGATCTGGCTTATTTATACCGCAGCGTCCTGGTGCCGGAGCTTTTCGGCGAATTGATGGCGGAAGGACTGATGAAGCTGCTGTTCGCGTGGGAGATCCGTATAGAAGAACCCGCGTTGTGCCAGATTATCTGCCGGGCTGTCTGCTGCCGTCCCGACATGGAGACAATGATGGAGTATCCTGTGGTGAACGGCGGAGCCTGGGTGCCGTTATATCATCCGGGTGACGTGGTTCTGCTGGAGGACACAAAGGGGAACAGGTATTTAGCCGGAGAAAGGTGTCCCCAGAGCACCGATGAAGAGGCCGGGGTTCCCTGTATGGCAAAACTGATGGATGAGGCACAGTTTCTGGAACTCACCTGCTTCTATGGCCTGACGGGGGGTGTGGACAGCCGGCTGAGACTTGGGGCTCCTGCCCGGACGGGGGAAGCTTACGGTTTCTCCGCGCCGGATCTGTCCGTGATCCTGTTTGCAGGATACATCTGGGAACAGGCGGACGGCGGGAGGCTGACAGATGATCAGCTGTACTGCGGCAGGCTGCTTGCCGGTTCGCTGCAGATGGCGCCTTCCTATCGGGAAAAGGTTCAGCTTAAGCTGCTTCGGGAGTATGCTTTAAAGGAAGATGCGCGCACTCTGGATATGCTTTTGGATCAGACGGATCCCCGGAATCTGGATGACGCCGGAAGATGCGAAGTGCTGGGGTACCTGGTGAGACAAAACAGACTGGAGACCGCTTACCAGTGGGTGGCGGATTATGGAATCGGCTCGCTGGACGGCAAAACGCTGCTGCAGATCCTTTCCTATGAGACGGAGCATATGGATTACCTGGAGGATGAAGTCCTGCTGCAGCGGGCGGCATTCGCCTTCCGGCAGGGAAAGTATGACGGCAATATCCTGCGTTACCTGGCAAAGCATTTCCGGGGACTGACCAGCGAAATGACAGCGGTATGGAGGGCTGCCGGGTCTTTTGGCGTGGATACCTTTGAATTGAGCGAGAATCTGCTGCTGCAGATATTGTTTACCGGTTCGGATATAGAGGAAAAAAAGGATATTTTCCAGAACTATATTGCTCAGGGCGCAAAGGCGGCTGTAGAAGAGGCATATTTGAGACAGAGCGCTTATGATTACCTGATCAAAGGCATTGTGCCGGACGAGACCGTTGTCAGGGAGATGCTCCAGATGTTCCTGCGGGGCGAAGAGATGCACCTGATGGAAAAACTTACGGTATTATGCCTGTTTGGAAGTCCCGCGGATGAGAAGCTGTCCGAGGGAGAGAAGAGTTCTGATGAAGCCCCTGACCGGGAGGCCGGAAGAAAACCGGATGGACGGTATGATCCTGGCAGAGTGTCCAGGGAAACGCTGATCGACATCCTGGGTTCGATGCTGCGGGAAATGATGGATCAGGGCATTTATCTGAATGCCTTCCGTGGGCTTATGGCGGACGAAAAGCTGCTGGAACCCATGCAGGATAAAACGGTGGTGGAATACCGCACGCAGCATGAGGGCAGGGTTCTGTTGAATTATCGCATCAGACAGCCGGAAGCGGAGCCGGATATCTATAAATGGGAAGAGCTCGCGCCGGTCTGCAGAGGACTGTATTGTAAGAGCTTTATCCTCTTTTTCGGGGAAAGTCTGGAATATTATGTGGAGCAGGAAGTAAACGGCGTGATGGAAAGAATGGCGGAAGGAGTCATCGAAAAGGAGGACACCCCATCCAGGGAGGCGCCGGATCGTTATGACAGGATCAATGATATCCTGTTGGCGAATGCGGTGGAAGATTATGATTCCCTGGACAGGCTTTTGGAGGATTACTACCACAGGGAATACCTGGTTGGGAGATTGTTTGTGCGCAGATAGCGCCGGAGCCGGAAGGATACAGCCTGACGAAAGGAGGAAGCGGAATGTTGTCGAGACCTGGCAGCAGCAAGATCATAGTGGGTTATGACTTGGGAAATGCCTTTTCCCAGATCAGTTTTTTCTCGGCGGAAACCAGTGAAGTGGAAACGGTTTCCAGCGTAACGGGAGCCGAGGTTTACAGTATTCCCACAGCTCTCTGTAAGCGTTTTGATTCAAATCAGTGGCTGTACGGCAGGGAAGCCCTGAAGGCCGCCTCCGACGGGGAAGGGGTTCTGGTGGAGAATCTGCTGGATCTGGCGCTGGACGGAGAACCCATCCATGTGGATGGAACGGTCTATGAACCGGTGGCGCTTCTGTCCCTTTTTCTCAAAAGAAGCCTGGGGCTGCTTTCCACAGTTGGAAGCACAGACCGGATCGGCGCGCTGATGATGACCTGTGAGCGCATGGACAACAGACTTATGGAGGTTCTGGGGCTGGCCCTTGGAAGGGTAAAGCTCCGTGCCAGGCATATCTGCTTTCAGAGCTATGAGGACAGCTTTTATCATTATATGCTCCATCAGCCTTCCGAGCTTTTTCTGTATCAGACGGTGCTTTGCTGGTATGCCGGGGACAGAATAAAGGTTTACCGGATGCAGTGCAACCGCAGGGCAACGCCGGCCGCAGTTTATACCGGACAGGAGGAATTCCCTTTTCTGTCCGAGGGCGGAATGCCTGAAACGGATGAACTGCAGAAGGAACGCATGGAGCGTATGGACCGGGAATTGCTGGCGCAGATGAAAACAATCTGTGATCAGAAAATGATTTCCTCAGTTTACATGATTGGGGACGGTTTCCAGGAGGAATGGATGGGGGAGACCCTGAAATACCTGTGCAGAGGCAGAAGAGTGTTTCTCGGAAGCAATCTTTTCAGCAAGGGCGCCTGCCTGGGGATGATGGAGCGTCTAAGCCCCAGCAGCGCAGGGAAAACCCATGTCCTTCTTGGTCATGATAAGCTGAAGACCAATATAGGGATGCGTGTGAACCGAAAGGGAGAGGCCTCCTACTGCGCGCTTCTGGATGCCGGCGTCAGCTGGTATGACGCCCAGACCAGCTATGAGTTTTATATGAAGGATACGGATTATTTCGATCTGGTGCTGACCCCCTTAGACGGGAAAAAGGGACATGTGGCCAGGATCACCCTGGATGGTCTGGAATTTTCCATATCCAGGATGCTTTTAAAAATGTACATGCCTGCCCAGAATCTGGTAGCGGTGACTGTGGAGGATCTGGGCTTCGGCGAATTCAGGGAAGCGAGCCACCAGGTCTGGCGGGAAGAGCTGCCCCTTGATTATGACGGGAAGGAGTGAGGGCTGTGGGTGTTAGTTTGAGTGTTGGAAATTATGCGGCGCATCCTTTTTGTCTGGAGGGCCTGGGACTTCGCGTCTATTGTCTGGAGGAGCTGTGTTATTGCCTGAAGGAGAACGCCTTTCTGCTGGATATGGACCTGCTTTCGGATAAGCTGGTGAGCTGGATCCGGGAGGAGTGCGGTCTGGAGGACCTGGCGAAGGAGCTCTACACCATGGTTCACAGGAAAGGCTCTTTGAGCGCCTTTGTGATCAGAATCCTGGAATATACAGGCTTCTATGAGCTGCAGGAAATGCAGGAGGTGGAACGGACCCTCAAACGGGGAGCCGGCTTAAGCGTCCTGGAAAAACGGGCCCTGCGCATTGACCAGCTTCTGGATCTCCATAAATATGTGGCTGCGGTGGCGGAGTATGACGCGCTTTTAGCCGACTGGGAGGTAACCTCCGCTCAAAGCAGCACCGCAAGACCGGATTTGAGATCCAGGCTTCTGCACAACAGAGGGATAGCCCTTGCGGGGCTTATGCGCTTTGGACATGCGGCGGAAAGCTTTTATGCCGCCTATGAAACCGATGGCAATGAAGAAAGCCTGCGCAGTTTTTTCCTTGCGAAACGCATGGAACTCAAGACCCGGGACTACGTCTCTTTTGCAGCCGGGATGCCGGAATATACCGACGTGACCCTGAGGCTGGAAAAAGACGTGGAACGTATGAATAAAGCCTGGGAGACCTGCGCCGACTACCACCGCCTCAATACCAGACCCCTTTTCCGGGAGGAGGACGTAAGAGGCTACCAGGAGGAAAGCGGCCACATCCTTGCCGCCCTCAAAGAAGCCTACCGCAGCCAGGCCACCTTTTAAACTAAGAGATTTGATGGAAAAATTTACTTTCGGACAAATATTTTGGGCACAATGTAGAAAATCACATTGTGCCCCCTTTGCTGTATTGATTTCTCTTCCTTAGTAGGATATAATCAACTTACAGCTCAGTCAGAAGCTAGGATCCATAATTTACAAATCCAAAATCGGAGGAAACCATGAAAAAACTGGAACAGCTCTATGAGGGAAAAGCCAAAAAAGTGTTTTTAACAGACGATCCGGACATCCTGATCGTGGACTACAAGGATGATGCCACAGCGTTCAACGGAGTCAAGAAAGGTACCATCGTTGGCAAGGGCGTCATCAACAACAAAATGACCAACCGTGTTTTCCAGCTGCTGGAAAAGGAAGGGGTTCCCACCCATTATGTACAGCAGTTAAGCGACAGGGAGACCGCGGTAAAGCGTGTGGAGATCGTTCCCCTGGAGGTGATCATCCGCAACGTTGCGGCAGGAAGCTTTTCCAAGAGACTGGGGGTACCGGAAGGGACTCCTTTTGAAGAGCCCACCATTGAATTTTCCTATAAAAATGATGAGCTGGGGGATCCCCTTATCAACTCCTACTTCGCAAGAGCCCTGAACCTTGCTACCTGGGAAGAGATCGAGACCATCAAGAAATACGCCTTCAAGGTAAATGATGTATTAAAGGCATATTTCCTTCAGGCAGGGATTAAGCTCATCGACTTCAAGATCGAGTTCGGCCGCTACCATGGACAGATCATTCTGGCAGACGAAACCTCTCCGGACACCTGCAGGCTGTGGGACGTGAACACCAATGAGAAGCTGGACAAGGATCGTTTCCGCAGGGATCTGGGCAACGTGGAAGAAGCCTACAACGAGGTATTCAAAAGACTGGGACTGGAATAAGACCGATACCAAAAATATGACCGGCAAGGGCGCCGCTCTTCGGGAGAAGTGCGCCCTGCCGTAAGTTCTGTCATCCCGGAGAAGAAAGGGATGGACCAAGCTGATGGAAGACGGTATTTTTACAATAGAAGAAGCCAACGAGAAGCTTAAGGAAGAGTGCGGTGTGTTCGGAGCCTATGATTTTGATGGAGGAGAGGTTTCCTCTACCATTTATTATGGGCTTTTAGCGTTACAGCACAGAGGCCAGGAAAGCTGCGGCATCGCGGTGAGCGACACCTCGGGACCCAAGGGCAGGGTGCTTACCAGCAAGGATATGGGCCTTGTGAACGAGGCCTTTACCCCGGAGATCCTGGAAAAGCTGAAAGGGGATATCGGCGTGGGACATGTGCGTTATTCCACCGCCGGAAGCTCCACCAGGGAGAACGCTCAGCCTTTGGTGCTCAATTATGTAAAAGGCACCCTGGGGCTTGCTCACAACGGCAACCTGGTGAACGCCCCCGAACTTCACAGGGAGCTGGAATATACCGGCGCTATTTTCCAGACTACCATCGATACGGAGGTCATCGCCTACCATATCGCCAGGGAGCGGCTGAATTCCAAAACCGTGGAAGAGGCTGTGGGCAGGGCGATGGATAAGCTGAAGGGCTCCTATTCCCTGGTGATCATGTCCCCAAGGAAGCTCATCGGCGTAAGGGATCCTTACGGGTTCCGGCCCCTCTGCATCGGAAAAAGGGACAATATGTGGCTGCTTGCCAGCGAAAGCTGCGCCCTGGATACCATAGGAGCCGAGTTCGTGCGGGATGTGCTGCCGGGAGAGATCGTGACCATATCCCCGGAAAACGGTCTGGTATCCGATATGAGCCATGCCCTCCCCAGGGAAAAAGAGGCCAGATGCGTTTTTGAATATATTTATTTTGCGAGACCGGACAGCTTCCTAGACGGTATGAGCGTCTATGATTCCAGGATCCTGGCGGGAAAGTTCCTGGCCATGGATTCCCCGGTGGACGCTGACCTGGTGGTGAGCGTGCCGGAGTCCGGCAACTGTGCCGCTTTAGGGTATTCCCTGCAGTCCGGCATTCCCTACGGGCTTGCTCTGGTGAAAAACGCTTATGTGGGGAGAACCTTTATCAAGCCCAGGCAGAAGAACCGGGAGAGCAGCGTCCAGGTGAAGCTTAATGCCATCAGAGAAGCGGTGGAAGGAAAAAGGATCATTATGATCGATGATTCCATTGTCCGGGGCACCACCTCCGACCGGATCATTCGGATGCTGCGGGAAGCGGGGGCCAAGGAAGTGCATATGAGAGTGGCATCCCCGCCCTTCCTGTGGCCCTGCTATTTTGGAACGGACGTGCCTGCCAGAGACCAGCTTCTGGCTTACGGACGGAGCCTGGAGGAGATCCGGGCTGTCATCGGTTCCGATTCCCTGGCCTACCTGCGGGAAGAGAGACTTTCCGAGATCGTGAAGGGTCTTGGGATCTGCAGGGGCTGCTTTACCGGGAACTATCCCATCGAGCCTCCCAAGGAGGATATCCGGGGAGAATTTGAAGCCTGACGGAAAAGGTTGGCTGAACTGTTAAAAAACATTTATATAGGAAAGGATAAGCTATCCAGAATGAGCAATACGGACAGATATCAGAGTCCCTTGTCTGAGCGCTACGCCAGCAGGGAGATGCAGTATATTTTTTCACAGGATATGAAGTTCACCACCTGGCGCAGGCTCTGGATCGCTCTGGCGGAGACGGAGATGGAGCTGGGGCTGTCCCAGAACGGAAAGCCCGTCATTACAAAAGAGCAGATCGATGAAATGAAAGCCCATGTGGACGATATCAATTATGATGTGGCGAAGGCCAGAGAAAAGGAGGTCCGCCATGATGTGATGAGCCATGTCTACGCTTACGGGCAGCAGTGCCCCAAGGCGGCGGGCATTATCCATCTTGGCGCCACTTCCTGCTATGTGGGGGATAATACCGACATCATTGTGATGACGGAAGCCCTGAAGCTGGTGAAAAAGAAGCTGGTAAACGTGATGGCCGAGCTGACGGATTTCGCGGACAGATACAAGGCGCAGCCCACCCTGGCCTTTACCCATTTTCAGCCTGCCCAGCCCACCACCGTGGGGAAGCGGGCGACCCTTTGGCTGCAGGAGTTCAGCCTGGACTTAGAGGATCTGGAGCATGTCCTGGGAGGCATGAAGCTTCTGGGTTCCAAGGGCACCACAGGCACTCAGGCTTCTTTTCTGGAGCTTTTTGACGGGGATCAGGAGACCATCGATAAGATCGATCCCATGATCGCCGCCAGGATGGGCTTTGCGGAATGCTATCCCGTCTCCGGCCAGACCTATTCCCGGAAAGTGGATACCAGGGTGGCCAACGTCCTGGCGGGAATCGCCGCCTCCGCCCATAAGATGAGCAACGACATCCGTCTCCTCCAGCACCTGAAGGAGGTGGAAGAACCCTTTGAAAAGAGCCAGATCGGTTCCTCTGCTATGGCTTATAAGCGCAATCCCATGAGGAGCGAGCGTATCGCTTCCCTTTCCAGATATGTGATGATCGACGCCCTGAACCCTGCTATTACCTCAGCGACCCAGTGGTTTGAACGCACCCTGGATGATTCCGCCAACAAGCGCCTGTCCATTCCGGAGGCTTTTCTGGCGGTGGACGGCATCCTGGATCTGTGCCTCAATGTGGTGGACGGCCTGGTGGTGTATCCCAAGGTCATTGAGAAGCACCTCCTGGCGGAGCTGCCCTTCATGGCTACGGAAAATATCATGATGGACGCGGTGAAAAACGGAGGCGACCGTCAGGAACTGCACGAGCGTATCAGAGAGCTTTCCATGCAGGCTGGCCGCACCGTTAAGGTGGAGGGAAAGGAGAACAACCTGCTCGCCCTCATCGCGGAGGATCCTGCCTTTAACCTGACGGAGGAGGAGCTGCAGGCGACCCTGGAGCCTTCCAGATATATCGGCCGTTCCAAAGAACAGGTGGACGCATTTCTGGAAAAGGTCATCCGGCCTGTCCTGGAAGCGAACAAGGATCTTCTGGGCGTAAAGGCTGAAATCACAGTTTAAAAATATGTTAGGTAATTGCGGAATGACCGGTCCAAACAACTGCAATTTCGCAATTACCTATAAAAATAGCATAAGGGAGAAAAAAGAAATGGGTGGATTTTTTGGAGTTGCCTCGAAGCAGGACTGTACCTTTGATCTGTTTTTCGGGACGGATTACCATTCCCATCTCGGGACCAGACGGGCGGGCATGGCTGTTTATGATAAGGAGAAGGGCTTTGACCGCGCTATTCATAATATCGAAAACGCACCCTTCCGTACCAAGTTTGAAAAAGAAGTAAACGAGATGCGCGGCCAGCTGGGGATCGGCTGTATCTCTGATTTTGAACCCCAGCCTCTCATCATCCGGTCTCACCATGGCACCTACGCCATTACCACCGTGGGCAAGATCAACAATACCGCCGAGATCGAAAAGGAGCTTTTTGCCCATGGGCATTCCCATTTCCTGGAGATGAGCGGAGGGGACATCAACGCCACGGAGCTGGTGGCTTCCATCGTCAATCAGCGGGAAAACCTGATCGAAGGGATCCGCTACGCCCAGGAGCTTATCGACGGTTCCATCACCATCCTGATCATGACTCCAAAGGGAATTTATGCCGCCAGGGACCGTATGGGGCGTACCCCTGTGGTCATCGGGAAAAAGCAGGGCGCCTACTGTATTTCCTTCGAAAGCTTCGCTTACTTGAACCTGGGGTATGAGGATGAGCGGGAACTGGGTCCCGGAGAAGTGGTGATCGTCACGCCGGAGGGAGTCTGCTCCCTGGTGAAGCCCGGAAAGGATATGAAGATCTGTACCTTCCTCTGGGTTTATTACGGATATCCTTCTTCTTCCTATGAGGGAATGAGCGTGGAGCAGATGCGCTACAACTGCGGCGCAAAACTGGCGGAAAGGGATCATGTGCATCCTGATATCGTGGCAGGCGTCCCTGACTCCGGCACGGCTCATGCCATCGGCTATTCCAATCGGTCCGGGATTCCTTTTTCCAGACCCTTTATCAAATATACGCCCACCTGGCCCCGCTCTTTTATGCCTACCATCCAGACCCAGCGGAACCTGATCGCCAGGATGAAGCTGATCCCTGTCCACGATCTGATTCAGGGCAAGAGCCTGCTTCTCATTGACGACTCCATCGTGCGGGGCACCCAGCTAAGGGAGACCACGGAATTCCTGTACCAGAGCGGCGCAAAAGAGGTGCATATCCGTCCGGCCTGTCCGCCCCTGCTTTTTGGCTGCAAATACCTGAACTTCTCCCGTTCCACCTCCGAGATGGAACTGATCGCCAGGAGAGTGCTGAAGGAGATCAGCGACGAGGAAAGAAAGATCGACCTTGCAGCCTATGTGGATCCCAATACAGAGGAGTACAATGAAATGGTGGATCGGATCGGAAAAAAACTGAATTTCACCACCCTGCGCTATAACAGGCTGGATGACATGATCGAATCCGTGGGCATCCCCAAGGACAGACTCTGTACCTACTGCTGGGATGGAAGAGAGTGAGGACAGATGAAGCTTTTATTTAAACAGAGACTCTTTTCCTGGTTTGACAGTTACGATATTTATGATGAAGCCGGGAATACTCTTTATGTTGTAAAAGGTCAGCTTTCCTGGGGACATTGCCTGAAAATATTTGATCCTGCAGGCTGTGAGGTGGGCACCGTAAAAGAAAGGCTGTTTACCTTTCTTCCTAAATTTGAGCTTTATCTCGGGGAGCAGTATATGGGATGCATCAGTAAGGAACTTACCTTCCTGCGTCCCAAATACGACATCGACTGCAACGGCTGGCATGTGGAAGGGAATTTCCTGGAATGGGACTATCGGATCCAGGGCGCTTCGGGGCAGCCTGTCGCCATCGTTTCCAAGGAACTGTTTCATTGGGCGGATACCTATGTGATCGATGTGTACGATCCCGGGGATGCCCTCTGTGCCCTGATGCTCGTGCTTGCCATTGACGCGGAGAAGTGCTCCAGGGATAATTAGCGGAAAAGAGCCCAAAGAGTCCAATAGAAGAAGGGCAATCTATAAAAAGGGCAATTCATGAGAAAAAAGCAATTCATTTGAAAAGGGGTCGCCGCACTCTGATGATTCAGCTGTTGCGGCAGCCCATTTTTCTTTGCCTGGAACCGTTCCTTGCCCGAAGCTTTTCTTTTTGCATCAGTTTTGCAGCCTGAGCGTTTTGATCATTTGAAAGAAAAACGCTGAAAAACATAAGAAAAAATTATCACAAATATAATATATATTGATTTTACTTATGGAGTGAAATGGTGTATAATCCCTGATGTATGGGGAGGATAGAAATCCAGGAAAGGAATGGAGAAAATTATGGTAAAAGCAGTAGTGGGCGCCAACTGGGGCGATGAAGGAAAGGGTAAGATCACAGATATGATGGCGGAGAAGGCGGATATTGTCATCCGGTTTCAGGGGGGCGCCAACGCCGGCCACACCATCGTCAATCATTATGGAAAATTTGCCCTGCATACCCTGCCCTCCGGCGTGTTTTATGACCATGTGACAAATATCATCGGCAACGGCGTCGCGCTGAACATCCCTATTTTTATACAGGAATTGAAGTCCATCATGGACAGGAATGTGCCCGCGCCGAAGATCATGGTGTCGGACAGGACCCAGATCGTGATGCCCTATCATATTTTATTCGACCAGTACGAGGAGGAGCGGCTTGCCGGAAGGTCCTTTGGCTCCACCAAGTCGGGCATCGCCCCTTTTTATTCGGATAAATACGCAAAGATCGGTTTCCAGGTGAACGAGCTGTTCGAGGAAGAGCTTCTGGCGGATAAGGTGGCCCGGGTCTGCGAAACCAAGAATGTGACCCTGAAATACCTGTACCATAAGCCGGAGATCGATCCGAAGGAACTTTTGGAAACCCTCCATGGATATCGGGACATGATCGCGCCCTTCGTGGGCGATGTGTCCGCCTTTTTGGACGAAGCCCTGAAGGCAGGGAAAACTATTTTGCTGGAAGGTCAGCTGGGCACTCTGAAGGATCCTGACCATGGCATTTATCCCATGGTGACATCTTCCCATACCCTGGCGGCTTTCGGAGCCATCGGCGCGGGACTTCCTCCCTATGAGATCAAGGAGATCGTAACGGTATGTAAGGCTTATTCCTCCGCGGTAGGAGCAGGAGCCTTTGTCTCCGAAATTTTCGGTGAAGAAGCGGATGAGCTGCGCAGACGGGGCGGAGACGGCGGAGAATATGGGGCGACCACCGGCAGACCCAGGAGAATGGGATGGTTTGACTGTGTGGCCTCGAAATATGGATGCAGGCTGCAGGGAACCACGGATGTAGCCTTTACGGTATTGGATGTCCTTGGTTATCTGGACGAGATCCCCGTATGCGTGGGTTATGACATCGACGGGGAAGTGACCACCCAGTTCCCGGTGACGGCGAAGCTGGAGAAGGCGAAGCCGGTGCTTAAGGTATTGCCGGGCTGGAAAACAGAGATCCGGGGCATTAAAAATTATGAGGAGCTGCCGGAGAACTGCCGGAATTATATTGAATTCATCGAAGGGCAGATCGGGTATCCCATTACCATGATCAGCAATGGACCCAGCAGAGACGACATCATTTACCGGAAGAGCCCTCTGAAGGAGTAGATTGAGAAATGAGCCTGATCGCTCATTGTCTCACAAAACGAAGTTCCTTTGTTTGGCAATTTGGAGCACTCCGGAGCGGGGATTAAGATGAAGGGGCTTAAGCCTGGGGAGGGATCGGCATGATCAGCAATCTGGAGGCATATAAGGTATTTTACTATGTGGCGAAGGCAGGAAGCGTGACTCAGGCAGCAGGAGAACTGGCTATTTCCCAGCCTGCCGTGAGCCAGGCGATCAGGCAGCTGGAACGGCAGCTGGGAATCCCGCTTTTTCTGCGGGCTTCCCGGGGCGTTGCCCTGACCCAGGAGGGCAGGGTGCTTTTTTCTTATGTGGAAAAAGGTTATGAACAGATGGAGATGGGCCTGCGGAAGGTGCAGCAGATGATAAATATGGAACTGGGGGAAATCCGTATCGGCGCCAGCGACATGACGCTGCAGTTTTATCTTTTGCCCTATCTGGAGCGCTTTCACGAAAAATACCCGGAGATCAAGGTCACAGTGTCTAATGGTCCTACGCCGGAGACTCTGCAGTTTCTGGAAAACGGCAGGATCGATTTCGGAGTGGTCAGCTCTCCCTTTGAGGAGCTTGCGGGAATAGAGGCGGTTCCGGTGCGCCCCATCGAGGATATTTTTGTGGCGGGGAGACGTTTTCTGCCTTATAAAAATCATATGGTGGATCTGTCCGAGCTGGAGAAGCTTCCCATGATCTTTCTTGAGAAAAATACCAGCACAAGGAGCTATATGGATCAGTTTCTGGCGGGGCACGGAGTGCTGATCCGGCCGGAGTTCGAGCTGGCCACCAGCGATATGATCGTGCAGTTTGCCCTCCGCAGTCTGGGCGTGGGCTGTGTCGTCCGGGACTTCGCCGAAAAAGAGATTGAATCGGGAAAACTGTTTGAAATGCGCCTAAACGCCATTATTCCCAAAAGGGATATCTGTGTGGTGCGGAGTAAGAGAACGCCCCTCTCAAGAGCCGCTTCCAGGATGATGGAAGTGATGGGTCTGGAATAATTTGCGGCGCTCTGGCTGAGACACCCGGACAGCTTATGGAAGCCTGAAGCTGTGTGGAGATAGCCGGAAAGAACCGG